>CAXTJU010000003.1:0-91203 GCA_964244655.1 uncultured Acetobacteraceae bacterium | reverse complement strand
CCGCAGGGCCTGCCGCAGCCGGCTGGCCACGCGCACCGGATGGCTGACGCGCCAGGATGTGCTGGCAAGGAGCTGGTCCAGCTGCGCCTGCAACGCCGCCGCTCGATCACGCTCCCGCTGCAACGCTCCCGCCGCGGCCAGCGCCGCGGCCTGTGCCGCGTCTTCGGCCTGCGCCGCCTGCTGCCCGGCCTGCACGACCCGGCGCTCCGCCCGCGCCACGTTCCGCTCGGCCTGCAACAGCCGCCAATCGACCAGGCTGGAGAAATCCGGCCGTTGCGTCATGCCGTCCCGCCAGGTGGGTGCAATGCCAGCACCTCCGCCACCAGCGCCCGCGCGCTTTCATAGGAAAAGCGGCGCGCGATCACGGCGGCCCCGGCGGTGGCCAGGTCGTGGCAGCGGGAGTCATCGTCGAGCAAGGCCGCGATGTGGGCGGCGATCGCCTCCGCCGTGTCGCCGATCAGCGCCTCCACGCCATCCTGCAACCGGATGCCCTCGTTGCCGATCCGCGTGGTCACCACAGGCAGCCCGGCGGCCAGGCTGGCCACGATCTTGCCCTTCACCCCGGCGCCGAAGCGCAGCGGGTTCACTGAAATTCGCGCCTCTGCGTAGCTCTGCGCCAAATCCGGCACGTGGCCCATGACCTGCACGAGCGGGCCGGCCAGCGCGCGCAGCTCTTCCGGCGGCTCCGGCCCCACGATACTGACCTGCGCGTCCGGGTGGGTGCGCCACAGCACCGGCATGATCTCGCGCACCAGCCATAGAGCGGCATCGATGTTCGGCACGTGATTGAAGCCGCCGACGAACAGCAGCTTGCGCCGCCCCGCGAAGCTGGCCGCATCGCCGACCGCCGGCACGCCCTCATAGAAGAACAGCGGCAGCACCCGCACGGCCGCCTGGGGCACAGCCTCGCGGATCACGTCCGCCTCGTCCTCGCTGAAAGTCAGGATGCAGTCGGCCTTGGCGAAGATGCCAAGCTCGATGGCCCGCACCCGGGTCGCTTCGTCCAGTGCCATCGGGTCGCGGTCCAGGGCGTAGCGCCGGGTCTCGCGGAGGTGATGCAAATCATGCGTCAAGTATAGGATTGGCGCGCCGGTGTCGCGGCGCAACCGGTCCATCAGGTGGCCCGAGACGTAGGGGCGGGAGGACCAGACGTGGTCGAGAAAACGGCCGTTCTCGTGCAGCCAATCCGGGAACACGACCGGATGGCAGAGCACCTCCACGCCCTGCTGCTGCAACGCCGCCGCATAGGGCTGTGGCGCACGGCCGTCATGCGGGTAGTAGATGACGCGCAATCTAAGGCTCACCAGCAGCGCCACGTACTGCGCGATGGCGGCGGCCCCGGCGTTCTTGTCCGGCTCCGGCACGCGGTCCTCCATGACGAGGATGGTTCCTGCCGCCGGGCGCTGGCGGCTGAGGAACAGCGGCGCTCGGCGGGAGGGCTGGGCCGCCAGGGCGCGCGCCCATTTGCGGCAGAACTTCGCGTGGTTGCGGGCTGACTGCGCGTCCCGCTCCGCCTTGCCGTAGCTGCTGCCGTCCAGGTGCGTCACCACGCTGGCCGGCTGGTACAGGACGCGCAGGCCGCGGTCGCGCAGGGCGAAGGCGAGGTCGAACTCCTCGTAGTAAGCCGGGGCGTAGCGGTCGTCGAAGCCGCCGACCGCCTCGAATGCCTCGCGCCGCACCAGGAAGCTCGCGCCGATGACGACGTCCACCTCGCGCACGTAGTTCAGCTCGGGCAGCGCCGGGTCCTGCCCGGCGCCGTAGGGGCGGCCCCAGCCATCGTCCAGCAACGCGCCGCCCGCTTCCTGCACGGTGCCGTCGCGGTTGAGCAGCTTGCAGCCGACGATGCCGACCGTGGAGTCGCTGTCCGCCAAGCGCGCCAGCGGCTCCAGCCAGCCCTCGTGCACGACGGTGTCGTTGTTGAGAAACACGATGTGCCGCCCGCGGACGAGCCGGGCGGCGGCGTTGCAGTTGCGCAGGAAGCCCATGTTGACCGGGTTCACGTGCGTGCGCAGGCCGCTGACCCAGGCGAGCAGCGGCGCGATCGGCGCGGCGGGGCGGTCATCGGCCAGGATGACCTCGAACGCCACGCCGCCGCTGCGCCGGGCGACGGCGTGAAGGCAGCGCGCCGTGTCCAGCATGCGGCCATAGACGGGAATGATGATTGAGACGGCAGGAGCGTCGCCGGGCGGCGGCAGGCTGAGCGCGGTGTCGTTCGGACCCAGGCCGGGGAACAGCGGGTGCGGCGCGAGGCCGGCCGCCGCGCCCTCGCGCAGCCAATGGGCGAGCGGGTTGATGCCGGCCGCGCCGCCCAGGTGGGTGCGCCGATACCAGGCGGTGTCGAACAACGCGTGCGGGTCGCGGTCCTCTGCGGCGCCGGTGCTGAGGAAGTGCTGCACCGGGTCCATGCCGGAGGCGGCGACGTCGGGGTTGTCGGCAAGGTAGCCGGCCACGTCAAAGAACGGGGTGGGGCAGCGCGGGTCGGCGGGAGTGCGGGCGCAGTAATGCTGCAATCCCTGCCCGGCCGCCTCGGGCGCCTGCGCACGATAGAACCCGGCGTCGAACAGCGGGTGTGGGTCCTCGTCGGCGGCCATGCCGCGGCGCAGGTAGTCGGCGAACGGGTTGGCGAGGCCGAGCCCGGGATGCCGAGCGGCGTACCAGGCGGTGTCGAACAGCGGATGCGGGTGGTGCCCGGCCGCAGCGCCCAGCCAGAGATAATGCGCCACTGGGTCGGCGCCGGGTTGGCCGGACAGGTAGCGGGCGCGGTACCAGGCATGGTCGAACAGCGGATGCCCGGCCAGCACCGCCATGTCCGCCCGGCGCTGCCGCCGCAGCTCCTGCCGCGCCCGCACGGCAGTTACGAGACGCCCGCTGCGCAGCAATCGGAGCGTGCGCACCGCCTTCACCGCCAGCCATGCCAGGCGCGGGCCACGGCGGGCGACGCGGCGCAGCGACTGGCTCAGCTGCCACAGAGTGGACTGGCTGATGGCGCCCATTGCCGCGCTGACGGCCGCGTTCTCCGCCGCCAGCCGCGCCCGCTCGGCGCTTTCGCGGGCCAGATCGAGCTTGAGCCGCTGCAGCTCAGCCCGCGGCCACAGCCCGAGCAGGCGGCGAGCCTGCGCCTTGTGGTGCGCCAGCTCGGCCGCGAGCTGAACGAGGCTGATCTGCATCTCGCCAGCGAGTGCGCTGTCCTGCTGCTCGGCCGCCTTGAGGCGCTGGGCCCCGGCCGCGGCCTCCGCCTGCACCGCTTCGGCGTGCGCCGCGCGCTCCTGCGCCTGAAGCTCGATCCGTTCGGCAATCTCCTGTTTCAGCCAGGGGATCTCGCTCGTCAGCCCGCTGATGTCGCCGGTTTCAATGAACAGGCTGTCCGGCAGCCCGGCGAGCGTCGCGTCGCTGCACACCGCGATGAAGTAGCGCGCCTCCGTCATGCCGACGGAGGCCGCCACCTCGGTCGGGCCGCGCCGGTCGAACACCAGCGGCAGCACCCCGACAGGCTCGGTGCTGACGATCGCCGAGCCAATGAAGGCCCGCTGCGCGAACAACGCATGGTGGGCGAAATGCCGGCGGAGTAGGGCTTCGAACTCGGGCCGGTTCAGCTCCAGCGCGTGGTATGGGTTTGGCGCCGCGCCGGGGGCCGAGTAGGTGTCGCGGTCCGGGGTGCTGATGACCAGCCGTCCGCCGGGGCGCAGCAAACGCCTGGCCTCGCGGAAGAAGGCGTCATGGTCGGTGAAATGCTCCAGCGTCTCGAACGAGACGACCAGGTCGAGGCTGCCGTTCACCAACGGGATCGCGGTGGCGTTGCCTTCGCGGAAATGCAGGTTGTCCCGCGCGTAGGTCCGCCCCGCATGGGCCACCGCTGCCGGGTCCAGGTCCACGCCCACGACGGAGCGGGCCACCTGGGCCAGCATGGCGCTGCCGTAGCCTTCGCCGGAGGAGATATCCAACACGTCCAGCCCAGCGGCGAAGCTGCGTGCGAGGTAATAACGGTGGAAATGCTCCACCGCCGTCTCGAGGCTGTGGCCTTCGGACATGCGCTCGCCGGTGTATTCATGGGCAGCGCTTGGCTGGATGGCCTGGAACAGCTCGTTCATGCTGCCTCCTGCTCCAACGCGCTTGACCCACGTTTCCAGGGCGGCACGCGGCGAGGCGGCTGGGCCAGCACGATGCCGGTCGCGGTCGCGTCCAGGTTCGGGTTGAGGAACGGGTCGCGGTCGGTCTCGGCGGGAAAGCGCCGGCGCAGGGCGGCGCGCTCGATCTCGTGCCGCGCCTGCTGGGCTAAGGCCGCGTCCCGCCCGCGGGTCGCCATCTCGTGGTGCACCAGCACGGCGTCCGGCAGCCACAGCACGCGGTAGCCGGCCCGGCGCACCCGCAGGCAGAGATCGATGTCGCTCCAGGCGACGCGCAGGGACTCGGCCTCCAAGCCGCCCACCTCCTCGAACACCGCGCGACGGATTGCCAGGCAGGCCCCGGTGACGGCCGAGAGGTCCCGCGGCAGGGCGACCTGGCCGAGGTAGCCAGCCTCGCCCTCGGCGGCGTGGGTCATCGCATGCACGGCCTGGCCGTGGGGGCCGAGCAGGACGCCGCCATGCTGCAGGCCGCCTGCGGGAAAGACGAGCCGCGCCCCGACGATGCCAATTTCGGGGCGCATTGCGTGCCCGGCCATGGCTGCCAGCCAGTCCGGCGCGATCACCTCCACGTCGTTGTTCAGCAGCAGCAGCAGATCGCCCGACGCTGCCTGCGCGCCCGCGTTGTTCAGGGCGGACCAGTTAAACGGACCTGGCTGGGCCAGCACCCGCACCCGTTCATCGTGCCGGGCGCGTTGCAGCAGGTGCAAGGTCTCGCCCTCCACGCTGCCATTGTCCACAACCAGGACTTCAAGGTTGGGATAGCCGGTTTGCGTCAGCAGGCCCTCCAGGCAGCGCTCCAGCAAGGCTGCACGATCACGCACCGGGATGATGACGGACACGGGCGGCGCGGGCTGCGGCAGGGCGGCCGACAAAGTAGGCCACAGGCCATCGCCGCCCAGGCGCTCGCCCAAGGCCAGCCCAGGATGCCGTTGTTGCAGGTGATGGGCAACGATGGCCGCCAGCCGCGGCTCCGATGCCACGGCGCGGACCGCGGGAAAGCCGGCCGGTCGGCCGTCCCGTGCCCGGCCGCGATGGAACAGGATGGCTGGAACATGGTGGATGCGGCCCGGCGCTGCATCGTGCGCCAGCCGCAAGCCGAGTTCGTACCGCTCGAACGGCGCGGCAGACGCCGAGAAACCGCCTCCCGCTTGCGCCGCTTGCCGGTTGAACAGCGTCAACTGGCCCATGCTGTCGCCCATGAGGGCGAGGTCCGGGCTCCAGCCGGATTTCAAGGCTGGGCGAAAACGCGTGCCGTCGCCGGCGATGCAGTCCTCGTCGGTGTAGATCAGTAGCGCCGCCGGGTCAGCGGCCAGCACGGCAGCAGCCTCGTACAAGGCTGTGGAGGCAAGGCGGTCGCTGGCGGCCAGCCAACCCAGCATGACGCCGCTGGCCTGAGCCAAGGCATGGTTGGCCTGTTCGGCGGGAGGCAGCGCGGCCGGCACGTCGATCAGCCGCACCGCTGCCACCCGGGCCGCCATGGCCTGCACAGCCTCGCGCACATGCCGTGGCAGGGTGTCCGGACAGGCCAGCAGGCACTCCCAGCGCGGCCAGATCTGGGCGGCCAGGGAAGCGAGCGTTTCCTCCAGCAGGTCCGGCCGTGCCGGCGGCACGACTAGGATGAGCGAGAACAACGCGTCAGGCAGGCTGGCAGCGTGCCTGGCTTGGGCGGCCATGTCCTCCTGTTCGCCATGCCCGGCGTCCAGCCAAAGCTGGTAGGCGACGTCGTCCTCCGGCGGCAGCCCGTCCGGATAGAGGTTGGCGGCCAGCCCCACTCCGTCCCGCGCCCGCTCCGACTGGCTGACGGCCAGCAGCACGCCCGCTCGCGAGGCCGGGGAGGCCAGCAGGGCGATGTCCTCGTCCGCGGGATCCTGATCGTCCACGGCCCAGAACAGGGCGCGCAGATAGTGCTCGTCCGGCGGACCCGGCGGGCCATGCCGGGCCAGGAACTCCGCCCCGCCTGTGAGGGCGTCGGCGATCTCGGCCAGGCTGCCGCCCCGCCGGCGCTGCTGCACGAGGGCTTGCAGGCTGGGCGGGTCCGGCGTGCGCCCCAGCGCGACGACGAACAGGCGCACGAGGGGAGCACCCACGGCGTAAGCGTCGGCGGACGCATGGAAGATCGCCGTCATCGAGTGGCGGCGAGGCAGGCGTCGTGCTGGCTCATCAGCGGCTTGCGCCGTCTCCCCGCGGCTATGGCGATTCCAGGATCGCCCGGACGCGGCAAATAGCGCGGCCCAGCGCGAGGGGGCAAGAGAGACCGGGCAGGGCGGCATTCGCGTGAATTTGGTCAGGGTGACTTCATCGAGGCCGAACCTACTCCGTTCGCAGGGCAGACCTGAAACGGCAGGCAGCGCGCCGAGGGGCGATGAGGCATGGCAAGCCGAACACGATGGCCTGACGGCCCATGACCACGGTGGCGGACGGATCGAGCGGCTCGGCAGTCGCCAAGTGCAGTTCGGCCGGACCCGGGGGCAATGGGCGCAGAGGCACGACCATGAATCCTGATGGCATTGGCAGCACCTTGAAATCGCCGCCGGCCATGAAGGTATGTCCTCCTGCCTCGATCGTGTGCTGGCCGAAATACAGTCCCAGAAAGTCATTCGGCGCCGGGGCGAGCACGGCATCATCCAGCCGGGCCAGGCCCTGCGGCAGCGCGAGCCCTCGCCCATCGGCCAGCACGGTGGCGAGGGGCTGGCCTGGAACAACGATCAGCTCCGCCCGCCAGCAGCTCAGCAACGCGACAGCGGCAACAGCCGCCATGCTGGCCGCGATCTCGCGTCGCACCGCAAGCAGGTAGGGCACGCCCAAGGCATACAGACCAAAAACCGGCAGCGTCCATTTGAAGTAGTGCTGGTTCTCAAACGAGAATAGGCCCCGCACGTGAAGGTCGCGGTAGCAGAGGTACAGGCACAGGAAGGCGACCGCCGCCCCGCCGACCACCGCGTGGCGCAACCGCCTGCCGCGATCGGCCAGGATCGCGGCCACGATCCCGGCTAGGCCGGGCAGCACGAACCAGTACACCTTCGCGAAGCCATCGCCCTCCGGGTAGAGTGGCCGCGGGCTGAGCAGCAGCGTGACCCAGCGCAGCGGCAACAAGCGCCATTCAAAGCCGACGAGGCGGGAATTGGCGAAGTAGCGGCCCAGCGTCCAGCCATGAGTCGCAAGATGGGTCGCCAACAGCAGCAAGGGCCCAACGGCGAAGGCTGAGCCGGCTGGGACCAAGAGGCCGCGTATGCCTTGCCACCCGTTGCGGGCCCATGCGGCGGCGAGCAGGCAGAGGGCGGTTGCAGGCACGATGACCAAGGCATCCGTCGGCCGGACCAAGACGATGAGGCCGGCCAGCAGCCCGGCGGCCGGACCCAGCCAACGCCCGCGCTCGTCGATACTGCGAATTGCGAGCAGCAGGCTGGCGAAGGTCAGCGTGGCCGCGGGCGTGCTCGTCCAGGGTATCTCCCAGGTGTACAGCGCGTGCAGGTCCGCCGCTTCGACCAGGAAGAACACCGTTCCACTGGCCACCCATGCCCCGGGCACGCCGGCCAGTCGTGCCCCGAGCGAGGCGAACAGCCAGAGCGAAGCCACCCAGCACAGCAGGTTCGGGACGACGAAAGGGTCCGCCGGCGTGAGCCAGACAAACATCGCGCCGAGCAGCGCGTAGCCGGCCGGGTAGAGGTGCTGCGACGCGTTGAGGTTGCCGCTGGCCCACCCGTGCGCGGCCAGGAAATAGGCCGCCTGGTCCGCCCAGCCATACCAGGCAGCCACGGGCAGGTCGTTGCCGACGCCGAGCGGGTGATGGGCGTAGATCCACAGGTAACGCGCGGCCAGCAAAAGGCTGAGCAGCGCCAGCCAACACGTTTGCAGCCAGCCCGAAGCTCGCGCTACACGCTGGTTCATCAAGGCCGGCCCTGGCGCCAAGGTCGGGCCGGTCACTGCCACGATTCGATAAACCCGTTGATGCGGGCCGCAGTACGGCGGGGTAGATGGCCTGTCAACTTGCCGGGGACAGGCTACCCGGCGTCACCCAAGCGGAAACGAGCGCTCCCGAATGAACAGCGCATCAGCGGCTCGCACCCGCGAGAACAATTTCGGGGCGATACGGCTTTTTGCAGCGTTGCTGGTCATCTATGGCCATGGCCAAGACATGAAGGGCGCGCCGACGCCGATCCTGTGGGACGTGTCCGTCTCCAGCATCGGACTCGACCTGTTCTTCTGCCTCAGCGGCTACCTGATCTATGACAGCTGGCTGCGCGATCCCAGGCTCGGCTCCTTCCTTGCCAAGCGCGCGCTGCGCATCTTTCCGGGGCTGGCTGTTTGCGTGCTGTTCTGCATCTTCGTCGTTGGCCCTGCCGCTACGGCCCTGCCGCTGCGTGCCTATTTCGGCCATCACGGCACCTGGCAGTTCCTGCTCAACATCGCGCTTTACCTCAAGCTCACCCTGCCCGGCGTGTTCACCCACCGGCTGCTCGGCAGCGCGGTGAACGGCTCGCTGTGGAGCCTGTTTCCTGAAACGCTATGCTACCTCGCCGTGCCGCTGGTCTGGCTGTGCGCCGCTTGGGCGCGCGGCGCGTTGCTGCTGGCCATCATGGGCGCATGCGGCGCTGGCGGACTCTACATGTTCGCCTATCATCCGACCGGCTACGCGCTGATCTACAGCGCCGACCCGAAATACGTGCTGGTCCAGGCGCCCTTCTTCATGGCCGGCGCGTTCTGGCGCCAGGTGCAGCTGCGCCTCCCCCAGCTGTTCCGGCTTGACGCGGCCGTGGCGCTGACTGCCGCGACGTTCTTGCTGCCCACTCTGGTTGGCAGCAGCAGCACCCCTTTCCGCTGGATGACGCTGTCCTACGTCGTCATCGCCTTCGGCAGCGAGTCCACGCCGCTGCTGCGCCACGCCACGCGCTTCGGGGACCTTTCCTACGGAGCCTATCTCTACGCTTTCCCGATCCAGCAGTTGGTGCTGGATCATGTCCACGGCTTTGCCACCACCATCGCCACCGGAGCCACCTTCGTGGTGGCGATGGCGTCCTGGCACCTGGTCGAACGCCCGGCGCTCCAACTGAAGCCCCAGAGCGGCAGGCGGGTGGAGGCGGAACTGGGAATGCCTGCCACCGTTGCGGCCAGCGTGCGGGCTTCGGTGGCTCACGTGCCGGACTGGCGGGCAACCACGCGGGCAACGGTGCGGCTGCTCGGCGGCACGCCTCTGTTGCCCGGGGTTGCCGCGCTTTTATGCCTGGCCGCGTATGCGGGGCAGCTCGGCCTCGGGCACTGGCAGCTCGACGAATACGTCCTGTTCAACAAGCTGCAAACCTCGGGTTGGCAAGCGCTGCTGCCCCGCCTTGCGGTCTCGCCATACCCATTCTCAGAGTTGCTGCTGTTCCTTTACGGCGCGGCAGTGCTTGGTTCTGGCAATCCGTTGGTGGTTCCGTTTCTGGCGGCGCTTTGGGTCGGCGTGCTGGGCTGCGCGGTGCTGGCGGCCGTCCATGCGCTGCCACCCTCCCGGCATCGGCTGGCTACCGGGGCGACGCTGGTGATGGGACTGTTCGCCTTCGTGCTCGCAACGAACGACATCACCGAGGTGTTCTATTGGCCGGTGGCCGCCGCCGCTTACCTGCCGACGGCCGGAAGCGCAGTGCTGCTGCTGTTCCTGCTGGCAGGTCCGCTTGATGCACGCCGGCGGCTGGGTTGCGGCACGGCGCTGCTGGTGGCTGCCGCCAGCAGCGAGATGGGCGCAGTCCTGGCGACGGGCTTCGGTGCCGCTGCAGCCCTCGCGGGTGCGCTGGGCGGGCGAGCGGGCTTGGGCAAGACGTTCCGCGAAGGGGCGTGGTGGGCTGTTCCAGCACTGTTCGGCATGGCCATCCTTGGCATGCTGCCCATGGCGCACACCCTTGACGCCGAACCGGGGGCAGAGGCGGGTCTTTTCGCCGGGCACCTGGCCACCTCGCTCGAAATCGGCCTGCGCCAACTCTTGCTGGACGTCGTGACCGTTGATTGGGGGGGTAGGGCGGCGCCGGCGGCCTTGGCCGCGATCTCAGCTAAGCTTTTGTTTGCACTTGGCTTTGCTATGCTCTGGCAGCGAGACGGCTCATTGGAATTGGGGACAAGCCGCTGGCAGGCCGTATTGGCGGCCGCCCTTGGTGGAGCTGCATTGTTTTCCATCGTCGCTGCGTATGACCGCTATGGCACACTATGCTGCGAGCGGCAGGCCACGACCCGCGCTTGGTTCATCGATCTGTGTCTCATACTCTTGATGGCCTGGACGCTTGCACGATGGCGACGATGGCGCCGGGTCACCTGGGTGGCTCCCATCCTGCTTGCAATCTCGTTATGGCCAATGTTGTTCGATCTTCGCGGCCTGTCGCAAGATTACGCCAACTATGGCTGGGCAATCGATGCCCGCGCTCGAACCTGGCGCTCGGCAAGCCAGGCTGGCACGGACCAGATGGAGTTTTACATGCCTCCCGATGAGGCGGGACAGCTGATTCACGGCGATGGCAAGCCAATAGGAACGTTCAGGGTTGCAGCGGAAGCTCCACAGGGAATCAAAGCAATTGGGCAATTTTTCCACAAAAACACCGTTACCACGTGCCAGCCTTGGCAGAAGAGCGAGTCGTGGCTCATCAACGGGCATTTCGTTCCATCTTGCCCTCCGCATGATGGACCGCCGGATAGGGTTTGGCCCCCACCTTCTTGATGAACGCCAAGGATGCCGCTGCTCCTAACATGGCCCAGAAGAGGCATGTATGACGCCTACTCTCGTCAGTCGCGAGACAAGCCATTTCAGGCGTGCGTGCGACGGATTGGACTGAAGTCGCCGCATCATCCTGCTTCGGTATGGTGGATGCAGTTCGCGCCGACCATCATGCGGATGGTCTTGCTGCTCCCGACCTCCGCGCTGGCGCATGTCGTCTGCAATGGTCGAGCCCTGGGACCTGGCTGAGGCATTGATTTCTGGAAGACCCGATTGCATGACGGCATTGAAACGTGATGTGGCAAAGCGATGCTGCGCTTAGCCATCCAACATGGAAAAATGGAACTGATATGGAAGAATGTTTGCCCGCTGGCTTTGAAAGCCATTGGGATGCCGCTTGGTTCAAGCGGCAGTCTGATGAGTGTCGGCGCCTGGCTGATGTGATCACAGACGGGTCGGTGCGGGATGGAATGCTGGAACTGGCGCGCGACCTCAAGCGGCAGTCAGACCACGCCGCAATTTTAGCGGCTATCGCGTCAATGCGGCCATCCAGAGCGTAGCTGCCCCGCCCGGACTGGGTGGGGCAGCTGCCGGGCAAGCTAAACCATCGTGATGGTGCCGTTGACTCCGTTCGGGAAGAAGCCGCCGCTTGCTGTTCCGACTGCTGGACTTTGGTAAACGATGGCCAACACCTGCTGTGGCGTGCGACGGAAGACCAAGCCGTTGTAGTCGTTATCAACGAAGTTGTAGGCCTCGCCCGGGATTGAGGTGCCTACGTCATCAGCCGCTCCCGACAGGGTCGCCCGCGCCGCGGAGATCGCGTTCGTCGCATTCCCGCCGCCTAGATCTGCCAGGATGCCCCGGATTGCCCCCGAGTGCGAACCTTCGGCGCCGAGCAGCCCGGCACCTTGAGCCTGCAAGTCGGGGTCAACGATCATGTTGGCCGCCCCGGCGTAAGCCGACACGCCCACGTCGATGAGCGAGTAAGCGGCGAGCAGGAAGCTGTCATCGTCCGCGAGCGGATCGAAGGTCTGGCCGGGCTGAATCAACCCGGCGGCCACTGCTAGTGCCGAGAAAGCGGTGGCGTAGTTGATCGCGGGCTGGGCCACGGGGCTGAAGCCCTTGAGGGTCAGGTAGGAGCGAATCAGGTTGACGTGCGCCTGCTCGTCCAGGGCGAGGCGCAGCGCATACTGTTGCACGGCCGTGCTCTGGAACGGTACCGGGCCAGGGGTGAGCAGGGTGACGGTCCCCGCCGTGCCGGTGCCGGTGGTCAGTGTGCTTGGCAAGCCCTGTCCGGTCACGGCGTGCAGGTAGAGGTTGGCTTCGAGGTATTCGAGGTTGAGGGCGAAGTTAAAGATATCTCCGTCGGTCAGCCCGGTCGCCGCCTGGGCCTGTGCGGAGCCGGAAGCGCCGAGCACGGCACCGATCGTTGCCACGCTGGCCGCGCCAAGCATGGCCCGGCGGTCCAAGCGGGGACCTGCCTTTGAACTCTGGTTGGTCGGAGTCATGATTCTTCCTTTTCAAGCGGTCAGCAACGAGCACTGCAAACCTAATCGTGAACAACGTGTTCTAAAGGCAATCAGCCATACACAATTCGTTCAGCAGGCCAAATATGCAACGAGTCTTGGGACGGCATTGTTACTTGCGGTTACACCAACGCAATAACGGGTGGACTCCAACAGGTTTTTGCCCCTGCACCCACCAGAGGATGGCTTCTGCCAGCGAGGTTTTCCTTCGCCCTCTACGAGCATAAGTGTTTAGGAAGTCCCATCCTGTGGTGGAGCCCCGCTCTTCGCTTCGTGGCGTTCCATCGGTCGTCGGCTAGAGCTTGATGAGCATGGCCTGTGAGGATGGCAGCTCGATCGGCCGTTCGCGCCGGGTTTCCAAGAACTCGGCGTAGGCGGCGCGCACGCCGTCCAGGTAAGAGTAGTCGTGGGTCAGGATCACACCGCCGGGGACCATGCGCGGGTAGAAGAACTCGAGGCAGCCAAGCGTGCTTGATTTCAGGTCCACGTCCAGGTGCACGAACGAGAAGCGCCGGCCGTCGCACGGGGCCGAGGTGGCTGGGAACAGGCCGGGGTAGAAGCTCACATCGGGCCGGTCCGCCATGAAAGCCTGCACGGAGGGCAGCGAGGCCGCATAGTGCCCTTCGCGCATCCGGGCGAACTCGTCCGCATCGGGCGCTGGCAAGCCGGAAAAGGTGTCGAAAAGGTGGAGCGGCGCCCCGTCGCTGGCCACGCTGATGATCTTGGCCGAGACCCCCTGATAGACGCCGACCTCTGCCATCTCGCCTTCCAGCCGACTCTGCGCGCGGGCGATGGAGTACAACGAGAAGGCTTCGTTGCCGCTGAGCAGCGACTCCCGCTGGCGGCGCGCCGCCTTGATGGCGCTCAGCACGTGGCGCTCCTTGTGGCCGGCCAGGAAGGCCAGCTCAAGCCGAGCGAGCAGGCCGATGGACAACGAGCGGATGGTGCGGCTGGCGGCGATCAGCCGGTGCAGCCGGGCGCTGTCGAAGCGCTTGCCGGGCAAGGGCGGCTCGGCAGCAGGAAGGGCGCGCGTGTCCAGCCGGGCAACAGGGGGGATGATCAGGAATCCTTTTGATAGGGGCGGGCTGGACATGCTCAGCGACGCCGGTCCGATGGTCAAAAGCTGTTGGGCGGCAGCAGGACGTGTAGCATCAGCAAAATCAGGAACACCACCAGGAGGATGCGGAATACGCCACCGAAGAGCCGCAGCACGCCGGCGATAAATACCACCGCCGCGAGCAGGATGATGACGGCCTGCGCATTGCTAGGCACTCCGGCGCTGGCCAGCGCATGGCGCAAGAACACGTCGAGCACGCCGAACAGGCCGAGGAACAGCCCAAGCAGGGCGCGCAGCCAATTCGCAACCGTCCCAAGCGCCTGATCCACCTGCCCCATGGTCCGCGTCGTTACAGGTCGGCCTGCCTCACGTCCAGGCGAGCGATAACGCGGGCTTGGCTTGACCCGGCACGGACAGCGCCCGACTTCCAGGGCCATGTTCAAGTGGTTCGAAAGCTTCCTCACGCCCACGGCGCCGCCGCCGCCGGGCCAGCCGCCCGAGAGCCTGGCGGCGTTCTACTGGCACTTCGTCCGGCAATCGCGCGCGCTGGTGGTGGCGCTGTTCGCCGTGGGCACGCTCACGGCGCTGCTGGACAGCCTCATCCCCGCGTTCCTGGGGCGGGTGGTGGCGCTGACCACCCGTTACCAGCCGGCGGAGCTGTGGCTACAGGCCAGGTGGCAGCTGCTGGGCATGGCGGCGGTGCTGCTGGTCGTGCGGCCCGGCGGCATGCTGCTGCGCAACCTCGTCACCAACCAGGCGATCACGCCGGGCCTGACCAACCTGGTGCGTTGGCAGTCGCACTGGCATGTCGTGCGGCAGAGCTGGACCTTCTTCCAGAACGACTTCGCGGGCCGGGTCGCGAACCGGGTGATGCAGGTCGGCCCGGCGCTGCGCGAAAGCGTGGTCGCGACCACCAACGCGGTTTGGTACATCGTGATCTATGGCGGCTCCGCGATGCTGCTGATGGGCCATGCCGACGCGCGGCTGGCGATCCCGATGGCGCTGTGGTTCGTGGCCTACGCCGTGCTGCTGCGCTGGTTCGTGCCGCGGGCGCGCAGCCGCTCCCGCCGCAACTCCGAGGCGCGTTCCCTGGTCACTGGCGGCGTGGTGGACAGCTACACCAACATCCTCACCGTCAAGCTGTTCGCCCGCGCTTCCGACGAGGACGCCTACGTCTCCGGGCTGGTGGACGACCAGACCGAGATTTACCGCAGCAGCACCCGGCTGCTCACCGCCTGGGCGCTGATGCTGCAGGTGACCAACGCCTGCATGGTGGTCGGCACAGCCGGGCTGTCGATCTGGCTGTGGCGGCAGGGCCGGGTCGGGGTGAACGTGGTCGCGATGGCGCTGCCGCTGGCGTGGCAGGTGAACAACATCGCCGGCTGGGTGTCGGACAGCGTGACCAGCATCTTCGAGAACGTGGGCGTGGTGCAGGACTCGATGCGCTCCATCGCCGGGCCGCGCCAGCATCCGGACCTGCCCGGTGCCCGGCCGCTCATCGTCAGCGAGGGTGGGATCCGGTTCGAGGCAGTGCGGTTCGGCTACGGCACCCAGCGCGGCGTGCTGCACGGGCTTGAGCTCGACATCCGGCCCGGCGAGCGGGTGGGGCTGGTCGGCCAGTCGGGGGCGGGCAAATCGACGCTGGTCAACCTGCTGCTCGGCTTCTATGCGCCGGAGGCTGGACGCATCACCATCGACGGGCAGGATATCGCGGCCGTGACGCAGGAGACCCTGCGCGGGCAGATCGGCATGGTGACGCAGGACACCTCCCTGCTGCACCGCTCCATCCGCGACAACATCCGCTACGGCCGGCCCGACGCGCCCGAGGCCGAGGTGCTCGACGCCGCCCGGCGTGCCCATGCCGACGCGTTCATCGGCACGCTGGAGGACTGGAACGGCCGCCGCGGCTACGACGCGCACGTGGGCGAGCGCGGCGTCAAGCTGTCGGGCGGACAGCGGCAGCGCGTGGCCATCGCGCGGGTGATCCTGAAGGACGCGCCGATCCTGGTGCTGGACGAGGCGACCAGCGCGCTCGACTCGGAGGTGGAGAACGCCATCCAAGAGCAGCTGGACGGGCTGATGGAGGGGCGCACGGTGATCGCCATCGCGCACCGCCTCTCCACCCTGGCCCGGATGGACCGCATCGTGGTCATGGAACAGGGCCGCATCGCCGAGCAGGGAACTCATGCCGCGCTGCTGGCGGCGGACGGTGTGTATGCCCGGCTGTGGCGGCGGCAATCCGGCGGATTCCGCGTCGCACCCGTTCTTGACACCCCTGTAGCCCCCGGTTAGCAAGCCCCGCCTGACCTGCTCGGGTGCGGAGGGCGGTTTTGGCTGACGATCCTGCTGAGTTCGAGCGCAGGCTGCGGGCGGCGCAGGCCCGCAGGCCCGCGCATGCTGCTGGTCGGTCGGTGTCTGGATCTGCCTGGGGGGTGGGCACGCGGGTCGGGGTGGAGCTGCTGTCCGCCTTGCTGGTCGGCGTGGGACTGGGCTGGGCGCTGGATCACTGGCTGCATACCTCGCCCTTGCTTCTGGTGGTGGGCATGCTGCTGGGCGGAGCGGCGGGAATTGCGAACGTGTGGCGCCTGATGGCGCCCAAGCCGGCCAAGGCGGCCGAGGGGAAGGAACGGAACCTTGGCTGATCCGACAGAGGCGGGCGCGCCGGCGATTGATGCGCTCGGGCAGTTCAAGCTGCATCACGGCTGGGGCTTGCTGGGGCAATCGGTCAACTTCACCCAGTCCAACGCCTGGATGGTGGCCGGCGGTGCCCTCGTGCTGTTCATGCTGGTGTTCGGCATGCGCGGTCGCGCCGTGGTGCCGAACCGGCTGCAATCGCTCGCCGAAATGAGCTACGAATTCATTGAGAAGATGTGCGTGGACCAGATCGGCGAGGAGGGGCGGCGTTTCTTTCCGTTCATCTTCACCCTGTTCTTCTTCGTGCTGATGGGCAACCTGCTCGGCCTGCTGCCCTTTGCCTTCACCTACACCAGCCACATCGCCGTCACGGCGGCGCTGGCGCTGATGGTGATCGTGTTCGTGACCTTCGTGGCGATCCGCGAGAACGGCAGCCACTTCTTCACGGAATACTTCTTCCCGCCGGGTGCGCCCAAGCTGCTGGCGCCGCTGATCATCCCGGTGGAGATCATCTCCTACCTGTCACGGCCGGTCAGCCTCTCGATCCGGCTGTTCGCCAACATGGTCGCCGGGCACGTGATGTTCGAGGTGTTCGCCACCTTCATCCTGATGCTGTCGGCCGCCGGCGTGCTGGGCACGATCGGCGCCGTAGGGCCGCTGGCGATCAACGTCTTGCTGGTGGGGTTTGAGCTACTGGTCGCCTTCTTGCAGGCCTACGTGTTCGCCATTCTCACCTGCATCTACCTGCATGACGCGGTGCACCTGCACTAGAGCCGTCTGTCAGACCACTTCCAACCAAACGAAGGACTTCAAGACATGGACGTCGCTGCAGCTAAGGCCCTTGGCGCCGGTATCGCCGTAATCGCGCTCGCCGGCGTGGGCATCGGCATCGGCAATATCTTCTCAGCGTTGGTCACCAGCGTGGCGCGCAATCCCTCCGCACGCGACCAGGTGTTCGGCCTCGGCATTCTCGGCTTCGCGCTGACGGAGGCGGTGGCGCTGTTCGCCCTGCTGATTTCGTTTTTGATCCTGTTCACCTGAAGCCTGCCATGCGCCGCCTCACCCTGGCGGGCATGGCCCTCCTGCTCACGGCCGCCGGGCCGGAGCACGAGGGCATGCCGCAGCTGAACTTCAAGAGCCCGCTCACGCTCAGCCAGGTGGTGTGGGGGGCGGTGATATTCGCCCTGCTCTACATACTGTTCTCCCGCTGGGCGCTGCCGAAAGTTGGCAGTGTCGTGCAGGAGCGCCGGGCGACCATCAGCGGGAACCTGGACACCGCCCGCACTGCCAAAATGCAGGCAGATGCCGCCGTGGCCGAACTGACGCAGGCCACCCAGCGCGCCCGGGCAGAGGCGCAATCTTCTATCGCCGCCGCCACCCAGCAGGCCAAGACGGATGCGGCGGCCCGGGCCGCCAGCATGAACCAGGCCCTCGACGCCCAATTAGCGGAAGCCGAAGGCCGCATCGCCGCGGCGCGCGGCAACGCCATGGGCGCCTTGCGCCAGGTGGCCGGCGAGGCTGCGACGGCCGTGGTGACCCGGCTTACCGGGCATGTTCCGGAAGCGGCGCGGGTTGACCACGCCGTCGATGGCCTGCTGCCATCCGCAGCGAAGGGCTGAGGGACCCATGCACAGCTTTTTTGCCGAACCGCGCTCCTGGGTCGCGGTCGCGTTCGTCATCTTCTTTGCGTTGTTCGGCAACCGGATTTGGCGGGCGTTGACCATCATGCTGGACCGCCACGCGTCCATCATCCGCTCCGACCTCGACGAAGCGAGCCGCTTGCGGTCCGAAGCCGAAGCGATGCTCAAGGACGCCACGACTCGGCGCGAGCAGGCCACCACCGAGGCGCGTTCACTGCTGGAGTCCGCCCATGCCGAGGCAGCCCGCGTGGGTGAGCAGGCGCGGACAGATGCGGAGGCAGCAGGCCGACGCCGGGAGCAGATGGCGATGGATCGCATCGCCGCCGCCGAGAAGGCCGCCGTGACGGAGGTGCGCGTGGCAGCCGCCGACATCGCGGCCCGCGCGGCGCAAGAGGTGATTGCGGCCACCCTGTCCGTGGATGCCGACTCCGCCATCATTGACCGCGCGATTGCCGGATTGCCGGCGGCGCTGGTGCGGCGCGCGGCCTAGCTGACGGCGCGCCCGGGGCACTCTGGCGCCGGAGTGCCTGGCTTCGGCGCCGCCAGCACGAAGGTCTTGGATGCGATGACCTCTCCGTCCAGGACGACGTCAAACGTCCACTCGCCCGCCTGGACCTCCCATGGTTCGTCGAACGTGTAGGAAGAGCCGACTGAACCGTTCGTCACCGGCACCAGCAGCGTATCCTGCGTGCTCGTTGCGCCATCCGGTCGCGTTTGCAACGGGTGGCTCACCCGCAGCAAGACGCGGCTTGGCATCTCGTCGGCCACTCCGCCCGCCAGCCAAGCCTCAAAGCCAAAGCCGCGGCAGAGCTGGGCCGGAACATGATCGTCGTGGTTGACGTATTTGGACCAGGCCACCTCATGCCCGCGGCTCAGGGAGTGCTCCTGGTACTCAGGACCCAGCACCTTGTCCGACGCCACCACGGCCACCTCGCCCCACTGCACGACGACCGAGCGGATCTTCGCCGCTGCGGGGCTCGGCATGACGGCCGACACGACCACCAGGCTGCTGACGGCAGCCAGCCATCTCATTGGCACTTGGACCCTCCGCGCTGTTCGCCGCCATGTTGCCGAGTTCGGCGCAAACGGTCTATCCGCCGCAGCATGAACCCAATCACCGCCACCCTGAAGCTGCCCCCTCTCGCGATCGCCTTGGCGCTCGCGGCGGCGCTGCCCGCGGCTGCGGCGCCGCCCGCCCCGGATGCCCGCGACGACGCCGCGAAGCCGCCGGCCCTCAGCTCCGACTCGGTGGCGAGCGACGGGGCCGTCACGGTTGGCGGCGTCCGGATCGACTACCAAGCGGTGGCCGGCACCCTCGTCGTGCATCCGAAGGGCTGGGACGACGCCGCTCCGCCCAACGACGCGGCTGACCATGCGGCGAAGCCCGGCGACGAGGCGCGCAACCCGGACGCGGAAGCGGCCATGTTCTATGTCGCCTACTTCCGCCACGGCGCGCAGCCCCTGACCCGGCCGATCACCTTCCTGTTCAACGGCGGCCCGGGGTCCGCCTCGGTGTGGCTGCACATGGGCGCCTTCGGGCCGCAGCGCGTGGTGACGGCCGACGCGGCGCACTCGCCCCCGGCCCCCTATCGCCTGGTCGAGAACGACCAGAGCCTGCTGGACGCCAGCGACCTGGTGTTCATCGACGCGCCCGGCACCGGCTTCGGCCGCATCGCCGGCCACGACAAGGAAAAGGCGTTCTACGGCATCGACGCCGACGCGCACGCCTTCGCCGAGTTCATCACCGCGTTCCTGTCGAAATACGGCCGGTGGGCGTCCCCGAAATACCTGTTCGGCGAGAGTTACGGCACCACGCGCAGCGCCGTGTTGGTCGATCTGCTGGAGCAGCGGGCGGTGGATTTCAACGGCGTCGTCATGCTGTCGCAAATCCTTAGCTTCGACCTCAGCCCGGACGGTCCCGAGACCAACCCCGGGATCGACCTGCCCTACCAGCTGGCGCTGCCCACCTATGCCGCGACGGCCTGGTACCACCACCGGCTCGATCCGCGTTTCACGGACCTGCCATCCTTGCTGACGGAGGTGGAGGCGTTCGCGATGGGCGACTACGCCGGCGCCCTCGCGGCCGGCGCCGCGCTCGACCCGGCGCGGCGGGCCGCCATCGTGGCCAGGCTGCACGACTACACCGGGCTGCCGGCGGAGTACATCGAGCGGGCCAACCTGCGGGTGGATGGCGGCGAGTTCGAGCAGACGCTGCAAGCCGACCAGGGCCTCACCACCGGACGGCTGGACACGCGGTTCAGTGGCCCGGCGATGGATCGGCTGGGCAAGGAGGCCGACTACGACCCGCAATCCGCGGCGATCGCGTCCGCCTACGTGGCCGGGTTCAACGACTACGTGCGCCGGGTGCTGCAATACGGCGCGGGCAAGACCTACCAGCTGTATGTCGATACCTCCAAGACGTGGAACTCCAAGCATCAACCGCCCGGCTCCGACCAGCCGCTCGACCAGTCGGCCAACGTGATGCCGGACCTGGCGCACGCGCTGAAGTACAACCCCACGCTCAAGGTCCAGTTGAACGCCGGCGTTTTCGACCTGGCGACGCCGTTCTACGAGGGCGTGTACGAGATGCAGCACCTGCCGATGGCGCCGGCGTTGCAGGCCAACATCGAGTATCGGCAATACGAGTCGGGGCACATGGTCTATGCGCTTCCCACGGCGCTGAAGACGCTGCACGACAACGTGGCTGGCTTCATCGCGCGCACGGACGGGCAGAACCCGCCTTGACGCCGGCCCTGGCTGCTGACGCCAACGGCCCTCTGGTTGACAGGTGCCCGGATTTAGCTCGGGCATGACGATGGATTGGCAAGGATGGCCGTTGGCGCAAGGCTGCGGCCTATCGCCTTCGCGCCCAAACAGTCGAAGCGGCCACGGCGGCGAGCAACAGCGCCGTTCCTGCCGCTATAGCCTGCTTGTGGCGGTGAATGACGTCCCTGACCTGCAAGGAAGCCAGCTTCTGACGCGTGGCAGAGACCGCGGCGAAATCCGGCTCGGGGCAGCCATGGCCGAAATGGGTGGCGAACGGGACGACTGCGCCCGTGCTGACGTAGCGACGATAGATTGCTGCGGCCTTTTCATCGGCGTGGCTGCTGAGCATCCAGTGTGACGCTTGGCAGAGGATCGCCGCATAGGCTTGGCTGCGGGGCGGCAACTCTGCGGCGGCTTGCACTGCCTGGTCGGCCGCGAGATAGCGGTAATGGAAGCGCAAATCCGGTTCGGCGCGGCTCGCCTGATAGCGGACCAGCTCGTCTGGCACGGACAGGCCCGCCGGCTGCCGTTCCAATTCGTCCAGTCCAGGTCCATAGCCGAAGGAGTAGCGCCCGTCCCACTCCTCGCCGTCCGGGGTCGTCTCCATGCCCGTCAGCTCCATGCCTTGCCGACGCAGCAGCAACGCCACGGCCCAGCCCGTCCGCGCTCGGTCCAAGGCCCAGAACGCATTGCGCGACTGACGCGAGGCACGAGCGAACGCGATAGCGTCGGCGGCTGTATCCGGGGCGCTCTTGTCGATATGGTCGAAATAGGCTGGCGCTTCATCATAGCGGCCGTCCCGCATCAAACGGCGGGCCAGCAGGCTTCGCACCTGATTTACCGGAACGATCCTGCCGGAGTCGGCGGGCGGCTCCGGCTTGGCCGCGTTCGCGTCCACGAAGGCCTTGAGTTCATCCGTGGTCAGCACGCGCTCGGCAAGATAGGCGGCATCGCCCCAATAAGCTTGCGCGGCCGGCCACAGCACCGCCATGGCCTGGATGAAATCACCGCGCCCGAGCGCCCAAGTTGCAGCCTCGCCGTGAAGCAGGTCGGCGCTTGAGGGTTCAAGGGAGCCTGCGTCGCCGGCCTGCGCCGAGACGTGCAGTGCTTGGGCCAGCAATCGCCCGCCCGCGGCGTTGTCGCCCGCCTGCAACGCAAGCTTGGCCTGAACCCAGACGGCCAGGGCTGTGCCGGAGGTCGTGGCCAGGCTCTTGGCAGCTTGGTAATCTCCGAGCTGATAGGCGAGCGCAGCCAGCCGGTCAGCTCCTGCAACTGTGACTCCGGACCGCCAAATCGCATCGAACAAAGCACGGAGCGGGTCGGTGTCCAGGTCGTCCGGAGGGAAAAACCCGTCCGGAGCGACCCAGCCGATCGTGCCGCCGATATGCACGGAATGCAGGTAGTCTCCGGCAAGGGCGAGGGCGTGGACCACCAGCAGGCGCTGCGTCAACGGGTCCCGGACCGCGTCCGCCAGGCGCTCCGGGTGCGCCATGAAGTCTTCGGCCACCATCCGTAACGATTGCACGCCCTCGTCGGACCCGGCGGTCGCCTGCTTTGCATAGAGAGTGACCGCCTGGGGAATTTCGCCCACGTCCAAGTGCACCCGGGCCTCGTCGCCTAGGCTTGCCCTGGCCAGGCCGAGCAGGTCGGGTGCACCCTGCTCGGCCAGCGCGCGGGTTTGGGTAAAGAAGGCTGATGCACCCGCTGGGTCACCTTGCTGGGCTGCCAGGCGGCCCAGCATGTAGGCGGCCCACACGGCACGCGGGGCTGCTTCCGCGAATGGCAGGGCCAGCACCGCCCGGAACGACTCGGCAGCGAACGCAGGATTCCAATGCGTGAATGCGACAGCACCAGCGGTGTAGAGCCGCACCGACTCAGGCAGTCCTTCGGCGTCCAAGAGCGCCCAAGATAATCTCTGCTCGGAACGCATCGCCTGCACGGCGGCCTGCTGGCCTACGGTCAGCCCGAGCGCCTCGGCCGTGGTGCGTTGCTGGTTGTAGCTGTCAGCGATTCCTGGGGGGAGCGGCACTGGCAGCTTCGGGGCGGGTACGAGATGGCTTGCCTCCCACGCGAAGCTGTTCAACGGCGTTGCCTCACGGACTTCCTTGCGGTTGCTAAACAGCTCCCAGGGCAGGCCGCTAACGCACGCCCGGCCTGCCGACGCAGCCGCCACGCCCGCAAGCGCCAAGGCGCAAAGCCTACTCCGCCGCATCGACCCTCCCCGCGGGGCACCGCGCCCAGCCTGCCGTGACGCTCCCGTGCGGCGGCAGCAGGGCGTTGCCGCGCAACGTCAGGGCGGCGCCTTCCAGCCGGTATTGGCCCACGCCGTCCGCCGCGCCGCATCCTGGCGGCAATGGCACCGAGGCTGGCAACGCCGCGTCCGTGTCGCCCGCGTTGACGACCAGGATGTCCAGCATCCCATCGACCCAGCCAGGCCGGGTGACGACCCTGATATCCGGGCGCAGCGCCTGCCCCAGCGCCACGGCCCGCACCGTCGCGGCGCTCCAGGCCCGGTGGTCATCCACCGTCGGCAGCCGGAACCAGACGAGGCCGCGCAGCCCGTCCGGCGGGTCGCGCCGCAAGCCGTCCAGGAAATCCGCCACCACGCGGGGCGAGGCCATAGCCTCCGTTCCGGCCGTGCCGTCCATGGCATGCATCTCGGCTGAGACTGCGAGCAGCCGTCCGCCCGGCGCAGAAGCAACGCGCGCGCCGTAGGCCGGCACGGCGACGAGGAAGGGCCGGGACGTGCGGCGCGCCAGGGCGTTGACCCATCGCGCCGCCCGCGCCGGATCGAACAGGCCCAGGCGCGGATCGTCGATCGAATGCACCTGCAGGATCAGCAGATCGACGGCCTGCGCGAAGGCGGGGAAGTCCGGCGAGGCAAGCCAGGTTGGCAGGGCGGTGGCGGACAGCCCCGTGCCCGGCAATGCGGAGCGCAGCGCGCCCAGGAAGTCGGCATAACCGGCCAGCTGCGCCGTCGCGCTGTCATGGTCGATCTCGACCTGCGCCCGGAGGGAAGGCGGCAACCGGCCCAGGATGGCTCGGATCGCAGCGATGAGGCTTGGCTCCCGCGCGGCGTCGATCCGGCCCTCGATGCGGACCACCGGGACCACGGCGTGGCCTCCCGACATCAAGGCCGACCAGTCCGCCTGCGTCGTCACGGCAGCGCCGTCCGCCGCGATCTCGGCCGCAAGCACGTGCCAAGCGCGAAACAGGCTGGCGTTGGCGGCAATGGCCTCGGCCAGCGCCGGCGTCCAGCGGCGTTGCCAGACGTAGGCGTCCGACACAGGCAAGACGCCCATCCCCGTCGAGCGAACCAGGGTTAGGAGAAGCAGAACAGCAAAGCCCTGACTCAAGCGCCTCCCCGCAAGGGATGAGGGGCGCCAGTCACTCCGCCGCCATCGCATACGCCTCCAGCGGCGCGCAGGTGCAGACCAGGTTGCGGTCGCCATACACGTTGTCCACCCGCTTGACCGGCGGCCAGTACTTGTTGGCGCGCACCC
Source organism: uncultured Acetobacteraceae bacterium (assembly GCA_964244655.1). GTDB lineage: Bacteria > Pseudomonadota > Alphaproteobacteria > Acetobacterales > Acetobacteraceae > LMUY01. The sequence continues at coordinate 67,274 of CAXTJU010000003.1, read as the reverse complement.
AGGGCAGCGGGAACACCGCCTCCGCCCGCGAATAGACGTGCGGCCACGTCTCTGCCATCGCTTCCGCCGCGGTGTGCGGGGCGTGCTTCAGCGCGTTGTCCGCCCGGTCCGCCCTGCCCTCGGCCACCGCCGCGATCTCCGCACGGATCGCCAGCATCGCCTCGCAAAACCGGTCCAGCTCGGCTTTCGGCTCGCTTTCCGTGGGCTCGATCATCAGCGTGCCCGCCACCGGCCAGGACATGGTGGGGGCGTGGAAGCCGTAATCCTGTAGGCGCTTGGCGATGTCCTCCACCATGACGCCCGCCTCCGCCTGGAAGCCGCGGCAGTCGATGATGCACTCGTGCGCCACCCGGCCCCCCTGCCCCGCATACAGCACCGGGTAGGCATTCCGCAGCCGGGCTGCCATGTAGTTCGCGTTCAAGATGGCGACTTCGGAGGCCCGGGTCAGCCCGGCGGCGCCCATCATGCGGATGTAGGCGTAGGAGATCGGCAGGATCAGCGCCGAGCCGAACGGCGCGGCACTCACCGGGCCATAGCCGCCGGCCGGCCCGGCATCCGGCCGGGCGGGGTGGTTCGGCAGGTGCGGCGCCAGGTGGACGGCGACGCCGATCGGGCCGACGCCGGGTCCGCCGCCGCCATGCGGGATGCAGAACGTCTTGTGCAGGTTGAGGTGGCACACGTCGGCGCCGATCGCCGCCGGGCTGGTCAGGCCGAGTTGGGCGTTCATGTTGGCGCCGTCCATGTACACCTGGCCGCCATGCTCGTGCACGGTGGCGCAGATGGCGCGGATCTCGCCCTCGAACACGCCGTGGGTGGAGGGGTATGTCACCATCAGGGCGGCCAGCCGGTCCGCGTGCAGCGCCGCCTTGGCGCGCAGGTCGGCCAAGTCCACGTTGCCGTCCCGGTCGCAGCCGACGACCACGACCCGCAACCCGGCCATCACCGCGCTCGCCGGGTTGGTGCCGTGGGCGGAGGACGGGATGAGGCATACGTCGCGCCCGCCCTGGCCGCGCGAGGCGTGGTAGGCGCGGATGGCCAGCAACCCGGCGTACTCCCCCTGCGACCCGGCGTTCGGCTGCAACGACACGGCGGCGAAGCCGGTGGCCGCAGCCAGCCAGCCGGCCAGCCGCTCGATCAAGGTGTTGTAGCCGGCCGTCTGGTCCGAGGGCGCGAAGGGGTGGATGTCGGCGAAGCCCGGCAGCGTGACCGGGATCATCTCCGCCGTCGCGTTCAGCTTCATGGTGCAGGAGCCGAGCGGGATCATGGAGCGGTTCAGCGCCACGTCCCGGTCCTCCAGGCGCTTGAGGTAGCGCAGCATCTCATGCTCGGAGCGGTGCGCGCCGAACACCGGGTGCGGCAGCAGGGCGCCGGTGCGCAGCAGCTCCGCCGGGATGGACGGGGGGGCGCCGGCCAGCTCCGCCCCCAGCAGCCCGGCCAGCGCGGCCAACTCCGCCGCCGTCACCGTCTCGTCGAGCGAGATGGCGACGCCCGTCGCGTCCAGTCGGCGCAGGTTGAACCCGGCGTCCACCGCGCGGGCCATCAGCCCGTCCGCGTCAGGCACCTCGAACGCCACCGTGTCGAAGAAGCTGTCGTGCCGCAGCGCCAGCCCCGCCCGCGCGCCGGCCTCCGCCAGGGCGCGCGCCTGCAGGTTGGCGCGGCGCGCGATGCGGGCCAGCCCGGCCGGGCCGTGCCAGACGGCGTACATCCCCGCCATCACCGCCAGCAACACCTGCGCGGTGCAGATGTTGCTGGTCGCCTTTTCGCGGCGGATGTGCTGCTCGCGGGTTTGCAGGGCAAGCCGCAGCGCCGGCTGCCCCGCCGCATCCTGCGAGACGCCGACCAGCCGGCCGGGCATGACGCGCTTGAACTTGTCCAGCGTGGCGAAGAACGCCGCGTGCGGCCCGCCGAACCCCATCGGCACGCCGAAGCGCTGCGCCGAGCCGACCACCACGTCCGCCCCCATGGCGCCCGGCGGCGTCAGCAGCACCAGGCTCAACAGGTCCGCGCACACGATTGCCAGCGCGCCCGCCTCGTGCGCCGCCGCGATCTCGGCGTGCAGATCCCGCAGCGCGCCGGAGGTGCCCGGGTATTGCAGCACCACCGCGAAGGGCTGCGCCGCGCCGATCGCCGCCGTGTCGCCAGGCGCGAAGGGGTGCAGCGCCCAGCCGAGCGGGGCGGCGCGGGTTTGCAGCACAGCCGCCGTTTGCGGGTGTAGGTCGGCGCACACGGCGATACTGGCCGACTTGGTGCGGGCGGCGGCGTGCGCCATCGCCACCGCCTCCGCTGCCGCGGTCGCCTCGTCCAGCAGGGAGGCGTTGGCGATCGGCATGGCGGTGAGGTCGCAGATCATGGTCTGGAAGGTGAGCAGCGCCTCCAGCCGGCCCTGCGCCAATTCCGCCTGGTAGGGCGTGTAGGCGGTGTACCAGCCGGGGTTCTCCAGCACGTTGCGCCCGATCACCGGGGGGGTGATCGTGCCGTGGTAGCCCTGGCCGATCAGCGAGCGTAGCCGCCGGTTCTGCCCGGCCAGGTCGCGCAGCTCCTCGATGGCGGCGGCTTCCGGGATCGCGTCGGGCAGGCCCGCCATCGGCGGCGTGCGGATGTCGCCGGGCACGGTCTGCGCCGCCAGCGCCGCCAGGCTCTCGGCGCCAACCACGTGCAGCATGGCGGCGATGTCGGCTTCGGTGGGGGCGATGTGGCGGGGAACGAAGCTGTCCTCCAGCGCGGCCAGCTCGGCGATCGCGTCCATCATGCCGTCTCCGCCAGCAACGCGTCGTACGACGCCTGATCCATCAATCCGTCGAACGACCCGGCGTCCGACAGGGCCAGCTTGAAGAACCAGCCCTCGCCCGCCGGGTCCCGGTTCACCAGCGCCGGGTCCTCGGCCAGCTTGCCATTGATCTCCGTCACTCGGCCGGCCAGCGGCGCGTACACGTCGCTCGCCGCCTTCACCGACTCCACGACGGCCACCGCCTCCTCGGGCGCCACCTCCCGCCCAGGCTCGGGCAGCTCGACGAACACGAGGTCCCCCAGGGCGTCCTGCGCGTGGGTGGTGATGCCGACGGTAGCGACCGCGCCGTCGAGGCGCACCCACTCGTGGTCCTTGGTGTAGCGGATCATGGCAGGCTCCTTCAGCGGGCGTAGCGGTGGGGGACGAACGGCAGGGCGGCGACGCGGGCGGGCAGAAGCTTGCCGCGCACCAGCAGGTTCACCGCCTGGCCGACGGTGGCGAGGTCGCGGCGGACGTAGCCCATGGAGACGGGGCCGTTGATGGTGGGGCCGAAGCCGCCGGAGGTGATGCTGCCGGCCTCCGTGCCGTCCGGCGCGGCAATCACCGTCTCGGCCCGGGCGGGGGCGTTCCCATCGGGACGCAGGCCCATGCGCAGCCGGGTGGGACCGTTGGCGAGCTGGTCGCAGATAGCGACCGCGCCGGGGAAGTCGCGGGCCTCCCGCCGGCGCTTGGCCACTGTCCAGGCCAGGTTGGCTTCGACGGGGGTGGTCAGCTCGTCGATGTCCAGGCCGTAGAGTGGCAGCCCCGCTTCCAGGCGCAGGCTGTCGCGCGCGCCCAGCCCGGCGGGGCCGACTTCCGGTTCGGCCAGCAGCCTGGTCGCCAGCGCCTCGGCGTCCGCGCCGGGGACGGAGATCTCGAACCCGTCTTCCCCCGTGTAGCCCGAGCGGCTGACCCAGGCGGCGATGCCGGCGAGGCTGACCGCGGCCACGCCCATGAACGGCAGCGCCGCGGCCTCCGGCGAGAGCCGTGCCATGACGGCCGCCGCCGCCGGGCCTTGCAGCGCCAGCAGCGCCCGGTCATCGTGCCGCTCGGCCGCGATGTGCGGGATGCGGGTGGCGAGGTGGGTGGCATCGGCGCCCTTGCGGCTGGCGTTCACCACCAGCAGCAGCCGGTCCCCGTGGTTGGCGACCATGATGTCGTCCAGGATGCCGCCGGCCTCGTCCAGGAACAGGGAGTAGCGCTGGCGGCCCGGCTGCAGACCCAGCATGTCGCCGGGCACCAGGGTTTCGAGCGCCGCGGCAGCCTCGGCGCCGTGCAGGCTGATTTGGCCCATGTGGGACACGTCGAACAGTGCGGCGCGCTCACGGCACTGGGCATGTTCGGCGATCACCCCGGCGGGGAACTGCACCGGCAGCTCATACCCGGCGAAAGGGACCATGCGCGCGCCCAGGCGCACGTGCAGCGCGTACAGCGGCGTGGTGCGGATGGTGTCCGCATCGGGGTCTTCGAAGTCCGCAGGCGTGAACTCGGACATGGGCAGGCTCCGCGCAGGTGGCCGCCCGCGAGCTGGATTGCTTGCGGGAACGGCCCCCCTCTGTCGCGGTACCTGAGAGATTCAGGCGCGGCGCGCGCGACCCTTACTCCGTCGGTGCGGCCCTGATCGGTGGGCCGGCTTTCCAGAGACCCTGGCGCCGTGCGGTCCTTTGTGCCTGAGCGTTTCCGGGGGCCGGTTGCGCCTTCGGCGGCAGCCCCCCGCTTGGCGAAGGATGCTGCACTCTCCCGCACGGATGGTTCGGGTGGATGCACCATGGCGGAAGCCGGCATCGGACGCAACCGCGGGGGAGCAGGTTCGTCTCGGCCGCGCCGGGTGGGCAGCCGGTTCCTTCCACTGGCATTCTGCACGATGGCAAGTCTGTCTTTTATTTCAGCCTCGGCAGTCCAATCGTTGACGGTGCCAGTGCCCGCGGCCACACAGCGCCAGCCCTGCTTGCCGAAGGCAATCGAAGCAGGCCGTTTCCTGGAGCTTGCATTTGGACCAGATCACTCCCGAACGCCCCGGACCGCAGCTGCGCGCCGCAGCCCCCGGCTGGTCGGAACTGTGGCGCAAGGAGGACTGGTGGGCAGTCTGGCTCGGCCTCGGCCTGGTCGCGGCGGCCTACGCGCTGTTCGCCGGCGGCGGAAGCCTGGCCTGGCTCGCGGTGACGCCGGCCAAGTGGTCCACCCTGCCGCAGCTCGGCGCGCAGCTGGCGGCCAACGCGCCGCGCTATGCCGCCCAGCTTGCCCTGTGGCTCGCCCTGTTCACCGGCGCGGGCGTGGCGCTCGGGTTCCACCCGCGCGCCTTCGTGCCGTCCTTCGTGCTGCTGTACGCCCTGTCGGTGGCGATCTTCGCGGCAGGCAGCTGGGACCAGGCGGTGCGCTACAACCTGGAGCCGCCGCTGGTGGCGCTGGTGGTGGGGCTGCTGATCTCCAACCTGGTCGGCTTGCCGCGCTGGCTGGATGCCGGGTTCCGGGTGGAGTTCTACGTCAAGACAGGGATCGTGCTGCTGGGCGCCACCCTGCCGTTCACGCTGATCCTGTGGGCCGGGCCGGTCGCCATCCTGCAAGCGTCCATCGTGTCGATCGCCACCTTCCTGGTGATCTTCTTCGTGGCCGTCCGGCTCGGCTTGGACAAGCGGCTGGCGGCCACGCTGGGCGCGGGCGGCGCCGTGTGCGGCGTGTCGGCGGCCATCGCCATCGCGGGCGCGGTGCGGGCCAAGAAGGAGCACCCGCCGATCGCCATCACGCTGGTAGTGCTGTGGGCGATCGTGATGATCTTCGTGCTGCCGCTGGCCTCCCGCCTGTTGCAGCTGCCGGCCGGGGTGGGCGGCGCGTGGATCGGCACCTCGGAGTTCGCGGACGCCGCCGGGTTCGCCGCCGCCCAGGCCTATGGCGGCCAGGTTGGGCCCGCCACCGGCATCGCCGGCACGCCGGACCAGGCGGTGTGGTCCTACACGCTCATCAAGGTGGTGGGGCGGGACGTGTGGATCGGCATCTGGGCGCTGGTGCTGTCGATCATCTCGGTCACGCGCTGGGAGACGCAGACGCGGGGCGGCCGGGTCGATTTCGCCCAGGTGTGGTGGCGGTTCCCGAAGTTCGTGGTGGGCTTCCTGCTGGCCTCGGTGGCGATCACCTACGTGGTGCGGCATGCCAGCTTCGCCGAGTACAACACGGTGGTGAAGCCGGGGCTGATCGCGCCGATCACGGCGTTGCGGACTTGGGCGTTCACCTTCTGCTTCCTGAGCATCGGCCTCACGACCCGGCTGCGCGAACTGGCCCCAGCGGGCGGCAAGCCGTTCCTGGCGTTCACCGCGGGGGTGGTGGTGAACGTGGCGATCGGGTTCGTGCTGTCCGTGTACGTGTTCGGACAGTATTGGGCGACGCTGGCGCATTGATGGACGGGACCTGCCAGGCGTGCGTGAGCTTCTGCAACGAAGCTGGATATTTGGAGCGGGAATTTGCCGGGTTGGCGATCATGGGGTCGGGGCGGGGGTCGGTCCGGTCGGCGGATGGGGTTTGCCGGAGGCTTGGGGTTTATTTGCCGGCTACGGCGACGTGTGATGAGTTTGAGAGATCGATACTGCTGCACGATGATAGCGGAATAGTTTATGTTCCTGCTCCTTCAAAAGCGGTGCATTATACGCTGGAAGCAGTTGGCACGGTCGCGCTGCGACGTAAACGACTGACTGATATACCTTTTTATCCTTTGAGTCCTCAGTCTCTACGGCGAAGAGGTAATCCTTCTCAGTTATTAACTTTGGGGAAACCTCTCCGTTGTCTGTTACGTATGTTAGACGCCAAATCTCGATTGCGCCACAAACCTAAACTAAATATGATCAAACAAACTATAGATAAGACAAAGCAGGCCGAGAAGGCACCCACGTTTGCAACGTCAGATATATCGACTGCTTGAGGGATTGCCGCCTGCTTTTATAAATTATATGGTTCCAGTTTTGTATATACCGACACAACTGGTCCGATCAGAGCAATTGCGGCCCCAAGCGAGGTAAATCCGACTGATCCAATTACGCCAGTCTCTGGCCTTGATATAATTGTAAGTTCTTGATCAAGAATCATATGAAATTCAACATATTCTGGAACAGTCACCCTTTGCTCGGGAGACTTCATTGTATAGCTAGGATTCGACTGAATTACGGCACTTGGAGGCTGAGTGGAGCTTGTCATTATACGCTCTTTTTCAAGATAGAATCTCCTATGCCTAAAATATTTAAGTTCACAGTTTTTGTATTTCCGCAATTATTACAAATGAGAGTTGCAGAAGGATAAATAGTTCCAACTATTGCAATACTAATACCACCAATTTTTCTTTCTAAACATACAGGTGATATGATATTGTTACCAACGGTCCAACTTGGGTGCTTACAAAGTTCACAAACTCCTTTAATACCTTTTTTGCGGCTGCCTCAACGATAGTATCCCTTTCCTCTTGTGTTAGGGAGTCAGAAATTATGTTTTCGTCTTCAACAGGTGGGACCATTTAGCCCTGCTTTGTGATGGGTGTAAAAACGCCGCTTGACGTCACCGCGCCGCAAACCTCACCGCCTCCTCCGCCGCCCGGAACAGCGCCCGCGCCTTCTGCCGGCTCTCCTCAAACTCCCCCTCCGGCGTGCTGTCCGACACCACGCCGCCGCCGGCCTGCACGTGCATCACGCCGTCTTTCACCACCGCCGTGCGCAGCCCGATGCAGGTGTCCATCGTACCGTCCGCGGCGAAGTAACCGATGCAGCCGCCGTACAAGCCGCGCCGCACCGGCTCCAGCTCCTCGATGATCTCCATGGCGCGAATCTTCGGCGCCCCCGTCAGCGTGCCGGCGGGGAAGCCGGCGGCCAGGGCGTCCACCGCGTCCAGGCCCGGCGCCAGGCAGCCCTCCACGGTGGAGCTGATGTGCATCACGTGGCTGAACCGCTCCACCGCAAAACTCTCCGTCACCCGCACGGTGTCCATGGCGCTCACCCGGCCCACGTCGTTGCGGCCGAGGTCCAGCAGCATCAGGTGCTCCGCCCGCTCCTTCGGGTCGCCCAGCAGGTCGGCCTCCAGGGCGGCGTCCTCCTCCGGCGTGGCACCCCGGCGGCGGGTGCCGGCGAGCGGGCGGATGGTCACGGTGCCGTCGCGCAGGCGGACCAGGATTTCCGGGCTGCTGCCGGCGATGCAGAAGTCGCCGAAATCCAGGAAGAACAGGAACGGCGCCGGGTTGATGCGGCGCAGCGCCCGATACAGCGCGAACGGCGGCAGGGCGAACGGGGCGGAAAACCGCTGCGACGGCACCGCCTGGAAGATGTCCCCGGCGGCGATGTACTCCTTCATCCGCACCACCATGCCCTCGAACGCAGCGCGGTCCATGTTGGAGACCGGGTCCGGCGGCGGCATCGTCACCGGGGCGGCCACGTGCGGCAGCGGGCGGGCCAGGGCGGCCTGCGCGTCGGCGATGCGGGCCTGCGCCGCGTCCCAGGCCTGCACCGCGCCCACGCCGGGGGCGGGGCGAACGGGGACGGCCAGGGTCAGCTCGTCCGTCACAGTGTCGAACACGGCGAACAGGGTGGGGCGCAGCAGCAGCGCGTCCGGCAGGCCGAGCACGTCCAGGTTCTTGTCCGGCAGGCGCTCCATCAGCCGCACCATGTCGTAGCCCAGGAAGCCGAACAGCCCGCCGCACATCGGCGGCACGCCGGGGGGCAGCGCCATGCGGCACTCGTCGATGGCCGCGCGCAGGCTGTCGAGCGGCGTGCGGCCGTCCGCCACGAAGGCGTGCGGCGCGGCCAGGGCGTCGCGGTTCACCTCCGCCCGGCCGCCCTGGCAGCGCCACAGCAGGTCAGGCGCCATGCCGATGATGGAGTAGCGGCCCCGCGAGGCACCGCCCTCCACGCTTTCCAGCAGGAAGCTGTTGGGCTGGCCGTGCGCGAGCTTGAGGAACGCGGCCACCGGGGTTTCCAGGTCCGCCACGTCCTTGACGGCGACCAGCACGCCCTGCCCTGCCCCGTAGGCGGCGGCGAACTCCGGCGTCATTGGGCGATGCTGTCGAACAGCTGGCGGTTGACCGTGACGTGCTGCCGGTCCCGCAGGCCGGCGGCGAACAGCATCTCCAGGTCGTCGCTCGCCGCCCCCGCCAGCCGGGTGCGCAGTTGGCCGAGGGCCGCCGTGTCGGTCGCCGGGTCAGGCTTGGCGATGGCCACGGGGACGGCGACGGTGAAGCCGGTGGGGGATTCCACCACCGTCGCGTGCCCCACATCGGTCGCGAACAGCGGCTGCACCAGCTCGGCGGGGATGCCGGCAGGCGGTTGGCTGCGGCCGATCGGCGGGCTGCGGGTGACGGACAGCTTCGCTGCGGCTGCGGCGGCCTGCAAGGTGGCGCCGTTGGATACGGCGGTCAGCAGGGCCGTGGCCGCGATATCCTGCTCGTGCCGCCGGGCGGCGCGGGTCCAGTCGTCCCGCACCCGGGCCTGCACCTGGTCCAGCGGCAGTTGCGCCGGCGGCGTCACGGCCTCGACGGCGACGGCGTAGAACGAGTTGCCCGGGCCGTCCTCCAGCGTGGGCGGATCGGTGGGGCTGAGCGCGAACGCCTTGGCGATGATCGCCTGGCGCAGCGCCGGCGCAGCGGGAATGGGCGCCGGCAAATCCTCCGGCGTGTTGCCGGAGGCGTCCAGCGTGCCGCTGACGGCGGCGAGGCCCAGCCCCGTCGGCAGCTCGTCCAGCTTGGCGCCGCCGGCCAGCGCGTCCTGCACCTTGTTGGCGCTGTCGAACACCTTGTCGCCGGCCTGGTCCAGCGCGGCGCGCTCCTTCACCGCGGCCTGCACCGCCTCGAACGGCTGCACGGTGGCGGGCGTCGCCTGCGTCACGCGGAACACGGTCCAACCACCTTCTCCCTGCACCGGCCCAGTCACGGCGTTGGGTGCGGCGGCGAACACTGGCTGCGCCAGGTCCGGCGAGGGGAACGCGGCCTCGGTCGAACCGGGCAGCTCGACCGCGGAGGCGCCCGCGGCGGCCGCCTGCTTCTGGATGGCCGCCCAGTCGGCGCCGGAGATCCAGGCCGTGGCCAAGTTCCGGCCGGCGGCCTCGGTCGGCGCTACCAGCACCTGCACCGTGCGGGTCTCGGGCTGGTTGTAGTCCGCTTGGTGCGCGTCGTAGTAGGCGCGGGCCTGCTCGTCCGTGACCGTGATGTCCTTGGCGACCGACTCCGGCGTCAGTACCACCAGCTTGACCCGGCGATACTCCGGGGCGCGGTAGTCGGTCAGGTCGTCGTCGTATTGGCGTTCGACCTGCTCCGCGGTGGGCGCGGGCGGGGCGGCTGCGGCGGCGAATGGCAGGGAGACGAGGTCCGCCGTGCGCGTCTCGCCCTGGAACACCAGCACCAGGCGGTTCACCAGGTCGGGCGAGTATCCGCCGGCGCGCACCGCCTCCACCACCTCGCGCTGCGCCAGGTCGGTGCGCAGCAGGCCCAGGTAGCGACTCTCGGTGAAGCCGTTGTTGCGCAGGATGGACTGGAAGGTGGCGCGGTCGAACTGGCCGTTGGGACCTTGGAAGGCCGGCGTTTCGAAGGTGGCTTGGCGCAGGGCTTCGTCCGTCACCGACACGCGCAGGCGGGTGGCCTCGGCGCTGAAGGCGGCCTGGATGATCAACTGCTGCAATGCCTGCTCGGCCACGGCGCGGCGCAGCCCGGCGGTGGGCGGGCCTGGGTTGTTGCGCTGCGCCTGGGCCAGCATGCGGCGAGACACCTCCTGCAGCTCCGCCGGGTCCACCCGCTGGCTGCCGACGGTGGCGACGCTGTTCGGGTCGTCGCCGCCGAACGCGCCGCCGAGGCGGCCGGCGACGCCCCAGAAGCCGAACGAGCCCACGAGAACGACGAACAGCAGCTTGGCAGGCCAGGTGGAGGCGAAGCGGCGGAGGGAGCCGAGCATGGGCGCAACCTTGTTGGCAGCCCTGCGGACCAGGGCGGCGCACCATAGGGACGGCCCCGGCGCATTGCCAGTCCGGACCCTGCCCGGCTACGCACGGGCGATGGAGGGACCCATGCGCCAACTGATCGCCGGCAACTGGAAGATGAACGCCACGACGGCAGAGGCGGCGGCCCTGGCCGTTGCTTTGCAGGCTGGGGCCGTGCGGGGCGAAGCGGTCGGCTGCGACCTGCTGGTGTGCCCGCCCGCGACGCAGCTGGTGGCGGTGGCGGCGGCGTTGGCCGGGTCGTCCGTGATGGTGGGGGGGCAGGATTGCCACGCCGGGCCGTGCGGCGCGCACACGGGCGACATTGCCGCCGCCATGCTTGCGGATGCCGGGGCGGCCTGGGTGATCGTGGGCCATTCCGAGCGCCGGGCCGAGCATGGCGAGACGGACGAGGACGTGCGGCAGAAGGCCGTGGCGGCCCAAGGGGCGGGGCTGACGCCAATCGTGTGCGTGGGCGAGACGGATGGGCAGCGCGGCAGCGGGCGGGCGATGGAGGTCATCGGCGCGCAATTGGCGGGCAGCCTGCCGGACGGGTTTGCCGGCGTGGTGGCCTATGAGCCGATCTGGGCGATCGGCACCGGCAAAAGCGCCACGGAAGCGGACGTGGAAGCCATGCACGCGTTCATCCACGCGGAACTGGCGCGGCGGCTTTCAGATGGTGGGGCAGTCCGCATCCTGTATGGCGGGTCGGTGAAGCCGTCTAATGCCGCCGCGTTGCTGGCGCTGCCGGACGTGGGTGGGGCGCTGGTGGGCGGGGCAAGCCTGGTGGCGGCGGACTTCCTGGCGATCGCGGCGGCGGCGTGGACCGGTTGACCTGGCCAGGTTTCCCGCAATGGCCGGGCGGGGCAGCCCGTGATGCCGGCGGCATAGCCGTGGTGCGCTGGCTCGTCCTGTTCGCGGCCATGGTCATGGTCCCGGTTGCTGCTGAGTCGCAGCTCCTGCCCGGTGCAACCACCTCGCCCTTGCTGATCCCGCTTGAGCCGGCGCAGGACCTGCCGGAGTCGGGCACGGCGGGAGGATACCTGTTCAACCTGCGGCCGCTCGGCGCCGGGTTCGGCCGACTGCTGGCGGACGACGGCATCTATCTTATCGGCAGGAACCTGGCCGAGCCGCTCGGCAACGTGAGCGGCGGCATCTCGCGGGGCGGGTTCTTCGAGGGCTACACCGGTGTTGGCCTGGATCTCGACATGGCCCGCATCGCCGGGGTGGAGGGCGGAGCCGTCCACTTCCTCCTGTCCGACCTGCAAGGCAAGTCCTTTGCCGCCTACTCGGGCAGTTCCTACCTGAACAACCGCATCTACGCCGGCAACGGGCCTGCCTTCCGCCTGAACGAACTGTCCTACGACCAGAACCTGCTGGACAAGCGGATCAACCTGCGCGTGGGCCGCATTCCCGCCTATACCCAGTTCGACGGGTCCGAGCTGTACTGCACCTTCCTCACCAGCCTGTGCCGCACCCCGGCCGGCTACACCTTCGACAGGGGATATCCGCCCTACCTCGCAGCGTCCTGGGCCGCGATCGCGCAGGTGCGGATCGCAGGCCCGTTCTACGCCGATGCCGCTGTGTTCGAGAACGAGCCAATTCTCGCCAACACCAACCATGGCGGCTTTCCCGGCCCCGACTGGGGCCTCAACTACGCTGACGGCGCGACGGTCCCGGTCCAACTCGGCTACCGGACGACCTTGGAGGAAGAGCGCTATCCCCGCGCCTTCTCGGTGGGCGGCTTCTACGATTCGGGGCGCTACGCCGACCCGGTGCTGAACACCGCCGGGCGCAACCGAATCCTATTCGGCGGGCAGTCGAAGCAGGATGACAGCCTGAGCCAGGTCTATGTCCAGGCGCAGCAGGCAGTGTACCGGCCGGATGCCTCCGACCACGCCCTGACGCTGTTCGGCGGCGCGAACTGGGCGACCAGCGGCCAACCCAATGTCGAACGGTTCATCTTCGCCGGCGCCTACGGCAAGGGGCTGGTCCCGGGGCGGCCCAACGACACCGCCGGCCTTGCCGTGAGCCTCGCCGCGGTGAATCCGCGCATCACCGAGCGGCTCGACAGCGTCCTGTCCCGCTCTGGCGGCGGCCAGACAAGCCGGTCGGAAATCTCTTACGAGGTCAATTACGGCGCCGCGGTCGCGCCCGGCCTATACGTCAAGCCGTTCCTGGAGTTCATCTCCCACCCCGACCAGGCTGGCTCGGCCGCGCCGAGCGGCAACAACACGCACGCTCTGTTCGTGGGCGCGCTGTTCGAGGTGGATGCGACTCACCTGTTCGGCCTGCCGGCGCTCAGCCGTTGATGGGAAGCGGGGCAAGCTTGGCGGCGGTGGCGCGGCTGGGCTATTCGCCGGGGTAGAAGTCCGATGACAACATCTGCTCGGGAAGCCACTCGCACTCAACCGGAAACGTGCTTTTGGGCACGTTAGTCTTGTCCCCGGCGCGTGTTGCAGCCGGCCCATAGCTTGTCGAAGGATATCTGGCAGGGCATCCGGCCGGCTTGGACTATCTGAAAGGACGATTTCGATTGCTCTACGCTGCTCGCGGATCATAGATCGCCAACTCTTTGCCTTTCGCGAAGGCTAGTATTGCCATTTCAGCAGGTGCGTCAGCAAAACTCTCGATCGGTTTGCCAGCTCCCGCCTGTCGCTGCGCGCTGAACCCTCGATCTCCTCCGCCAGGTTCTTGCTGTCGAGGCCGGGGGATGCGCAGCAACCGCAGCCGGGCGGCCTGCTCCCTTGACCAATCATGGAAGTCAGCCTCGTAGCCCGGCGCGTCATCCGCGAAGATCGGGACCTGGATCGCACCGGTCACGCCCATGGCCGGAGGCTAGCAGCCTGCCGGGCTGGGGGTGTAGCGCAAAGGGCGGCTTCGCCCTAGAACCCGCGCCCATGATCACCGTGCTACTCGTCGTCCACCTTCTCGTCACCCTGGCGCTGATCGGCGTGGTGCTGATCCAGCGCAGCGAGGGCGGCGGCCTGGGCGTGGGATCAACCCAGGGCATGGGCTCGTTCATGTCTGGGCGCGGCACCGCAAACCTGCTGACGCGCACCACGGCGGTGCTGGCGGCGGCGTTCTTCGTGCTGTCCATGGCGCTCGCCTTGCTCAACCGCGGCACCACCGTGGGCAACAACCGCTCCATCCTGGACGTGACGCCCACCCGCACCACGCCCAGCCTGCCGCAGACCCCGCCGCCCGCCGGCGGCGACACGCCGGCTGCCCTGCTCGCCCCGGTTGTCCCCCCTGTGTCCCCGCCAGCACAGCCGGCAGCGCCCGCGTCCGCGCCAGCCCAGCACTAGGCCGGCGGCGCTATACGCCCGCCCGCCCGGCAGTGTATGGGAGCGGTCCATGACGCGGTTCGTTTTCATCACCGGCGGCGTGGTCTCCTCCCTGGGCAAAGGCGTCGCGTCCGCGGCGCTGGCGGCGCTGCTGCAAGCCCGTGGATACTCCGTGCGGCTGCGCAAGCTCGACCCCTACCTCAACGTCGATCCGGGCACGATGAGCCCGTACCAGCACGGCGAGGTGTTCGTGACCGATGACGGCGCGGAAACCGACCTCGACCTCGGCCACTACGAGCGGTTCACCGGCGTGCCCGCCACCCGCAGCGACAACGCGACCACGGGGCGCATCTACTCCGAGGTGATCGCCAAGGAGCGCCGGGGCGACTACCTGGGCGCCACCGTGCAGGTCATCCCGCACATCACGGATGCCATCAAGGAGGTGATCGTCCGCGACCTGGACGGGGTCGATTTTGCCCTGATCGAGATCGGCGGCACGGTGGGCGACATCGAGAGCCTGCCGTTCCTGGAAGCCATCCGCCAGCTCGGCAACGAATTGGGCGCCGAGCGCACCATGTTCGTGCACCTGACGCTCGTGCCGTACATCCCATCGGCCGGGGAGCTGAAAACCAAGCCGACCCAGCACTCGGTCAAGGAGCTGCAGAACGTCGGCATCCAGCCGGACATGCTGCTGTGCCGCTGCGACCGCGACATCCCCGATGCCGAGCGGCGCAAGATCGCCTCGTTCTGCAACGTGCGGGTCCAGGCGGTGGTGGCGGCGCTGGACGTGGACACCATCTACGCCGTGCCGATCCGCTATCACCAGGAGGGCATGGATGGCGAGGTGCTGCGCCATTTCGGCCTGCCGCAGCACGATGCGAGCCCCGACCTGGCGCGCTGGCAGCGCATCGTGGACATCGTGCGTGCCCCAGAGGGCGAGGTGCGGATCGCGGTGGTCGGCAAGTACACCAACCTGCTCGACAGCTACAAATCGCTCAACGAGGCGCTGGCCCATGGCGGCATCGCCAACCGGGTGCGGGTGCAGCTGGACTGGGTGGACAGCCAGGTGTTCGAGCAGCCGAACGCAATCGCGCGGCTGGAGGACGTGCACGGCATCCTGGTGCCAGGCGGCTTCGGCGAACGCGGCACGGAAGGCAAGATCAAGGCGGTGCAGTTCGCCCGCGAGCACCGGGTGCCATTCTTCGGCATCTGCTTTGGCATGCAGATGGCGGTGATCGAGGCGGCGCGCCACCTGGCCGGGCTGCCCGGCGCGTCCTCCACCGAGTTCGGCCCGTGCGGCGAGCCGGTGGTGGGGCTGCTGACGGAGTGGGCGCGCGGCAGCGAGATCGAGCGACGCGCGCAGGATGGCGACCTCGGCGGCACCATGCGCCTGGGCGCCTACCCGGCGGCGCTCGGCGAAGGCACGCTGGTGCGGACGGTGTACGGCAAGGCCGACATCACCGAGCGGCACAGGCACCGCTACGAGGTCAACATCCATTACCGCGAACGGCTGGAGGCGGCCGGGCTGCGCTTCAGCGGCCTGTCGCCGGACGGCATCCTGCCGGAGACGGTGGAGCTGCCCGGCCATCCCTGGTTCGTCGGCGTGCAATACCATCCGGAGCTGAAAAGCAAGCCGCTCGACCCGCACCCGCTGTTCCGCGGCTTCGTCGCCGCGGCGGTGAAGCAGGCACGGCTGGTATGACCGATGTTGCCATCCGTGGCGTCGTGGTCGGCAACGCCCTACCCTTCGCCTTGATCGCCGGCCCCTGCCAGATCGAAAGCGAGGCGCACGCCTTCGAGATGGCGGACGCGCTCGCCACCCTGGCACGCGCCGTGGACGTGCCGCTGATCTACAAGAGCAGCTTCGACAAGGCGAACCGCACCAGCGCCGCCGCTGCCCGTGGCGTCGGCATGGCCGCAGGGTTGGCCATCCTCGCCGCCGTGCGCGAGCGGTTCGGCATCCCCGTGCTGACCGACGTGCATGACGCCGCGCAATGCGCCCCGGCGGCCGAAGCGGTGGACGTGCTGCAAATCCCCGCTTTCCTCTGCCGCCAGACCGACCTGCTGATCGCCGCCGGGGAGACGGGCGCTGCGGTCAACGTGAAGAAGGGCCAGTTCCTGGCTCCTTGGGACATGCCCAACGTGGCCGCCAAGATCGCCGCCACTGGCAACGAGCGCATCCTGCTGACCGAGCGAGGCGCATCCTTCGGCTACAACACGCTGGTGTCGGACCTGCGCTCCCTGCCCATCATGGCGCGAACCGGCTATCCGGTGGTGTTCGACGCCACCCATTCCGTGCAGCAGCCTGGCGGCCAGGGTGCCAGCAGCGGCGGGCAACGGGAGTTCGCACCCGTGCTCGCGCGCGCTGCGCTGGCGGTCGGGGTGGCGGCGGTGTTCATCGAGTGCCACCCGGACCCGGACCATGCTCCGAGCGATGGGCCCACCATGATGGCGCTGCGGGACATGCCGGCGCTCGTGGCGCGGCTGGCGGCGTTCGACCGGCTGGCGAAGGCGCCCTAGCCCCGCCGGAACGGCCATGTGACCAGTCCGCCCGCGAACAGTGCCCACCACACCAGCACCGGCTGCAACAACAGCCGTGGCACGTGGTACCACAGTCCCAGCTGCACTCCCGGCAGGCCGCCCATCGCGTGCTTGATGTTGGCCGGATAGACGCACACCGCGTACAGCGCCAGCCCGAACCCGGCCGCCCGGCGGAAGCGCGCCGTCAGCAGCCCTGCCGCCCCGGCCAGCTCGCACAGCCCCGTCGCCAGGATCACCTGGCGCGGGAAGGGCACCCAGCCAGGGGTGATCAGCAGGAACGGGGCCGGCGTCGCGAGGTGGAACACCCCGGCGGCCAGGTAGATCGCGGCCAGCACCGCCCGGGCAACGATTCGCCCCGGCACAAGCGGGGTCATGGCCGCAACGGGCATTTTCGCGCCTCCTCGATCATGAGCCTGCATCATTCCTCAAGCGCCAACGGCAGGCTGGTGCGCGCGGGAGCAGGGGCTGGGCGGGGCGGCACCCAGGGCCGGTCGCCCACCGCGTCGCGGTCCGACAGCACTGTTGCCGCCCCGTTTCGCAGCCAGATCGCTTGCGCGCCATCCCGCCAGACGCTGAAGCGGTCGATGTGCGGGAGCGCCGGGCACACGGCATGCGCAGGCTCGGCGGACACCACGAGGGCCGCGCCGGCGCACTCCATCGGGTGCAGGCTGCGGGCCAGCAGCACGGCCGTGCCACCCAGCTCGATGCGGCAGCCATCGGGGTCGCAGCGCACCGGGCCGGGCCGGTCGCCCTCTGGGAAGGCAGTGGCGAGCGGCTCGGCCCAGTATTGTTCCCAGGATTCCTTGACGAAGCGGGACCAGCCGGGCCGAACTTGCAGCGCCACGGGCGAGCGCAGGGCGATCAACCGCGCATCCGACGACACGAGCAGGTCAGCTGGCGGGCTGGCCAGCCCTGACAACAGCCCGGCCAGGATGACTGGCGCCCCAGCCAACCGCAGCGGCGAGCGCCATAGGGCGAGCCATGCCAGCCCGAGCGCCACCACTGCCAGCCCCCAGCCAGGCATGTGCGGCACGCTAAAACTGGCGGCGGGCCAGGCGGCGACATGCCGGGCGATGGCCAGCACCGCGCCGACCCCCCAGCCCATCGGCGCCAAAGCCAGCCGCTCCAGCCCGAACGGCATCAGCAACAGCGCCAGCAGGCCCGCCGGCATGATCGCGACCGCCGTCAGCGGCACCGCGAGCAGGTTGGCGATGACGAAATAGACCTGCACCCGGCCGAAATGGTAGGCCCCAAACGGGGCGGAGGCGAGCCCGGCCAACAGGCTGGTCAGGGTGAGCGTCGCCAGGTGGTGCAGCGCCCGGCGGCGGTACAGCCGGCTGAGCACCGGGCGCAACGCCTCGTAGCCGGCGATCAGCGCCATCACGGCGGCGAAGCTCATCTGGAACGAAACGCCCGTCACTTCTTGCGGCCATGCGAGCATGAGCGCGATTGCGGCCAAGGCCAGGCCGCGCAGGGACAACGCCCGCCGCCCTACGGCTACGCCCAGCGTGACCAGCGCTGCCATGGCGAAGGAGCGCAGCACTGGCACGTGCCCGCCGGTCAGCAGCACATAGCCCGCCCCCGCCGCCAGTGCCGCCCCGGCCGCCACCTGCTTGCAAGGCCAGCGCAGGGCAGCGCGCTCCGACAGCGCCAGCGCGAACCGGGTGGCGCCCATCACAAGTCCCATCACGATGCCGATGTGCAGCCCCGCCACTGCCAGCAAGTGGGACAGGCCGGAGTCGCGGAACGCAGCCCGGTCATCCGGCGGGATCGCACGGCCCAGCCCGGTCAGCATGGTGGCTGCTACCGCACCCTCCGGCCCGGGCAACCCGGCGATGATGCGCGCGGCGACCGCCTCGCGCAGCCGGGTGAGCGCGGTGGCAGGCGCCGGGTCATGCGCCAGGAGCTGTATGGGGCCAAGGGCGGCGCCGGAGCCGCCAAGGCTGGAGAAGTAGGCGTCACGCTGCAAGTCCCACGCGCCGGGATAGGCAGGCGGGGCGGGCGGGCGCAGCACGGCGCGGGCGCGGATGGTGTCGCCGGTCACCACTGCGGCGGTGTCGGTGGGTTGCAGGCGCAGGTGCAGGGTGCGGGGCAGCGCGTCCCCACCCTCCAGCCTTGGCGCGAGCAGGGTGAGCCGCCGCCCGTCCGGCAGTTGCTCCACCGCGCCCACCGTGGCGGTCACGGCGGCGGCCGTGCGGGGCAGCGCCAGAGGGAGCGGCGCCCGCCCAGTCGCCCATTGCGCCGATGCGAACCCGGCTGCGGCGGCCAGCAGCGCCAACCCGGCAGCGCGCCCGGCGGCCCGGGACCGCAGCAGCGCGCACAACGCGGCGGCCCCGGCGGCCAGCGCCGGACCGGCATAGGCGGGCGGTTCCTGGGGCAGCGCGAAGTAACCCAGCACGCCAGCAGCCATGAGCACGGCCAGCCACGGCACTGACCGCCCCCGCTCCGCCTCGATGGCGGCGAGCAGCCAAGCCGGCGCATGGGGCAGCCTGGCGGTGCGGATCGCGGTAAGAGCGGCGTTCACCGGCGAACGATAGCGAGGTGGCTGCCAGGGGGCCACCGCGGCGGCGTGTGGGCCATGGATGGCTGCGGACCCAGGCAGACGTGCCAGGATGCCGCTGACGGACAACCAGGAGCTGCCGGAGCACGAGCTGAGGGTTCAAGATCACGCAGACCAACATCGCCCACGGCCGGTTGAACATGGATAAGCTGCGCAGCGACTTGCGCTCACTGCCCACCCCTCCCACTCCGCCGCCGCAGGTCATCTGTCTCGTCCCTGGCCAGGCCCCGCCGCCCGCGCATTGATGGGTGGGGCGCACCCCATGCTAAAGCCTTGCCCATGACGGTTCGCACCCGCTTCGCCCCCTCCCCCACCGGCCTGCTGCACATCGGCGGCGCGCGCACGGCGCTGTTCAACTACCTGTTCGCCCGCCATCACGGCGGCCAGTTCCTGCTCCGCGTCGAGGATACCGACCGTGCCCGCTCCACCGCGGCGTTCACCGAAACCATCCTTCAGAGCCTGGACTGGCTCGGCCTGGAGCGTGACGAGCCGGAGGTGTTCCAGTCAGCCCGCGCCGGGCGCCACAGTGAGGTCGCCCGCGCCATGCTGGCCAGCGGCCACGCCTACCGTTGCTGGGCGCCCCCGGAGGAGATCGCCGCGGCCCGCGAGCAGGCCCGCGACGCCGGCCGCCCGATCCGTTTCGACAGCCCATGGCGGGACCGTACAGATGGGCCGGACACGCCGTTCGTCATCCGCCTGCGCGCGCCGCGGGACGGCGAGACGGTCGTGGACGACAAGGTGCAGGGCAGCGTGCGCGTGGCCAATGCCGAGCTGGACGACATGATCATCCTGCGCAGCGACGGCACGCCCACCTACCTGCACGCCGTGGTGGTGGACGACCACGACATGGGCATCAGCGACGTGATCCGCGGCGACGACCACCTGACCAACACCTTCCGCCAGGTGCAGGTGTATCGCGCCAATGGTTGGGACGTGCCGGGCTTCGCCCACATCCCGCTCATTCACGGGCCGGATGGAGCGAAGCTGTCCAAGCGGCATGGCGCCGCTTCCGTCACCGAGTTCAGGGATGCTGGCTACCTGCCGGAGGCGCTGTGCAACTACCTGCTGCGGCTCGGCTGGGGCCATGGCGATGCCGAGGTGCTGGACCGCGCGGAGGCGGTCCGCCTATTCGACCTGGACGGCGTGGGCCGCGCGCCCAGCCGGATGGACTACAAGAAGCTCGACAACCTGAACGGCGTCTGGCTGCGCGGCGCGGATGACGACCGGCTCACGGCAGACGTGGTGGCGCGGCTGGCCGCTCGCGGCTTGCCGGCTGAAGCCGCCGCCGGGCGCATCCGCGCCCTGATGCCGGGCTTGAAGGAGCGCGCGCGCACCCTGGCCGAGCTGGCGGACAGCGCCGCCTTCCTGGCCCGCAGCCTGCCGCTCGAACCCGACGCCAAGGCCGCCGCGCTGCTGACCGCGGATGCCTGGGACATGCTGCGGGAGGTCGCGGCCGCGCTGGACGCCACCGACTTCTCCCCGCCTGCGCTGGACACTGCCCTGCGCGGCTATGCCGAGCGCATGGGCAAGAAGCTGGGCGCCGTGGCGCAGGCGGTACGCGCGGCCCTGACCGGCACCACCACCAGCCCCGGCATCGACGCCACCCTGGCCGCACTCGGGCGCGAAGAGGCCATGGCCCGGCTGCTCGCCGCGTGAACCTGCCCACCCGCCACCTGCTCGCCATCGAGGGGCTGCACCCGCCGCAGATCGCCCGGCTGCTCGACCTGGCGGAGAACTACGTGCTGCTCAACCGCTCCGGGCAGACCCAGCGGGACCTGCTGCGCGGGCGCACCCTCATCAACCTGTTCTTCGAGGACAGCACCCGCACCCGCACCAGCTTCGAGCTGGCGGGCAAGCGGCTGGGGGCGGACGTCATCAACATGTCGGTCGCCTCCTCCAGCGTGAACAAGGGCGAGACGCTGCTGGACACCGCCGGCACGCTGAACGCCATGCAGTGCGACCTGCTGGTGGTGCGGCACGACCAGTCGGGCGCGCCCTCGCTGCTGGCGCAGAAGGTGGACGCGGCGGTGATCAACGCCGGGGACGGGCTGCACGAGCACCCGACGCAGGCGCTGCTGGACGCGCTGACCATCCGCCGCCGCCGCGGCCGGCTGGAAGGGCTGACGGTGGCGATCTGCGGCGACGTGCTGCACTCCCGCGTGGCGCGGTCCAACATCCACCTGCTCACCACCATGGGCAGCCGGGTGCGCGTGGTGGGGCCGCCGACGCTGATCCCGGCCGAGGCCGGCCGGCTCGGCGTGCAGGTGTTCCACGACATGGACGAGGGCCTTGCCGGGGCAGACATCGTGATGATGCTGCGGCTGCAGCGCGAGCGCATGTCCGGCGGCCTGGTGCCCTCGGCGCGCGAGTATTTCCGCTTCTTCGGCCTGGACGCAGCCCGCCTGGCCCACGCAGCACCTGACGCGCTGGTGATGCACCCCGGCCCGATGAACCGCGGCGTGGAGATCGACAGCGCCGTCGCGGATGACCCGGCGCATTCGGTGATCCGCGAGCAGGTCGAGATGGGCGTCGCGGTGCGGATGGCGGTGCTGGACGTGCTGTCCCGGCAGACCCGGCGGAATGTCTAGCGCGCCCATGACCGACACCCTCCTCACTAACGTCCGCCTGCTGGACCCGGCTGCGAACCTCGACACCGAGGGGGCCTTGCTCGTCCGCGGCGGCTGCATCGCCGATCTCGGCCCCGCCCTCGGCCGCCCCGACGGTGCCACGGTCATCGACGGCGGCGGCGCCGTGCTCTGCCCCGGCCTGGTCGATATGCGCGCCGCCCTCGGCGAACCCGGCTTCGAGTACCGCGAAACCATAGCCTCCGCAGCCATTGCCGCCGCGGCCGGCGGCATCACCACCCTGGCCGCGCTGCCCGACAGCCGGCCCGCCATCGACGACCCGGCGCTCGTCCGCCTGTTGCGCGCTCGCGGCGAGGAGACTGGCAGCCTCACCATCCTGCCTTATGGCGCCGTCACCCGTGGCTGCCGTGGCGAGGAGCTGGCGGAGATCGGGCTGCTGGGCGAGGCGGGCGCGGTGGGGTTCACGGACGGGCAGCGCGCCATCGGCAACGCACGGCTGATGCGGCGCGCCTTGTCCTACGCGCATGGCTTCGGCTACCGCATCATCCAACACCCGGAAGACCCGGTACTGGCGGAAGGCGGTGCGGCAACCGAGGGCGAGCTGGCAACCCGGCTCGGCCTGCCAGGCATTCCCGCGGCGGCAGAGGAAATCCTGGTGGCGCGGGACATCAGCCTGGCCCGGTTGACCGGCGGTGCGGTGCACTTCGCCCACGTGTCCACCGCGCGCGCCCTGGCGCTGATCCGCCGTGCCAAGGACGAGGGCCTCAGCGTAACCTGCGACACCGCGCCACCCTATTTCGACCTGAATGAGACGGCGATCGGTGACTTCCGCACTTATGCCAAGCTGTCCCCGCCGCTGCGCCCGGAGGCCGACCGCATGGCCGTGGCGGCGGCGCTGCGGGACGGCACCATCGATGCGGTTGCCTCCGATCATCAGCCGCGCGACGCGGACGACAAGCGCTTCCCCTTCGCCCAGGCGTCCGCCGGCGGCGCGGGGCTGGCGACGCTGCTGGCGGTGACGCTGGCGCAGGTTCATAACGCCGGGCTGCCGCTGATGGCTGCGATCGGGCTGCTGACGGCGCGGCCGGCCGCCCTGCTGGGCAGCCCGGCGGGGCGGCTGGCCCGCGGCGCGCCGGCCGACCTCTGCCTGTTCGAGCCAGAGCGGGCGTGGCGGGTGGAGGCTGGGTCACTGCCGGGCAAGGCGCGCAACACGCCATTTGACGGCAGAGCGCTGGAGGGGTGGGTCGTCGGGACGTGGAAGGCAGGGCGGCGGGTGTTTGGTTGATCGACCATAGCGGAACGAGCTTCGATGTCTTCCCCTTGTTTGTTGCGGAAGCAGGCCGGGTCTGCCTGAATTGCTGTCAGTGACGATGATCCTTGCCTTCCTCCTCGGCTCTGTCCCGTTCGGCCTGCTGCTCACCCGCATGGCCGGGCTGGGGGACATCCGCGCCATTGGCTCCGGCAACATCGGCGCCACCAACGTGCTTCGCACTGGCCGCCGGGACCTGGCCGCCGCCACCCTGCTGCTGGACGGGCTGAAGGGAACGGCCGCCGTGCTGTTGGCGCGGCAACTAGGCGGGTCGGCTGCCTGGGCGGGGCTGGCGGCGGTGCTGGGGCATACGCTCACGCCCTGGCTGCGGGGGCGTGGCGGCAAAGGGGTGGCGACCGGGCTGGGCGCGCTCTACGGCATCGCCTGGCCGCTCGGGCTGGCGGTCTCGGCGGTATGGCTCGCCGTGGCAGGGGCGGCCCGCATCTCGTCGCTCGCTGCCCTCGCTGCCCTCGCCTGCGCCCCGCTCGGCGCGTTGCTACTGCGCCCTTACCCTTGGCCGGTCCTCCTCATCGCCGCCTGGATCGCTTGGCGGCACCGCGCCAACATCGCCCGGCTGCACGCCGGCACCGAGCCGCGGATCGGCCGGTGACGCCGCAGGAGCACCTCGCACGCGTTCGGCTGGCGCGCACGTCCGGCATCGGCCCACTCACCTACCGCCGCCTGCTCGCCCGCTTTCCTGACGCCGAGGATGCCATACAGGCCCTGCCCGACCTGGCGCGGGCCGGCGGGCGGGCCGTGCCCACCTCGGTTGCCAGCCTCAAGGCCGTGGAGGCCGAGCTGGCCCAGTTGCACCGGCTCGGCGGGCGGATGCTGGTGCTGGGCGAGCCGGACTACCCCGAACTGCTGGCCTTGCTGGAGGATGCGCCGCCGGCGCTCGGCGTGCTGGGAGACGTAAGGCTGCTGCACGGCCGCGCCGTGGGCTTGGTCGGCGCGCGCAATGCGTCGGCCAATGGCCGGCGCATGGCCGAAGCACTGGCGGCTGACCTTGCCTCCCGCGGCGTGCTGGTGGTGTCCGGACTGGCGCGCGGGATCGACACGGCCGCACATACAGGAGCGTTGCACACAGGCCACACTGCCGCGGCAATCGCCGGTGGGCTGGACATGCCCTACCCACCGGAGAACACGGCGTTGCAGGCGCGCATCGCCGCTGGGGGCGCCGTAGTGGCGGAGGCGCCGCTGGGCACTGCGCCGCAGAGCCGGCATTTCCCCAGGCGCAACCGCATCATCGCCGGGCTGTCGCTTGGGCTGGTGGTGGTGGAGGCAGCACGGCACTCCGGCAGCCTCATCACGGCGCAGCAGGCGCTGGACGCGCACCGGATGGTGATGGCCGTGCCGGGTTCGCCGCTCGATCCGCGCTGCCACGGCTCCAACGACTTGATTCGGCAAGGGGCTGCCCTGGTGGGCCAGGCGTCCGACGTGCTGGAAGCGCTGCCGCCCTGGCCTGCCCCGGCGCAGGTGGCGTTGCCCGGGTTGTCGGAACCCGCCGCGGCATGGCCTGCTGAAGCGCCAGGGGATGGCGTCAAAGCCCGTGCGGCGGTGCTTGCCCTGCTCGGCGCTGACCCAGCGCCCGTTGACGATCTGATACGGCGCTGCCAGTTCTCGGCTTCCACCGTGATGGCCGTGCTGCTTGTGCTGGAACTGGACGGGTTGGTGGAAACCCTGCCGGGCCATCGCGTGGCGCTCCTCGCCTGACCTAAGGATCTCATGACCGACGTCGTCGTCGTCGAATCGCCTGCCAAGGCCAAGACGATCAACAAGTACCTCGGCGACCGCTTCACCGTGCTCGCGAGCTTCGGCCATGTGCGGGACTTGCCGCCAAAGGACGGATCGGTGCGGCCGGAAGAAGGCTTCGCCATGGACTGGGAAGCCGACGAACGCGGTAACCGCCAGATCACCGCCATCGTCCGCGCGCTGAAGGGGGCGGACCGGCTTTGGCTGGCCACCGACCCGGACCGCGAGGGCGAGGCGATCTCCTGGCACGTGCGCGCCATGCTGGAAGACAAGAAGGCGCTCAAGGGCGTCGAGGTGCAGCGCATCACCTTCAACGAGATCACCAAGACCGCCGTGCAATACGCCATGGCGCATCCCCGCGCCCTGGACCAGCCGCTGATCGAGGCCTATCTCGCCCGGCGCGCGCTGGACTACCTGGTGGGCTTCACCCTCTCGCCCGTGCTGTGGCGCAAGCTGCCCGGCAGCAAGTCCGCCGGCCGGGTGCAGTCGGTGGCGCTGCGGCTGGTGTGCGAGCGGGAAGCCGAGATCGAGGCGTTCAAGCCGCGCGAGTACTGGACGGTGGAGGCGCATTTCACCACGCCTTCCGGCGCGCCGTTCACCGCGCGGCTGACCCACCTGGACGGCCGCAAGCTCGACCAGTTCGACATCAACGATGCCGCTAAGGCCGCGGCGGCGAAAGCGGCGGTGGAAGCGGGCACGTTCTCCGTCGCCTCCGTCGAGCGCCGCCGGGTCAAGCGCAACCCGCAGCCGCCGTTCACCACGTCCTCCTTCCAGATGGATGCGAGCCGCAAGTTGGGCCTGGGCGCGCAGGCAGCGATGCGGGTGGCGCAGCAGCTGTACGAGGGCGTCGACATCGGCGGCGAGACAGTGGGGTTGATCTCCTACATGCGCACCGATGGCGTGCAGATGGCCAAGGAGGCCATCATGGCGATTCGCAACCACGTGGGGGAGGCTTATGGCCGTGACTACGTGCCTGGCGCGCCGCGGGAGTACAGCACCAAGGCCAAGAACGCCCAAGAGGCCCATGAGGCCATCCGCCCCACTGACGTGGCCCGCACGCCGGACGCGATGGGGCGATACCTCAACGACGAGCAGCGCCGGGTCTATGAGCTGATCTGGAAGCGCGCCGTCGCCAGCCAGATGCAGTCGGCTGAGCTGGACCAAGTGGCGGTCGATATCGCCGACAGTGGCACGCATTTGCGCGCCAATGGCTCCATCGTGGCGTTCGACGGCTTCCTCAAGCTTTACCGCGAAGCCACGGACGATGCGCCGGAGGGCGACAGCCGCGACGACAGCCGCATGCTGCCGCCGATGCAGGAGCGCGACCCGCTGCGGCGCGACAAGGTGGCCGCCGACCAGCACTTCACCCAGCCGCCGCCGCGCTTTTCGGAGGCCAGCCTGGTCAAGCGCATGGAGGAGCTGAGCATTGGCCGCCCCTCCACCTATGCCTCCATCCTGGAGGTGCTGCGCAACCGCAACTACGTCCGCATGGACAGCCGGCGGCTGGTGCCAGAGGACCGCGGGCGGCTGGTGACGGCATTCCTCACTTCGTTCTTCCAGCGCTACGTGGACACTGGGTTCACCGCCGGTCTTGAAGAGCAGCTGGACGACATCTCGGACGGCCGGGCGGATTGGCGCGCGGTGATGGAAAAGTTTTGGCGCGATTTCTCCCACGCGGTGGAGCAGACGCGCGAGCTGAAGATCTCCGACGTGATCGACGCGCTGGACCACGACCTTGGCGAGCATTTCTTCCCGGTGCGCGAGGACGGCACCGACCCGCGGGTTTGCGCCGTGTGCCATACCGGGCGACTGGGGCTGAAGCTGGGACGGCACGGCTCGTTCATCGGCTGCTCCAACTATCCCGCATGCCAGTACACACGCCGCTTGGCGATTGACGGCGGCGACGAGGGCGAGACCCTGAAGGAGGGGATGCGCGAGTTGGGCCACCATCCCGAAACTGGCGAGGACATCACCGTCCGCCGCGGCCCCTACGGCGTGTACGTGCAGCAGGGCACACCCGATCCGGAGAACAAGAAGGCCAAAGCCCGCCGCACCTCGCTGCCCAAGGGGATGGAGGGCAATACCATCAACCTGGAGCAGGCGCTCGGCCTGCTGTCCCTGCCCCGCGCGGTCGGCGCGCATCCGGTGACGGGGGAGTTGATGGAGGCGGGCATCGGCCGGTTCGGCCCATACGTGAAGATGGGTGCCGTGTTCGCCTCGCTCGACAAGGATGACGACGTGCTGTCCATCGGGCTGAACCGCGCCGTGGACGCGCTGCAAAAGAAGTTGGAATCCATGCGCCAGTTGGGCGCGCACCCGGCCACGGGCGAGGCGCTGATCATCAAGAAGGGCCGGTTCGGGCCATACGTGCAGGGCGGCAACGTGGTGGCCAACCTGCCTCGGGACGTGGGGATGGAGGAGCTGACGCTTGAGGCCGCGGTGGCGTTGCTGGCCGAAAAGGGCAAGCCGCTGAAGGCCAAGCCCGGCGCCAAGAAGCCGGCTGCCAAGAGGGCGGCTTCGAAAGCCGCGGCCGAGCCCGCTGCCAGGCCCACCAAGCCGAAAGCCAAGCCTGCCGCCAAGAAGGCTGTTGCCAAGAAGGTTGTTGCCAAGGCTGGCGCGAAAGCGCGCAGGACGGGTTAGGTGGCACGCCTGCGCAAGGATGGCGACCCTTCCCTCCTGCCCTCCCGCGAGGCGGTGCGCGAGTTCATCCGCGGCGCGTCCGGCCGGGTCGGCAAGCGTGAGATCGAGCGTGCGTTCCGACTGGGGCCGCAGCACCGGGTGGCGTTGCGCGGCTTGCTGAAGGACCTGGCTGGCGAGGGCAAGATCGCGCCCGCCGGGCACCGCCGCTTCACCCCGCCGGGCCGCCTGCCAGACGCAACCATCGTGCAGGTGACCGGCACCGACCCGGACGGCGACCCGATCGCGCGCCCGGTCGAATGGGAGGGCGATGGACCGCCCCCATTGGTGCTGATGCAGCCGGAAGCAAGCGGCCAGCCGGCCCTGGCCCCCGGCGAGCGCGTGCTGGCCCGGCTGCGCCCCATCGGCGGCAACAAGTTCGAGGGCCGCACGCTCAAGCGGCTGACCGACGCGCCGGGCCGGGTGTTGGGCGTGTTTCATGCCCTGGCATCTGGCGGCCGCATTCAGCCGACCGACCGGCGGCAAAAGGCCGATTGGCAGGTGGCGCCCGGCGACACCGGGGACGCGGCGGAAGGCGAGATCGTGCTCGGCGTGCCGTTGCCGAGCCGCAGCTACGGCCTGAAATCCGCCCGGGTGATGGAGCGGTTGGGCAACATGGGCGATGCCCGCTCCGTCAGCCTGGTCTGCATCTACACCCACGACATCCCGACCGAGTTCCCGCCCGGCGCTGTCGAGCAGGCCGAGGCCGCCGAGGCGGTGCCGCTCGGCGCGCGGGAGGACTTGCGCAGCCTGCCGCTGGTGACCATCGACGGCGAGGATGCGCGCGACTTCGACGACGCCGTGTGGGCCGAGGCGGACGGGAACGGCCACCGTCTGGTCGTGGCCATTGCCGATGTGGCGCATTACGTGCCGCCAGGCTCCCCGCTCGACCGCAGCGCATGGGAGCGGGGCAACAGCGTGTACTTTCCGGACCGCGTGGTGCCGATGCTGCCGGAGGCGCTGTCCAATGGCTGGTGCAGCCTGCGCCCGGACGAGGAGCGTGGCTGCTTGTTCGTCGAGATGCGGGTGGATGCATCGGGGCGCAAGACGGCGCACCGGTTCGGCCGCGGCCTGATGCGTTCAGTTGCCCGGCTGACGTATGAGCAAGTGCAAGAGGCGCAGGACCGCGGCGACGATCTCGGACTGCCGCTGCCCGCGCTGTATGCCGCGTTCCAAGCCCTGCTCGCGGCCCGCCAGGCGCGCGGCACGCTGGACCTGGATCTGCCGGAGCGGAAAGTCTCCCTGGATGCGGACGGCAAGGTGGCTGCCATAGTCCCCCGACCCCGGCTCGACAGCCACCGGTTG
The DNA here is from genome assembly GCA_964244655.1 of uncultured Acetobacteraceae bacterium. Lineage (GTDB taxonomy): Bacteria > Pseudomonadota > Alphaproteobacteria > Acetobacterales > Acetobacteraceae > LMUY01. Next base: position 38,563 of record CAXTJU010000003.1, on the reverse strand, counting down.
ATCGAGGAGTTCATGGTGCTGGCCAACGTGGCCGCCGCCGAGGCGTTGGAAAAGCTCAAGCTTTCCTGCATGTATCGCGTCCATGCACCGCCTTCGGACGAGAAGATGGAGGCGCTGCGCAGCTTCCTGCACGGCATGAGCGTGGCCCTGCCGCCACAGGGCCAGGTGACGCCGCGCGACCTCGACGGGGTGCTCAAGCAGGTGGCCGGCACGGACGCCGCCCCGCTGGTGAACGAGGTGATGCTGCGCTCGCAGAGCCAGGCGCAGTATTCGCCGGATAACATCGGCCATTTCGGGCTCTCCCTGCCCCGCTACGCGCATTTCACCAGCCCGATCCGCCGCTACGCCGATTTGTGCGTGCATCGCGCGCTGATCCGTGGCCTTGGCGCCGGGCCGGATGGGCTGACGGAAGCGGAGTCGGCCAAGTTCGAAGACACCGCCGAGCACATCACCGCCACTGAGCGCCGCGCTGCCCTTGCCGAGCGCGATGCGATCGACCGCTACCTGGCCGCCTACATGGCGGACAAGACGGGTGCGGAGTTCGCGGGACGCATTTCCGGGGTGACGCGGTTCGGGTTGTTTGTCACTCTGTCGGAGACGGGCGCCAGCGGGCTGCTGCCGCTGTCCGCGCTGCCCGACGACTTCTGGGCTCATGACGAGGCAACCAAGTCCCTGACCGGCCGTCGCACCCGCATGTCGTTCCACCTGGCGCAATTGCTGGACGTGCGGCTGGTCGAAGCCAGTCCCGTCACCGGCGGGTTGATTTTTGGCCTGGCTGGCGGATCCGCGGCAGGGATGTCCAGGCAGGCTGCGAGACAGCGCCGCCCGTGATCCGGGCGGGCTTCCTCCTAGCGCTGCTGTGGATCGCGCCGACGCTGGCCAAGGCGGCCGAGGCGTTCAACGAGTCGACGGCCGCCGCCGTATTCAGCACCGCGCTGGCCTTTATCGCACCGCGTACGCTGGAGCCGATCGCAATCCCGCAGCTGACCGTGTGGGGCCTGCGTGGGCTGACCGCCCTTGACCCAGCCCTGACCACCGAGCTGCGCGAGACCGAGATACGCCTCTTGCAAGACGGCCGCACGGTGTTCACCGCCCCCCTCCCGGATGCGGCGAGGGCGGCAAGCTGGGGCGCGCTGGCCGCGGGCATGGCCGCGTCAGCTGCCACCGTCTCGGACCCGGTTCGGACCGCTGAGACCCAGGGCGTGATTCGCTCTTTCTTTGACGAGATGTTCAATCACCTCGATCCCTATTCCCGCTACGTGCCGCCAGCGGCGGCGGACATCGACCGGGATCGCCGCATGGGTCAGGCCGGGCTCGGCATGACCCTGGCGCGCGGACGCGGCGGCTTGGTCGTGCGCGAAGTGCAGCCCAGCAGCCCGGCCGATGATGCCGGCCTGCGGCCCGGCGACCGCATCCTCGCCGTGGACGGCCGGCCGGTGCGGTCCGAAGCCCCTGCCATCGTGGAGGGCTGGGTCAACGGACCGGACGGCAGCACGGTGCAGCTGTCCTGGCGCAGCCGCGGCCGGATGCAGGCGGCGGAGATTGAGCGCGCCCTGGTGCCGCCGCAGACCGTGCGTGCCGAGTGGCTGGACGATGTGGTGCTGATCCACGTGGTCGGCTTCAGCCGCGACACGGATGATCAATTTGCCGCCGCGCTGGAGGCGGGGTTCGCCGGCCACCGGGTCCGCGGCATCGTGGTCGATCTGCGCGGCAATCGCGGCGGGCTGCTGCGCCAAGCCGTGGCGATGGTGGACCAGGTGCTGACGGAGGGCATTGCCGTCACCACCGCCGGGCGCAACCCGGACAGCAGTCGCGTATGGCCTGCGGGCACTGGGGACGACGCGGCGCATGGCCGGCCGATCGTGGTGATGGTGGACGGTCGCACCGCCAGCGCTGCCGAAATCATGGCGGCGGCGCTGGCCGACAATCGCCGCGCCGTGGTGGTCGGCAGCTCCACCCTAGGCAAGGGGCTGGTGCAGACCATCTCACCCCTGCCTGATGGAGGTGAGCTGTTCATCACCTGGAGCCGCGTGCTGGCGCCGGGTGGGTGGCCGATCCAGGGCCTGGGCGTGATGCCGCAAGTCTGCACCAGCCTGGGCGAGGACATGCTGCACGCTCAACTGGCCGCTCTGCTGCGCGGGCAACTGGAGATGGCGGCAGCCCTGACCCGGCACGACGCCGCCCGTGCGCCATTGCCGGCCGCCCAGGTCGTGGAGTTGCGCAACGATTGCCCGGCCGCCGAGGGGCGCGACGGTGACCTGACCGCCGCCGGGTTCCTGCTGGATCACCCAGGGGCATATCAGACGGCGCTGCTGGGCAAGCCGGCGCGCTGAACGAGGGTCGCCGCAATAGCAAGGAAACCTTTGTAGTCTTCCTTCTGACCTGCTAGGCTGCGACTTATGGACGAGGCAGCAGGCGTGGCGGCGCTGGCAGGGGACCTGCGGGTCGTCGTGGGCAAGCTAAAGCAGCGGCTGCGGGGCGAGGCGCACCTAGGGGATTTCACCTGGCCCCAGATGCAAGCCCTCGCTCTTTTGGAGCGCGAAGGTTCGGCGACGGTGACGATGCTTGCGAGGGCTGCAGGTGTGCGCCCGCAATCCATGGGTGCCACTGTCGCTGTCCTTGAGGCTGCTGGACTAGTGAGCGGCACACCGGATCCGGCGGATGGACGGCAAACTGTCCTGTCCCTGACAGCCGCCTGCCGGGACCGGATCAAGGCTGGGCAGGCGGCCCGGAAAGATTGGTTGTCCCACGCGATCCGCACAACTCTTGCGCCGGCGGAGCAGGAACAGCTCGCGGCGGGCGTGAGGTTGCTTCAACGCCTCGTTGAACCATAGGCAGCAGGAGAATGCGATGCCCCTCACGGCGCTCGACTTGAATACCGCCCTGGTCGTCATCGACTTGCAGAAGGGCATCGTCGGCCTTCCTACCGCGCACCCGGTCGGCGAGGTGGTGGCGCAAGCGAGTCTCCTGGCTGACGCGTTCCGCCGGCACGGCCTGCCAGTCGTGCTCGTCACCGTCTCTGGCGCACCGCCGGGCCGGACCGAGCAGGCGTCCCGCATGCAGGATTTCCCCGCCGGGTGGACCGATCTCGTCCCTGAACTGAACTTGCAGCCGCAGGACCACACGGTGGTTAAGCTTACTCCCGGCGCGTTCACCGGCACGGACCTGGAGCAGCACCTGAAAAAGCTGGGCGTCACGCAGGTCGTCCTCACTGGCATCGCCACCAGCGGCGGTGTCGAAGCGACGGCCCGCCACGCGCGCGAACTTGGGTTCAACGTCGCCCTCGCGATCGACGCCATGACCGACGTCAGCCCTGAAGTCCATGCCAACAGCATCACCCGCATTTTCCCACGGCTGGGCGAGACTGGCACGGCCGAGCAGGTCATCGGCCTGCTTGACCGCCGCGTTTGATGGCGTCCGCAGCGTTGGCTCCTTGTTGAAAAGCACCTTTCGGTCCCTGGGCGGCCGCAACTACCGGGTCTGGGCCGGTGGGGCAATCGTTTCCAACGTGGGGACTTGGATGCAGCGCACCGCCCAGGACTGGCTCGTGCTCACCGAGCTGACCCACAACAATGCGACAGCGGTAGGCGTGGTCATGGCGCTCCAGTACGGGCCGCAGCTGCTCCTGCTGCCCTTGACGGGGTTCGCGGCCGACCATCTCGACCGGCGGCGGCTCCTGCTCGCCACGCAAGCGGCCATGGGAGTGCTGGCCCTCGCCTTGGGCATCCTCACCATCGCCGGGCTCGTCCAGTTGTGGCACGTGTACGTGTTCGCGTTCCTGCTGGGCTGCGCCGCCGCGTTCGATGCGCCGGCCCGCCAAACCTTTGTCTCGGAACTGGTGGGCGAAGCCGACCTGTCGAACGCCGTGGCGCTCAATTCGACGTCGTTCAACGCTGCACGGCTGATCGGCCCGGCCATCGCGGGCACGCTCATCGCCGCCGTGGGCACTGGCTGGGTGTTCTTGATCAACGCGGCTTCCTTCGCAGCCGTGCTCTGCTCGCTGTGCCTGCTGCGCGTGGGCGAGCTTCATGCGGGCAGCAAAGCCAGCCGGAGCCGGGGCAGCTTCGCCGAGGGTTTCCGCTATGTCGGGAGGCGGCCTGACCTGAAGGCGGTGCTGCTCATGCTGTTCCTGATCGGCACCTTCGGACTCAATTTCCCAATCTTCATCTCAACCATGTCCGTGACAGTCTTCCACGGTGGGGCGGCCCGATACGGGTTGCTGACCTCGACCATGGCGATCGGGTCGATCGTCGGCGCCCTCCTGTCTGCCCGGCGGCCGAAGCCAGATATGAGGCTGCTGGCAGGCGGTGCGTCCATGTTCGGGCTGGGTCTCGCGTTGGCCGCATTCATGCCGAACTGGCGGCTGTTTGGCCTGGCCCTCATCCTGGTCGGCGTGTCAGCGCAAACCTTGACCACCGGCGCGATCAGCCTGGTTCAGCTCTCGACCGCGCCCGCCATGCGTGGCCGCGTGATCGCGATCCTCCTCGCCATCACGTTGGGCGGCACGCCGCTCGGGGCGCCGGTCATCGGCTGGGTCGCCGACGCGCTCGGCCCCCGCTGGGCGCTGGGCGTTGGCGCAGCCGCAGGCTTGGCCGCCGCGGCTGTTGGATTCTGCTATCTCACGAAGCACGATCGCTTGCCGGTAAGCATGGGTGCTGCCGATCCTGTTCGAGCGGCTGAAGCTGAGGCCGCACTGCCAAAAGAAGCTGCCTGACCCGCGATGGGTTCAGGCGAAATGGCTCCAGCCTCGCCCGGCGAGCGGCAACGCCTCGCCATTTGCGCCGAGGACCACAACGCCCTGCCCCGGCTCGAAATACCCGATCAGCGTCGCGTCCAGCCCCGATGGAAGATCAAGCCCGGGCGGAGCGGCCAGCAGCAACTCGTAGTCGTCGCCGCCGATCCAGGCCGTCTCGCGCCAGTCCGGCCCGGCGGCTTCGGCCTGGGGGGAGAGCGGGATGCGCGCTGCCTCCACCACGGCGGCCACCCCGCTGGCGCGGCAGATGTGGCCGAGGTCCTGGAACAACCCGTCCGACACGTCCATCGCCGCCCGCGCCCAGCCGGCAAGTGGCAGGCCGAGCCGAGGGGTGGGCAGCTCGTAGCGGCGGCGGAGGTGGCCGTCCGGGTCTTCCACCTCGCCACGCGCGGCATGCAAGCCGAGCGCGCCGTCGCCGATCGTGCCGGTGACCCAGAGGTCGTCACCCGAGCGCGCGCCCGAACGCAGGATCGCCGCACCCGGCGCAACGTGCCCCACCGCAGTCAATGACAGGGTCAGCGAGCCCGGTGTCTCCGTGGTGTCGCCGCCAAGGAGGGAAATGCCGAATGCTGCCTGGTCCAGCGCCAGCCCGGCAGCGAACCCGGCGAACCAGTGCTCCCCGAGCGTCCGTGGCACGGAGATCGTCACAAGATAGCCGAGCGGGGCGGCACCCATCGCCGCCAGGTCCGAGAGGTTGACCCGCAACAGCTTGCGCGCGACCAAATCAGGCGCGGTGCCCGGAAGGAAATGCACGCCCTCCACCATGGCATCTGCTGTCATCACTAACTCGCGCCCCGGCGGCGGGGCAAACACGGCGCCGTCGTCCACCAAGTCTAAAGCGCCTGGCCCAGCCAGCGGGCGGAAGTGCCGGGCAATGCGGTCGAATTCTGGTTTCAGCGTCACACGGCAGCCTGGAAGTCGCCTGCGCGGAGGGCCCTGGCCATCCGGTCAAGCAGCCCATTGGCCATGCGCGGCTCCTCGCCGGTGAAGAAGCCGTGCGCCACGTCCAAGTATTCGTTGATCACGACCCGGGCGGGCGGGCCGTCCGCCATGCCCAACTCCGCGCCGGCAGCCCGCAGCAGGGCACGCAGTACCGGGTCGAGCCGGGCGAACGGCCATTCAGGCGGCAGCGACTCCGACACGAGAGCGTCCAGCTGGTCTTGTCCCAGCACGGCGGCGCGGACGATACGGCCGAACAGCTTGGCGTCCGCGTCGGGCGCGCGGCCCTCCTCGAAGCCGCCGGAGCCGGGCAACTCGCCCAGGCGGTGGCGGATGAACTGGTCCACGATGGTCTCCACCGTCTCGCCGGTCTGTTCCGACTGGAACAGCGCCTGCACGGCGGCGACGCGGCTGGCGGTGCGTGGCCGGCTGCGGGGCGGCGGCTTGCCCATCAAGCAGCGCCGAGCCGCCGCATGGCGTCCACCTGGCGCAAGGCGGCCACGGCCGCCTCAGCTCCCTTGTTGTGGCCGTCCGGCCCGGAGCGCGCCACGGCCTGCGCCAGCGTGTCCACCGTCAGCAGACCGGTGCCGAGTGCGATGCCGTATTGCAGGGCGACATCCATCAGGCCGTTCATGCTCGCCGCGCAAATGAAGTCGTAATGGTCTGTTTCCCCACGAACAACACAGCCAAGAGCAATGAACCCATCGAACCGTTCGCGTCCGCGCAGGGCGATTCGGATAGCCTGAGGCAACTCGTATGCCCCAGCCACGTCCAGCACCATGGAGTCAGCCTGAGCCTCGCGGAGGATGTGCAGCGCCGCTTCCGTCATGCCATCCACTACGACCTGGTAGTATGGCGCCCGAACCACCAACATGCGGGGCGCTGGCCCCTCCATCGCCGGCGCGGTCGGCCATGGCGCGTCGATCGTGCTCACTCAGCCGCGCCATCGATCGGGCGCTGGCTGATGATGTTCAGCCCGTAAGCTTCCAGTCCCACGACCGTCCGGTGCGTGTTGGACAGCAACACCATGTCCCTGACGCCGAGATCGACCAGAATTTGGGCGCCGACACCGTAATCCCGCAGCGACTGGACGGTGAGCGGGCTGTTGCCCATCCGTTTTACCCGCTCCGACAGGGAGGTCGGAATCGCCTCGCGGATCAGCACCACGGCGCCGCGGCCCTCGGCGGCGATGGCGCGCATGGCGCTGTGCAGGCCGCTTGGATGCGGACCACCCAGCATGTCACTCATCAGATCGACTGCGTGCACCCGCACCAGCGGTGGCGGGCCGCTGGCCAGGTCGCCCTTCACCAGCACCAAGTGCTCGGCGTACTCGACCGTGTTGGCATAGACGAACATCTGCCAGTCACCACCCTCGACGTGACGCATCACGCCCTCCTCCACCCGGCGCACCAGTTGCTCCGTGCGGCGACGGTGGGCGATCAGGCTCTCGATGGTGCCGAGCTTGAGGTTGTGGTGCTGCGCGAAAGCTACCAGGTCTGGCAACCGGGCCATGGAGCCGTCCTCGTTCATCACCTCGCAGATCACGCCGGACGGATTCAGCCCGGCCAGGCGCGCGATGTCCACCGCCGCTTCCGTATGCCCGGCGCGGATCAGCGCGCCACCCTCGCGCGCCATCAGCGGGAACACGTGGCCCGGCGTGGTGATCTGGTCCCGCCCCATCTCCGGGTTGATCGCCACCGCGATCGTGTGCGCGCGGTCGTAGGCGGAGATGCCGGTGGTGACCCCTTCCCGCGCTTCGATCGACACGGTGAAGGCGGTCTGGTGCCGGGTGCCGTTGGCTTGCGCCATGAGCGGCAGATCAAGCTGCTCCACGCGGCGCCCGGTCAGCGCAAGGCAGATCAGGCCGCGGGCATGGCGGGCCATGAAGTTGATCGCGTCCGGCGTGGCGAACTGGGCGGGAATGACGAGATCGCCCTCGTTCTCACGGTCCTCGTCGTCCACCAGGATGAACATGCGCCCGGCGCGCGCTTCCTCGATGATGTCGGCCGCACTGGTGATGTAGTCCCGCAGCGAGGCCTGCTTGAGTTCATCCATGGCCCCGTCCTACGCGGTTTCAGCCAAGCGCGCCACGTAGCGGGCCAGCGTGTCGATCTCGACGTTGATGGCGCTGCCGGGAAGCCAGTCAGCCAAATCGGTGTTCTCAAACGTGTGCGGGATAATGTTCACGCCGAACACGTCGCCTTCCACCTCGTTCACCGTAAGCGAGATGCCATTCAGCGCCACGCTGCCCTTGGGTGCGATGAAGCGTGCCAGCTCAGCCGGCACGCGGATGCGGAACCGGGTGGAAGCGTTCTCCACCCCGCGGAATGTGATCTCGCCCACCCCGTCCACGTGGCCGGAGACGATGTGGCCGCCCAGTTCGTCGCCCATCCGCAGGGCACGCTCCAGGTTGACCCGGGTGCCAGGCTGCCATTGGCCGAGCACGGTGTGCGTCAACGTCTCCCCCGAGGCATCGACCGCGAACCAGTCCGGCCCGAGGGCCACCGCCGTCAGGCAGCAGCCGGAACAGGCGATGGAAGCGCCCAGCGCCGGCGGTGCGTCCCAGGCCTGCTCTATGACCAGCCGCATGTCTCGCCCGTCCGCGATCGGCTCGACGCTGCGCACCCGCCCGACGGCGGAGATGATGCCGGTAAACATCAGGCGGCTCTTTCGTATTCGCTCAGCATGTCGTCCCCTATTGGCCTGGCGCTGCGCCGGACAAAGCGCGGCATGGCGGCCAAGGTTTGCACGCCGAACCCCTGCGCCGCCGGCCAGCCGTCCCCGCCCATGATCGCAGGCGCGTGGAACCAAGCGATCCGGTCCACCAGTCCGTCCCGCAGCAGCCCGGCGGCAAGTTGCGCCCCGCCCTCCACCAGCACCCGTGTCAGGCCTGCCGCACCCAGGGCCGCGAACCCGGCGCGCAGATCCACCCCGCGCTCACCGCCCGCCACCTCGAACAATCGCACGCCTGCGCCGGTGAACGCGTCCCGTCGCTCGGGCGTGACGCCGCCGCGATGCAGCACCCAGGTTGGATCCGTGGCTGCAGTGGCCACCAACCGGCTCGTCAGGCTAGTACGGAGATGGCTGTCCACCACGATCCTTACCGTCGGAACCGTGCGGTAGCCAGGAATACGGCAGGTAAGCTCCGGATTGTCTGCCAGCGCGGTATGCACGCCGACCATCACCGCATCGCTCTGGCCACGCAGGACGTGCGCCGCCTGCCGCGCTGGCGCGCCGGTGATCCACTGGCTCTCGCCGCTCCGCGTGGCGATCTTGCCGTCCAGCGTGCTCGCAAGCTTCAACGTCACCAGCGGGCGGCCATGATGGACCCGGCACAGGAACCCGGCCTGCAGCGCATCCGCCTCCACCGCCAGCACGCCGGTGATCACCGTCACGCCGGCCTGCCGCAACTGGGCAAGGCCAGCGCCGTTGACCCGCGGGTCAGGGTCATGTCCGGCCACGATCACACGGGCCACCCTGGCGGCGATCAGCGCCGCCGTGCAAGGCGGCGTCTGCCCCGTATGGCTGCACGGCTCCAGCGTCACATAGGCATCGGCGCCCTGGGCCGCCTCACCCGCCATCGCAAGCGCTGCCATCTCGGCATGGGGACGCCCGCCATCTGCCGTGCGGCCGCGGCCCACCACCTGCCCGTCCTTGACGATGATGCAGCCAACGGATGGATTGGGCCAGGTGACGCCCAACCCGCGGCGGGCGAGCGCCAAGGCGGCGCGCATGTGGGACGGGTCAGGCACTATGCCGATGTAGGTTCGTCCAGTGAGCCAAGGAAGGCCTCGAAATCTTTGGCCTCGCGGAAGTTGCGGTACACGCTGGCGAAGCGGACGTAGGCCACGGCATCCACCTCCTTCAGCGTCTCCATCACCAGTTCGCCCACTTGCTTGGACGGGATGTCGTTCTCGCCGGAGGCTTCCAGCTGACGGACGATGCCGGTGACGATGCGCTCCATCCGCTCTTCGTCCACCGGCCGCTTGCGCAGCGCGATACGGACGGAGCGGGCCAGCTTGTCCCGGTCGAACGCGACCCGGCGGCCGTCCGATTTCAGCACCGTCAGTTCGCGCAACTGCACCCGCTCGACGGTGGTGAAGCGCTGGCCGCAGCCGATGCAGGAGCGACGGCGGCGGATGGCAGCTGAGTCCTCAGTGGGACGGCTGTCCTTCACCTGGGTGTCGTCATGACCGCAGAAGGGGCACCTCATGCCGCCATCAGCTCAGTAGATCGGAAATCGCGCGCAGAGCTGCCGCACCCGCTCCGCCACCGCCTGCTCCACCGCCGCATTGCTGCCATCGTTGGAGCGGGACAGGCCTTCCAGCACCTCGTTGATCATCTCGCCCACCTGGCGGAACTCCGCCGGGCCGAAGCCGCGGGTGGTGGCCGCCGGGCTTCCCAAGCGGATGCCGCTGGTGATGGCGGGCTTGGCCGGGTCGAACGGGATGGCGTTCTTGTTGGCGGTTATGCCGGCGCGCTCCAGGCTCGCCTCCGCTGCCTTGCCAGTGGTGCGCTTCGGCCGCAGATCGACCAGCACCAAGTGGCAGTCGGTGCCGCCAGTCACGATGTCGCAGCCGTGTTCCAGCAGCGTTTCGCCCAGCACGCGGGCATTCTCAGCCACTACCTTCTGGTAGGTGCGGAACTCCGGCCGCAAAGCCTCGCCAAACGCCGCCGCCTTGCCCGCGATCACGTGCATCAGCGGGCCGCCTTGCAGGCCGGGGAACACGGCAGAGTTCACCTTCTTTGCCAAATCCTCATCGTTGGTCAGGACCATGCCGCCACGGGGGCCGCGCAATGTTTTGTGGGTGGTGGTTGTCACCACGTGGGCGTGCGGCAAGGGCGAAGGGTACACGCCGGCTGCGACCAGCCCAGCGTAGTGCGCCATATCGACCAGGAACAATGCACCGACCGCGTCCGCCACGGCGCGGATGCGAGCGAAATCGATGATGCGCGGATAAGACGAGCCGCCCGCGATGATCATGCGGGGGCGCTCGGCATGGGCCATCTGCTCCAGCTGCTCGTAGTCGAGCAGCCCATCCGCCTGCCGCACGCCATACTGAATGGCGCGAAACCATTTGCCTGACAGGTTGGGCGCCGCTCCGTGCGTCAAGTGGCCGCCCGCCGCCAGGCTCATGCCGAGGATGGTGTCGCCCGGCTTGAGCATGGCCAGGAACACCGCCTGGTTGGCCTGCGCGCCCGAGTGCGGCTGCACGTTGGCGAAGCCGCAGCCGAACAGCTGCTTGGCGCGGTCGATGGCCAGTTGCTCGGCCACGTCCACCTCCGTGCAGCCGCCGTAGTAGCGGCGGCCAGGGTAGCCCTCGGCGTACTTGTTGGTCAGTACGGAGCCTTGCGCTTCCAGCACGGCGCGGGAAACGATGTTCTCGCTCGCGATCAGCTCGATGCCGTCCTGCTGGCGAGCCAATTCGGCCCCGAGCACGGCAGCGAGCGCCGGGTCTGTTTCAGCCAGGGGGGCGGAGAAGAAACGCTGCGAAAGGGTCGGGGCGCTTTGCTGGGTCATGATGCAGGCTCGTCCGGGTGTGGCGTCAATCAGCATACCATGGCTATTGGCCCGCTTGGAACCGATGGCGAGGAATGACGGCCATGGACCTGGTGCGCGGTATGATGGCACGCAAGCCGATCGGCGACGACGAGTCCGGCCTGCGCCGCACCCTGGGCGCCCCCAGCCTGGTGATGCTGGGCATTGGCGCGATCATCGGCGCGGGGCTGTTCTCGCTGACCGGCATCGCCGCCGCCGACTACGCCGGTCCGGCCGTGGTCGTCAGCTTCCTGATCGCCGCCCTCGGCTGCGCCTTCACCGGGCTGTGCTACAGCGAACTGGCGGGCATGATCCCATCCGCCGGGTCCGCCTACGCCTACTCCTATGCCGCCTTGGGCGAGCTGGTGGCGTGGATCATCGGCTGGGATTTGCTGCTGGAGTACGCGGTGGGCGCGGCGACGGTCGCGGTGTCCTGGTCCAGCTACGTGGCCTCCCTGCTGCACGGCTGGGGGTTGGACCTGCCGCACTGGCTGGCCGCCGCCCCGGCCTCCGGGGGTGCTGCGAACCTGCTGGCGGCGGGGATCATCGCGGCGCTGTCCCTCGTGCTGATCGGCGGCGTCAGCGAGTCGGCCAAGGTGAACGCCGTCATCGTCGTGGTGAAGGTGGCTATCGTGCTCACCGTGATCGGTGTCGGCGCATTCTATGTGAAACCAGCCAATTACAGCCCGTTCCTGCCCGCCAACACCGGCAGCTTCGGCAGCTTCGGCTGGTCCGGCGTGCTGCGCGGGGCCGGCGTGGTGTTCTTCGCCTATCTCGGCTTTGACGCCGTCAGCACCACCGCGGGCGAGGCTAAGCATCCGCAACGCACCATGCCGACCGGCATCCTCGGCTCGCTCGCGATCTGCACCGTGCTCTACGTGGCCTTCGCGATCGTGCTGACCGGAATGGTCAACTATACCAAGATGCACGGCGACGCGGCGCCCGTCGCCACCGCGATCGACCAGACGCCGTTCGCCTGGCTGCAGGTCGTGGTCAAGCTGGGCATCATCCTGGGCTTCACCTCCGTGATCCTGGTCGGGCTGCTGGGGCAGAGCCGGGTGCTGCTGGCCATGGCGCAGGATGGCATGGTGCCCGCCATCTTCGCCCGGCTGCACCCAACCCGGCGCACTCCCTGGGTCGGGCACCTCAGCATGATGGCCGGCACTTGTGCGCTCGCCGCCTTCGTGCCGGTGGAGGCGCTGGGCAAGATGACCTCGGTGGGCACGCTGCTGGCCTTCGCCATCGTGTGCGGCGGCGTGCTGGTGCTGCGCTGGCGCGAGCCGGACCGTCCCCGCCCGTTCCGCGCGCCGGGCAGCCCCGCCACGCCGGTGCTGGGCATCTTGACCTGCCTGACGCTCATGGCCTCCCTGCCCTGGCAGACATGGCTGCGGCTCGCGATCTGGTTCGCGTTGGGCGGGTTGATCTACTTGGCCTACAGCCACCGCCGTGCCGCCGCCGTCCGGGAGCAGGCCGCGCTACCCGACCGCGAAGGCGCGGTGTAAACCGGCATCATGAGCATTGGCCAATACCCCGCCACCCGCCTGCGCCGGAACCGGCGCGACGACTGGACCCGGCGCCTGGTCGCCGAGAACAAGCTGTCAGTGGACGACCTGATCTGGCCCATCTTCCTCCTTGAGGGCGAGGCGCGCACGACCACGGTGGACTCGATGCCCGGCGTGCATCGCGTGACGCTCGACCGCTTGGCCGAGCACGTGGCGGCGGCCGTGGAGCTTAAAGTGCCGGCAGTGGCGCTGTTCCCCAACATCTCATCCGAGCGCAAGGACGCCGAAGGATCCGTGGCGATCGACCCGGACAACCTGATGTGCCGCGCTGCCCGGCTGCTCAAGCGCCAGTTCCCCGGGTTGGGCCTGGTGGGGGACGTTGCCCTGGATTGCTACACGTCCCACGGCCATGACGGCGTGATCCGCGACGGCTACGTGCACAACGATGACAGCATCGCCGTGCTGGTGAGCCAGGCGGTCAACCAGGCGCAAGCGGGTTTCGACGTGATCGCGCCTTCCGACATGATGGATGGCCGCATCGGCGCAATCCGCGCGGCGCTCGACGGCGCGGGGCTGATCGACACGCGGATCATGAGCTACGCCGCCAAGTACGCCAGCGCCTTCTACGGCCCGTTCCGGGATGCGGTCGGCACCGGCAAGTCCCTGACAGGGGACAAGAAGACCTACCAGTTGGATCCAGCGAACTCCGACGAGGCGATGCGCGAGGTGGCGCAGGATCTAGCGGAGGGCGCGGACATGGTGATGGTGAAGCCCGGGATGCCATACCTCGACATCGTACGTCGGGTGCACGAGCGGTTTGGCGTGCCGACCTTCGCCTACCAGGTGTCCGGCGAGTACGCGATGATCGCCGGTGCGGCGGAGCGCGGCTGGATCGACGGCGAGCGGGCGATGCTGGAAAGCCTGCTGGCCTTCAAGCGGGCCGGTGCTGCGGGCGTGCTGACCTACTTCGCGGTGGACGCGGCGCGGGTGCTGCGGGATTCCTAGCCACCCGGGCGCGACGTCGCCACGATGTAGGTTCCGCCGCTGGCCAAGCCGGCCTCGGCCGCCACGGCGTGCTGGCGCCCATGGGACGGCAGCCCTCCCCACCCCTCCAGCTGCTCGACGCAGTTGGCGAGCGGAACCTGCACGCAGATGAGGGTGACCGGCTGGCTGGAGGCGAGCACGCGCTGCAGCTCGGGCCGCATGACCTGCCAGTGGCTGGTCAGGGCGAAAATGGGAGGCGCGGCCGCCCGGTCCAGCAGCGCGAACACGATCGGCACCGCCAGCCAGTAGTCGCCGACCACCACGGCAGGCCGGTCGCCCGGGACCTGCCGCGCGATCGCCTTCATGTCGGCGTTGATGGCCAGCTCCCGCCCTTGGACTGCGGACACGAAGCGGAGGCTGTGCACGCCGCCGGCAGCCCAGGCGATGGATGCGAACGCCGCAGCCAGTAGGCCGTGCTGGAGCAGGGCGCGGCCACGCCGGGTCATTTGCGGCAGGGTGGCCAGCAGCGTCTCGCTCATCCAGCAAGCGACCAGCGTGGCCGCGGTGAAGACCTGCACGAAGTAGTAGCGCGCCAGGTTGCCGTTCAGCTGCACCCATTGCAGACTCGCGTAGAGGCACGCGCTCGCCAGCATGGCCCAGACCACTGCGGCCGTCTGCGAGCGGAGCGCGAGCGGCGCCCCGACGCCGCGGCCGGCCGCCAGCGCGATGGCTGCGACGGCGGACGCCGCGGCCAGCAGCCAGGTGGCGTCGAACTGGCCGGCCATCGCGGTCAGCGCCGCGCGCAGCGGGTCGCCGCCCGGAGCGACCGCAGACGGCGTGCCCGGACCGGACAGCAGGGACAAGGCGGCGGCCGCAACGGTGCCGAGCAGCGCCATGGCGAGCGTCAGGCGGGGCCGCCGGCCGGGCCGCAGGCAGCCGAGCGCCAGGACCGGCAGCACGAAGGCGGCCAGGGCGGCGTTGACGAAGAAGGCCAGCCAGAACAGCACGGCCGAGAGCGCCAGCGCCGCCGCGCCGCCGCCCTCCGCGCGCGCCGCCCGCAGGCCGAGGTAGCACATCGCGCACGAGACTGGGTACGGCACAGGCCCCGTGAAGAAGCCGCCGACGAACTCCGGCCGCATGCAGGTCATCAGCACGATGACCGTGACCGCGAACGCCTCGACCCGCCGCGTCCTGATGCCGGCCAGTTCCATGGCGAAGCCGATGGAGGCGAACCCGGCCACGCTGCCGAGCCACAGCTGCGCCGCCAGGTTGAGCCGGATCGGCGCGATCCAGGCGGTGGCGAACGGGACCAGGTTGCCGAAGCGGTTCTGGTCCCAGTAGAACCAGGTCAGCCTCTGCTTTGCCATGATGGCAAGCAGCGCGGTGTCGGCGTCGTGGAAGCTGGTCCGCTGGCCGAACACGAGGGCTGCGGAGCCGAGCGCGGCGCAGGCGCACACGGCAGCGGCGCCCCGGGAGCCGAGCCGCCGCGCATCGGCCACCCCGGCGGACGCGGCGAAGGTGGTCAGCTGGCGGCCTTGGCGACGCGCGCCGCCATGTCCCCTTTCAGGAGTTCGTCGAGTGTGAACGGGCAAGCTGTTGGCAGAGCCAACGACCCACCAGACTCGTCATGCTTCCTGGAGACGCGTCGCAAAGCCTCAGCGTAGAGGTCCGGAACGGCAAGCCTACGCCGCATGGAAGGAGTGTAACGGCGAGCAGCGTCGTTCAAGAAAGCATCGGCCTCATCCCTCCAATGCTCGACGGATCGGCTGTTTGGCCAGCTTGCTAGTTTCAACACATGCAGCATGCCATGCAAGAACAGGCTTTCACAGGAGCGCAGTTCCGAAATGCCCACGTCCTGCACTTCCTCGATGACGTTCGGCCAGTCGATGGCCTGATTCACCAGCTCACCCGCTGCAAGCCGGCGCAACAGGTCGGCCTGCGTCTCCGCCCAGGCCAGCGCATCGCGCTCGTACAGCCAGTCCGGCACGGCCCTAGCCCCCCTTGTCGTCCGAGTTGACTCCCAGTTGCTTCAGCTTGCGGTGCAGCGCGCTCCGCTCCATGCCCACGAACCCGGCGGTGCGGCTGATGTTGCCGCCGAAGCGCACCAGCTGCGCCTGCAAGTACTGGGTCTCGAACAGGTCCCGCGCCTCGCGCAGCGGCAGCGCCATGATGTCCGCCGTCGGGTCGAAGTTCAGCAGCGCCGGGGCGCCCTGGCCGATCTCCGGCGGCAGCATGTCGGCCCGGATCGCGTCCCCCGCCCCACCGGGCGCCATGATCAGCAGCCAGTCCATCAGGTTGCGCAACTGGCGCACGTTGCCGGGCCAATCGTAGCTTTGCAGCGCGGCCAGCGTGTCGGCGGACAGGTCGCGCGGAGCCATGCCGGAGGTCTCGGCCGAGCGGGTCATGAAGTGGCGCGCCAGCTCCGGGATGTCCTCCCGCCGCTCCTTCAGGCTCGGCATCCGCAACGGCACCACGGCCAGGCGGTAATACAGGTCCTCGCGGAACCGCCCCGCCGCGATCTCGGCTTGCAAATCCTTGTTGGTGATCGCCAGCACGCGGACATCGACCTTGACCCGGGCATTGCCGCCCAGCCGCTCGAAGGTCTGATCCTGTAGGGCGCGAACGATCTTGCCCTGGGTTTCCAGCGGCATGTCGCTGACCTCATCCAGCAGCAACGTGCCGCCATGCGCCCGCTCCAGCACCCCCGCGCGTCGCGGAGCGGCCGACGCATCCGCCCCCGCCTCCACGCCGAACAGTTCTTCCTCAAAGCGTCCTGGCGCCAGCGTCGCGCAGTTCAGCGCCACGAACGGGCCTTCGGATCGGCGGGACCTGCTGTGGACCATGCGGGCCGTCACCTCCTTGCCGGAGCCGGCCGGCCCATGGATCAGCACGCGCGAACCGGTGGGCGACACGCGCTCCACCCCGGCGCGCACCGTGGCGACCGCGCTGCTTTCCCCTGTCAGCACTGCCTCCGCCCCGGCGCGCAGCCTCAGCTCGGCGTTCTCGCGCGCCAGGCCTGCGGCTTCCAGCGCCCGACGCGCTTGGATCAGCAGGCGGTCGGTCTGAAACGGCTTTTCCAGGAAATCATAGGCGCCGTGCTGAATGGCTGTCACCGCCATCTCGATGGTGCCATGGCCGGAGATCATCACCACGGGAACATGCGGCTCTTCGACATGCAGGGCCTTGAGGATGCCGAGGCCATCCAGGCGGGAATTCTGCAGCCACACATCCAGGATCACCATGGATGGCCGGCGGGCGCGGAACGCGGCGATCGCCGAGTCAGCATCGGCCGCCTGCCGCGTGTCATAGCCTTCATCCCGCAGGATGCCATCGATCAGCAGCCTGATGTCAGGCTCATCATCGACGATCAGGATCTCATGCGCCATGCGGGACCCTTTTATCGGTTATCGCCGGATCAGCAACCATCATGCCGCCGCTTCCCTGGCTGGCGAGGTCAGGAGCCGGCAGGATAAGGCTGGCGATGGCGCCGGGTCCGCCCTCCCGGTCGTCCAGGCTCAGCCGACCGCCGTGGTCCTCCATGACTTTCTTCACGATGGCAAGGCCAAGGCCGGTGCCTTTCAGCTTGTGGGTGACGTAAGGCTCGGTCAGCCGGTCCCGGTCCTCCCGGGGCAGCCCTACGCCGTCATCGCCGACCGCCAGCGTCACGGCACCCTGGCCCTCCCGGACCGAGACGATGATCTGCCCCGCCGGCTCGCCTTTGGCACGAGGACGCATGGCAACGGCGTCGGCCGCGTTCATCAGCAAGTTGGTGAGCGCCTGGCTGACCAGCCGGCGGTCGCAATCGGCCAACGGACCGTGCTCTGGCAGCTCAGTCACCCAAGCGATTTCCGGGTGCGCCTGACGTTGCAACACCAGCGCCTCGCGCGCGATGCGGCCGATGTCTTCCGGCTTGATGACCGGCTGCGGCATGCGGGCGAAAGCGCTGAACTCGTCCACCATGCGGCCGATGTCGCCCACGTGGCGCACGATGGTGTCGGCACATTGTGCGAACGTCACCGGGTCAGACTGGATCTCCCGCGTGAAGCGCCGCTTCAGCCGCTCCGCCGCGAGCTGGATGGGGGTGAGCGGATTCTTGATCTCGTGCGCGATGCGGCGAGCCACGTCGGACCACGCGGCCTTGCGCTGGGCGGCCAGCAACTCGGTCACGTCGTCGAAGGTCACCACGAAGCCGTCAATGCCCGTGCCCTTCATCTCCGTGCCGATCCGCACCAGCAACGTGCGGCGGTTGGCAGGCGCCCCCACCTGCACCTGCGCCGTGCGCGCCCGGTCCGGCATCGCCTGCACCTCATGCAGCAACGCGGCGAACTCCGGCACGACCTGGTCCAGCGACAGGCCGATGGAGCCCAGCAAGTCGCTGCCCATCAGCTCGGACGCGGCGCGGTTCGGCAGGTCGATCCGGCCCTGGCCATCCAGCCCGATCACTCCGGCCGACACGCCGGCCAGCACCGTTTCAGTGAACCGGCGGCGCTCGTCGATCTGGGCGTAGGCGCCCATCAGCTCCATGCGCTGGGCACCCAGTTGACCCGTCATGCGATTGAAGGCGCGGGATAGCCCGGCGATCTCGTCCTCGCTCTGCCCCTCCGGCACGCGCACGGCCAGGTCGCCGGCCCGCACTCGTTCTGCCGCATGGATCAGCCGGCCAACGGGGCGGGCAATCTGGTTGGCGATCACCAGCCCAGTCAACGCAGCGGCGAACAGCACCAGCAGCGCCACCAGGGCGAAAATGAGCACGAAGGTCACCTGTAGCTTGGTGCGGTTCTCGTCCAACCGATGATACTGCGCGACCAGCTGCTCCGTCCGGTCCGCCGCCGCAATGATCTGCGTATCCACGGGGCGGTCGATCATCAACATCAGCTCGGGCGTGGAGCCAAGCTTCACCACGGCACGCACATGGTTATCTGCGCCGCCGCCGATCACCGACACGTCGCCGCGCCGAGCCGGCTCGATCTCGTCCGCGCTCGGCAGATCGACGAAGTTGCCACTTAGCACACCAGAAGAAAGAAGAATCTCATGTGTGTAGGGATCATAGATCACAGCTTGGATGAGGCCGTGAAACGTCGTTTCCTGGTCCAGCACTTCTTGGAACAGCGCTGGCCGGTTGGCCAGGAACGCACCGGCGCGATTCAACGTGATGGCAACGCTGAGCGCGTCCGCCTTGATGTTGTTGCGATGCTCCTCCAAAGAGGTCCGCGCCGAAGTCAGGCTTGCATCCAGTGCCGTGCGGATTCGGTCGTCGAACCAGGACTGGATGCCAAGATTGAAGAACGCCGCCGCAAAAGCCGCAACCACGATGGCGGGCGTGACAGCCACGACCCCGAACATCAGCACCAGCCGCACATGCAGGCGGGACCCGGCGGAGCCTCGCCGGCGCTCCACCCACACCCGGGTCAGCCGACCCGCCAGGATCGCGCCCAGCAACAGCAGCACGGCGGCACAGGCCAGAATGGAGGCGAAAGTGAGATTAGGCCGGAACGTGATCGGCGCCCCGCCGGACAGCATGACGAACGTCACGATGGCCAGCGCCAGCGCCACCGCCGCAAGCACCAGCGTCACCACCTTGCCCAGCAAGATGTCCATGGCTTGGCCCATGCGGGATCGGCCTAGCACGGGAACAGCCGGAGGCAGGGCATCCATTGTTCAGCCGATGCCGCGCACGACAGGAATTTCCAGGTCGCGTATCTTCTTGCGCAACGTGTTGCGGTTCAGCCCCAGCATGGCTGCGGCCTTGATCTGATTGCCGCGGGTGGCCGAAAGCGTCATCTGGATCAGCGGCCGCTCCACCTCCGCAATGACCTTGTCATAGATGTCGCGCATCGGCACGTCGTCTCCAGAGGTGGCCAGGAAGCGGCGGATGTGGCGCTCGACCGCAGCGGCGAGCGGCTCCGCGCCATCCGCCGCCGCCGGTGCTTCCAGCTCGCCGCCGCCGGCGCTCAGCTCGGACGCGATGACCTCCTCGCCGATCACCTCCTGCGGATAGAGCGCCGAAAGCCGCCGCATCAGGTTTTCCAGCTCGCGCACGTTGCCAGGCCAGCGGTAGGTGCGCAGCCGTTCCATCGCGCCGCTGTCCAGGGACTTGCCCGCCAGGCCCACTTCCCGCGCCCGGTCCAGGAAGTGACGGGCGAGCACGGGAATGTCCTCGCTCCGTTCCCGCAATGGCGGCAAGCGGATCGGCACCACATTCAGCCGGTAGAACAAGTCCTCGCGGAACTGCCCGGCACGGATGGCCTGGCGCAAGTCCCGATGGGTGGCGGCCACAATGCGGACGTTGGACTTGATTGGCTGCCGGCCGCCTACGGTGGTGAACTCGCCTTCCTGCAGCACGCGCAGCAACCTGGTTTGCGCCTCATGCGGCATGTCGCCGATCTCGTCGAGGAACAACGTGCCGCCATGCGCCTGCTCGAAGCGGCCCTGGTTGCGGTTGTGCGCCCCGGTGAAGGCGCCGCGCTCGTGGCCGAACAACTCGCTCTCGATCAGCTCGCGCGGGATCGCGGCCATGTTGATGGCCACGAACGGCGCAGCTCGGCGGCGCCCGTAATCATGCAGCGCGCGAGCCACCAGCTCCTTGCCGGTGCCCGACTCCCCGGTGACCATGACCGTCAGGTCCGCTGTCGTCAGCCGGGCGATGGTGCGGTAGATCTCCTGCATCGCCACCGAGCGGCCGATCAGCGGCAGCCGCTCTTCCTTCTCCTGCGGCTCCGCTGGCGGCGGCAGGGGCGGCGGGGCAGCCAACGCGCGGCCCACGACGGCCAGCAACTCCTTCAAGTCAAACGGCTTGGGCAGGTACTCAAACGCTCCGCGCTGCGCTGCCTTCACCGCCGTCATCAGGGTGGACTGCGCACTCATCACCACGACCTTCAGCTCCGGCCGCACCCGGCGGATGCGGGGAATCAGGTCGAGCCCATTCTCGTCCGGCATAACCACATCCGTGATCACCAGATCGCCCTCGCCATCCTCCACCCAACGCCACAGCGTGGCAGCGTTGGAGCAGGAGCGCACCTGGTAGCCGGACCGGCCCAGCGCCTGGGTGAGCACGGTTCGGATGGAGCGGTCGTCATCCGCGACGAGGACGGTCGGAATGGTCATGCATGTCCTTATAGAGACAGCCACGGCGATGACGACCGGAAGCGGCTGCTCCGGCGACTCTAACCCTCCCCGTCTCCGGCGTCGTCGCTGATGACGGGGAGATGAAGCGCGAACTCAGTCCGGCCGGCGCGGCTGTCCACCTCGATCAGGCCGCCATGGTCCGCAATGATCTTGGCAACCAGCGCCAGGCCGAGCCCGCTGCCAGACGGCTTGGATGTCACGAACGGCTTGAACAGATGCGGGCGAATGTCCTCGCCGATGCCGGGTCCGTTGTCTCGTACTGTCACCACCAATGGCAGATGGACGCGCTGGGTGGAGCCGGGCACCGCCGTGCGCACGCCGTGCCGGTAGGCCGTGGTGAGGGTGATCTCGCCGTCCAGGTCGACGGCCGTGACGGACTCAGCGGCGTTCTTGACCAGGTTGAGCAGAACTTGCACCAACTGGTCGCGGTTCGCCAGCACCGGGGGCAAGGAAGGATCGTAGAACTCACTGAACTTGATGTGGGCCGCAAAGCCGGTCTGCGCCAGGCGGCGCACGTGTTCCAGCACTCGATGGATGTTCACTGCCCGGCGCTCGATCGGCTTTTCGCCGAACACCTCCATGCGGTCCACCAGGGCGCGTAT
Organism: uncultured Acetobacteraceae bacterium; assembly: GCA_964244655.1. Classification (GTDB taxonomy): domain Bacteria; phylum Pseudomonadota; class Alphaproteobacteria; order Acetobacterales; family Acetobacteraceae; genus LMUY01. The sequence continues at coordinate 17,119 of CAXTJU010000003.1, read as the reverse complement.
GCGGTCCGCCTCGTCCCGGATCAGCACCGCCAGTTCCCGATCGCTCTCGCTGACGCTGCCTTCCAGCAGTTGAGCCGCGCCCCGGATGCCGGAAAGCGGGTTCTTGACCTCATGCGCCAACACCGCCGCCATGCCGCTGACCGACCGGGCAGCGGAGCGGAACAGGGTCTGGCGGTCCAGCGCCCGCACAGTTGAACCGTCCTGCAGGGACAGCAGCACGGCTCCTTGCTCGTCAAGCAGTGGGGTGGCCTGCACCGTCACGGCTTCCTTGTGCAGCCGGGGGCTTTGCAGCGTCAGGTCATGATCGGCGATGGTGATGCCGTGCTGCCGCACCTGTTGCAGCAGCGCGAACAGCGGGTGGTCGCCCGGCAGCAGGTCCCGCAAGCCCATGTGTGACAATTGCTGCATCGAGAGGCCCAAGAACTGTTCCGCCGCATGATTGGCAAAACGGAACCGGTTCTCGGCATCCAGGAGAAACACGGGAACTGGCAATGCCCCCAGCATGGTGGCTGCCTCCACCTCCCGGGCGGCATTTGCCTTGCCAACCGCTTTGAGCAGGGTGCGGGCAGCGCCGATCATGCGGCAAGAGCCGCCGGCGCCTCGATCAGCGGATCGTAGAAGGCATCAATCAGGCGCAACACGGCGGCCACCTCGTCGCAGCGCATGACCGCGGCGCGGAACTCGGCCGAACCGTGCAGCCCGCGGGAGTACCAGGCGACGTGCTTACGCCCCAGCCGCAAGCCTGGCTGCGTTCCGAAATGCGCCAGCATGGCATGGTAATGGTCGAGCAGGATGGCCTTCTGCACAGCCAGCGCCGGGTCCGGCAGGCGCTGCCCGGTCCGCAGGAAGGCGGCTACCTGGGCCGGGAACCAAGGCCGGCCGTAACAGCCTCGCCCAACCATCACGCCATCCGCCTCGGAGCGGGCCCAAGCGTCTGCCGCCTGCTCGACGGTGGTGATGTCGCCATTGGCAATTACCGGGATGCCGACCGCCGCCTTCACCTCGGCGATGAAGTCCCAATCGGCCGCGCCAGCGTAGAATTGCTGCCGTGTGCGGCCGTGCACCGTCACCATGGCGATGCCGCTGGCCTCGGCGATTTGCGCCAGGCGGGGCGCGTTCAGGTTCGCATGGTCCCAGCCCATCCGCATCTTGAGCGTGACGGGCACGGCTACGGCACGCGCGGTCGCCTCCAGGATGCGGGCAGCAGCGGTTTCGTCCCGCATCAGAGCGGACCCGGCGCTTTGCCCCACTGCGACCTTCTTCACGGGGCAGCCAAAGTTGATATCGATCAGGTCAGCGCCGCGGCCCTCGGCGATGCGGGCGGCCTCGGCCATGGCCGCAGGGTCGCAGCCGGCCAGTTGTATCGCGTTGGGGCCGGCGCCGTCCACGCTGGCCATCCGCAAGGTCGCCTGGTTCTCCCGTACCATGGCCCAGGATGCAATCATCTCTGACACAACCATTCCCGTGCCAAGCCGCTTGGCCAGACGGCGGAATGGCAGGTCGGTGACGCCTGACATGGGAGCCAGGATGACCGGCGTGTCGATCGTGACGGCGCGCGGGCCGGCGCCAAGCGTGAGCGGAGGGAGAGTACTGCCTAGCATTTGGGCAAAATACGCCTCGCACTAACGTATGGCAATCATAGTGACGACCCATGGAATGCTGGATTGACGGAAGCCGTCCCGCCGCGCATTGCTCCGGCATGCGCATCGCCGCCATCCTGGTTGCCGCGGGCAACGGCAGTCGCTTCGGTGGCGATATCCCGAAGCAATTTATTACGGTTGCAGGCAAGCCCGTCATCCGGCACGCGGCCGAAGCGCTGCTGCCTCACGTGACCGCACTGCAGCCGGTGGGCGATGTGGACCGAGTGGCCGAGGCGCTGGCCGGGCTAGATGTGCTGGCAGCCGTGCCCGGCGGCGTCACGCGGCAGGCCAGCGTGCTGGCTGGATTGCAGGCGCTCAGCCCGCACGCGCCGGAACTGGTGCTGGTGCACGATGCGGCCCGGCCCTTCGTGCCGCCTGCCATCATCCCCGCCTTGCTTGCCGCCTTGCGCAGCCATGACGGCGCCATTCCGGCCATCCCCGTGGCCGATACGCTGAAGCGGGTGCAGTCAGGACGCATCGTGGCCACCGTGCGGCGGGACGGGCTGTATCGGGCGCAGACCCCGCAGGCGTTCCGCTACCACCTGCTGCGCGCCTTGCACGGCAGCGGCGAGGGCGCGGCTACGGACGATGCCGCCCTGCTGGAGGCCGCGGGCCATCCTGTCGCCATCGTCCCCGGCGCCGAGGACAACATCAAGCTGACCTACCCGGAGGACATCGTGCGGTTGGAACACGCCTTCTCCCCCGACCTGTCGCCACGCACTGGCACCGGGTTCGACGTGCACGCCGCCGAAGCAGGCCGAGCGCTCGTGTTGTGCGGCATCACGGTGGCACACGAATGGGGCCTGGCCGGCCACTCGGACGCGGATGTAGGCATCCACGCCCTATGTGACGCGATTTACGGCGCGCTGGCGGAGGGCGACATCGGACGTCACTTTCCGCCCAGCGAGGCGGAGTGGAAGGATGCCGACAGCGCCCGCTTCCTGCGCCACGCCGCCGGGCGGATCAAGGCGCGCGGCGGCCGGCTGGCCAATGCCGACGTGACTCTTATCTGCGAGCGCCCCAAGATCACGCCCCATGCCGCAGCCATGGCGGAGCGGCTTGCCGAACTGCTGGAAATCGATGTGGGGCGCATCTCAGTCAAGGCGACCACCACGGAGCGGCTCGGCTTCACTGGGCGGGGTGAGGGCATTGCTGCCCAGGCGGTCGCCACGGTGCTGCTGCCGTCCTGATGCCGCAGCGGACTGGCTACGTCCTGTTGGTGACGCTGTTCGTGTTCGCCTGGGCCAGCGGCTTCACGGCGGCCAAGCTCGCCCTTGCCACCTGCCCGCCCGCGCTGTTCGGCGGCGTCCGCTTCCTCGTCACTGGAGCAGCGCTGCTGAGCTTCGCCGTTTGGCGCGGGGATTTCCGCCGTCCCATTCCGTGGGGCAAGCTCGCGCTGCTCGGCATGTTCAACCAGGCAGGCTACCAGGGATTGGCATGGCAGGGCATGGGCAACGTGTCGGCTGGGCTGGCCACCATCATTGCCAGCCTCAACCCTATCCTGATCGCCGTCGCGGCCGCTCCGTTGCTGGGCGAACGGCTGCATTGGCGCAAGGTGCTTGGCCTGCTGCTCGGCTTCACCGGCGCAGTGTTCGTGGTACGGCATCGCTTGGTTGCTGGCCACGAGGATGGGCGCGGCGTGCTGCTTGTGATGGGCGCGCTGCTCTCACTCGTTGTGGGAACGCTGGCCTTCAAATGGTTTGCGCCGGATGTGAGCTTGCCGGTGGCAGTAGGCGTGCAGACCGTCTCCGGCGGCGGCCTGTTGCTGGCCCTTGGCCTCGCCTTCGAGGACCCGGGCCGCATCATCTACGGCCCACAGCTATGGCTGGTCATGGCTTGGTGCGTCTTGGTCATGTCGATTGGCGCGTTGCTGCTGTGGTTCTGGCTGCTGCGCGATGGCAGCGCAACATCAGCCAGCGCACTGCATTTCTTGATCCCGCCAATCGGCCTGGCTATGTCCTGGCTCGTGCTGGGCGAGCCGGTCAGCCCGCTCGACATGCTGGGCGTGGTTCCGGTGGCCCTCGGCATCTGGCTCGCGACTCGACCGCCGGTGAGCCGACCGGTGTCGCAGCGCGCCAGACAGCGAGCGGGCTGAATCCAGGCAGCGCCCGCTACAAAGTGTTGTTGACATACTCCTTGCCGCCGACGACCTCGATAATCGAGGTGACATTGCCACTGGCATTGTAGTTATACTGAGTAAATGAATATTGTGGGTAAACTGGATTGCTGTTGATGCCGTAGTAAGTTGCAGTAATGCTGGCACCTGGCACATACAACACGGTATCGTTCAGTCCGCCTGCAACGTTGAAGTCCAATTGCAGCAGGGTGCCATTTCGCAACGCATACAAGCCGCTGGCCTCAAGCCCAGTTGCCGTGTTGGTCGTGATCACGGCGTTGGACCATGGTGCTGTTCCTGATGCATCCACCACCCCGGCAGTTGTGGTGGGCGTAATGGGGGCGTTCGGGTTGAGCGGATCTCTGTAAAGAACTTCTACCATGGTCAGACCTTTCCCTTTTCGCCGGGCAAAGCGCGATGGCCATCGCCATCGATGGGCCGCGGAGGCAGCGAATTCAAATCATTGGTCGGAGCGGCGGGATTCGAACCCACGACCCTCAGTCCCCCAGACTGATGCGCTACCAGGCTGCGCTACGCTCCGACTGACGCGGGTGTAGCAGCCGTCCACCCCCGCCGCAACGCTGCCCTGCCGCGTCATGGCAGCAACCGACGCAGCGCTTTCAGGTCCTCCAACACTTGCACCAGGGTATCCCGCAATCGTGTGGCCTCATCTCCGCCGGGCGCGATTTCGGGGGAGGACAGCAAAGGCTGGTCGAGGGATGTGGCGCGCTCGGCCTTGGCGGCTGCCTGCTCAGCCTCGGTGGCCGGAGGAATATCGTCGGACAGCTTACCGCCTCCCTCCCTCAACAATCGCTGCACGCCCTTGATGGTGTAACCCTGGGTGTAGAGCAGGTCCGATATACGGCGGAGCAACGCGATGTCGTCCGGACGGTAGTAACGTCGGCCGCCACCACGCTTGAGCGGTTTTACCTGGGGGAACTTCGTCTCCCAGAACCGCAGCACATGCTGCGGAATGTGCAGTTCGTCCGCTACCTCGCTGATGGTGCGGAACGCGTTGGGCGCCTTTTTGGATCGTGCCTTCGCAACGTCGGGCGGCTCGATGCCGGGTGCGCCCGGCGGGATCATTCGTCGTCACCGGCGAACTCGTCTCCAGCCGGCACGGGCGTACCGTTCACGTGCGCCTTGAGCACCTGGCTGGGGCGGAACACCAGCACGCGGCGCGGCAGGATCGGCACCTCCACCCCGGTCTTAGGGTTGCGGCCAATCCGCCTGCCCTTCTGCCTTACTGAAAACGTGCCGAAACCACTGACCTTGACAGATTCTCCGTCTTCCAAAGCCTTGGCAAGCCGGTTCAGCACGGTCTCGAGCAGATCGGCTGATTCGTTACGTGACAAACCCACCTGAGTGTAGATTCGTTCCGCTAAGTGGGCACGCGTCACGGTGATCATGGAGGGCACGCTATGCGGGGCGGCTCGCGAAGGTCAAGCAAACGCCCTGAAATCAAACAGAACTTTGCTTGCTGTGGCGTTAGAGCATCATCCGCCTGAACTAGGATGTGCGGTGCATGTCGATGCTCAATCAACCAGATCGGGGCGCTACCCCGGACATCACCAGGGTACGGTTATCCTTCGGACAACCGTTGATGAAAGGCAGAGGAGGGTTTCACTTTGCTGCCTAGTCAGAGCCGCACAAGCGCAGATCCCCAGGTCAAGCCGCCGCCTAGGGCTTCCAGCACCAGCAAGTCTCCCGGTTGCAGTCGCCCAGAGTGCCACGCCTCCGCCAGAGCCAACGGAATCGAGGCGGCGGATGTGTTGGCGTGACGATCGATCGTCACAATCACTCGCTCCGGCGGAAGGCCCAACTTACGCCCCATCGCGTCGATGATGCGTCGATTGGCTTGGTGCGGGATCAGCCAGTCCACGTCGCCGTGTTGCAAGCCATTCGCCTCCAGGGCCTCGTCCACAACGGTGGCCAACTTGCTCACGGCATGGCGAAACACCTCGCGGCCGTTCATCTTGAGATGGCCGGACAGTTCCGGCCGGCCCACCGCGCCATCCACGTAGAGCAACGATCCCAGGTCACCCTGCGCGTGCAGATGGGTCGAGAGAATGCCTTGAGCCGGCGTCCCGCTCGGCTGCTCGCTGCCGCGCAGGAACACCGCGCCGGCACCGTCGCCGAACAGCACGCAGGTGGTGCGGTCGGTCCAGTCCAGGATGCGGGAGTAAACCTCGGAGCCGATGACCAGCGCGCCACGTGCCTGGCCACTGCGAATCAAAGCATCCGCAAGGCTGAGAGCGTAAACGAAGCCGCTGCACGCGGCTGACACGTCGAAGCCGAAGCCGCCCGCACCCAGTTGGGCCTGCACGCTGAGCGCAGTGGCGGGGAAAGCTTGGTCCGGCGTGCTAGTGGCCACAATGATGACGTCCACGTCGGAAGCCGTGGCAGCAGCATGGGCAAGCGCAGACTCCGCCGCTCGAGTGGCCATGAACGCAGCCGTCTCATGCGTCCCCGCCAGGTGGCGCTGCCGGATACCCGTGCGTTCCAAGATCCAGGCATCTGAGGTATCCAACCGCTCGGCCAGCTCGGCGTTCGTCACCAGCCGTTCCGGTAGATAGCTGCCGGCACCCTGCAACAACGAGCGCAGCATCAGCGCACTGCTGCCAGTGCAGGCGCGGCAACGTTCAAGCCGGCAATCTGGACGAGGCCCTCGCGTATGCGATCATTGAAGCGATGCACCACCATGTCGATGGCCACGTCGGTCGCGTAGGCGAACTGCTCGGCATCCGTGCCGCCGTGGGACTTCACCACGACGCCGTTCAGCCCCAGCATGATAGCGCCGTTGTAGCGTCGCGGGTCCACCCACTCGCGCAATCGCTCCAGGCCGGGGCGGGCAATCAGGTAGGCGATCCGGCCTGCCAGGCTGCCGCTGAACACCTGCTTAAGCAGGGCGAAGATCAGGCGAAGCGCGCCCTCCCCGGTCTTCAGCGCCACGTTGCCAGTGAAGCCGTCCGTCACCACCACATCCGTCGTACCAGCAGCGATGTCGTCGCCCTCGACGAAACCGTGAAATTGCGGCGCAACATGGCTGGCCCGCAGCACCTCAGCTGCCTGCCGCACCCGCTCGTCACCCTTCAGCTCCTCAGAACCGATGTTGAGCAACCCGATGCTGGGCGACGGCAATCCGAGCACTGCGCGGGCGAACACATCACCCATCACCGCGAATTCGACTAAATTGCGCGTATCGCACACGGCATTCGCACCCAGGTCCAACATCACCACATCGCCGCGGGCGGAGGGGACCAGGGCAGCCAAAGCGGGCCGATCGATGCCCGGCAGCGTCTTGATGACGATCTTGGCCAGCGCCATCAAGGCGCCAGTGTTGCCGGCAGAGATAATGCCCGCCGCCTCGCCAGTTGCCACTGCATCGATCGCGACTCGCATCGAGGCCCGGCGAATCCGCAAGGCGGCCGTGGGCTTCATATCGCTGGTAATGAGATCCGGCGCGTGGCGGATCGTGCAGCATTGCGCCAGGCGCCCTCGCGAAACGAGCGGCGCCAACACCAGCTCATCGCCCACCAGCAGGAAGCGCGCGTCGGGATGGCGCATGGCCGCTATGGCAAGCCCGTCGATCACCGCTCCCGGAGCGTTGTCGCCACCCATGGCGTCAACGGCCAAGGTGTAAGGCAGGGTGGCGGTGGGCTGTGCGCCAAGCGGTTTCATAGTGCTGCGCTCGGCCCCGCGCGCCGGCAGGTCAGGTCCGGACAGCACCCTTCAGTGCCTTGCCTGCTGCAACCACTTCCCGGCCATCATAGTGCCCGCAATGGGAGCATACATGGTGCGGGCGTTTCAGTTCGCCGCAGTTGCCGCATTCGGCATAGGCCGGGATGACCAGCGCATGATGGCTGCGGCGCATTCCCATCCGGGACTGGGAAGTTTTCTTTTTGGGGACGGCCATGATCGGATGCTCTCGGAATGTCTATGTCAGGTGATGACTGTACCACGCAGCCCGCGGTCACATCACAAATCGGCATTAGCCAGACAATGGCGCTTAGCAGAGCGGCCAAGCTCCCGCAAGCTTGGACGGCTTACTCCTGGCTTCGCAACCGCGCGAGCGCCGCGAACGGGTTGCCCGATGCATCCACAACCTCAGCCGGCAATTCGGCACCAGGCTTGCGAGGGTATGGATCAAGCGCCAAGGCCAGTTGCTCCACTGTGGCTTCGCCAAGCTCCAGAGCACCGTCCTCAATGATCAGCTCATCCGGCTCGTCCGGATCGTCCGCCTCCCCAGTCTCGCGGCCAGCGGGCACGAAGCGCACGGCGAATTCTTCCACCACGTCAGTGGCAAAGGCATCAAGCGAGACGACGCACTCCTGATGCAGCCGTGCCCGCAACGAGCCGTTTGCCTCCACCGTCCCATCATGTCCCGGGCGCAGCACCCAGGCGCAGTGAAGCGACTGGATTGACGGGACACGCAACCGCAATGCGATGGCGCCGCACTCGCTCTCATTGGCCTCGACCATCAGGCTGAGACCGTCGCCTACCCGATCTGCTTGGATGGGCCGGCACATCTCGGTCACGCGGCGCCCGCCACGACGAAATCGACATGGCCAGCGAGCAAGTCGGCCGGGGCTGCGGCATCCAGGCGGGCAACCTGGGCGCGAACCGCCGCTGCGAGCGATGCTGCCCCTGGAGCATCTGCGCCGCGCCACACGTTGCGTGCCACCGCGTCTTGAAATGCCGCCGGGTCGGAGTCAGCCAAGGCAGCCTCATACACGGTGGCCCGGCCGTGGAACGCTTCCCACATCGCGCGAACGTTGCGGGCCACTGTCATGTCACCCACGCCCAACTCCCTCAAGTTGATGTCCATGTCAGAGAACATCGCATCGAACACTGCCTGTGCCACGGCCGGACCCGGCGGTGGGAGAGCCCGCAGGCGGCGGATCACCAAAGACGCGAACAGGCCGACCAGGTCGAACCGACCATCCAGCGTGTCCGGGACGCCCAGCTCGGCATAAAAATACGGGTCGCGCGCGGCCGCCACCACCGAGGTGTATATCTCGAAGCCGCGCCGTTCATACCGCCCCCGTCCGAGCAAACCGAAAAAGGCCATCGCTGCCGCGCTCCAAACCGTTGACACCGGGCCGCCCGGCGTGACACGCCCAGCCTTACCCGGCGTTACGCGCCAAACCATCTCCGGCACATAACGCGGCAGGCTGCCGGTTCAATGCATGCGCCGCTGTCCAGGACCCTCGTGCGATCCATCGCCTGCCTGCTCCTTGCTAGCCTGCTCGGCGCCTGTTCCGCCATCCAGGCGTCCCCACAGGTGCGCGGCAACCGGGTCGATGCGGCTCAGCTGAAGGATCTGGTGCCTGGCACGTCCACCCGCGTCGATGTGACGAGCCTAATCGGTTCGCCGACGGCGAAGGCCGCGTTCGACGACAACACTTGGATTTACATAAGCGAAGTGACGCAGCCGCGCGTCGGTCGCATCCAGGGCGTCAAGAGCCAGGACGTGGTGGAGATGACGTTCGACGATGCCGGCCTCCTGCGCAGCATCAAGCTCATGAACAAGGCCGACGCGAAACCGGTCAGCGTCGTTGCACGCACCACGCCATCGCCGGGCAGCGAAAGCACGTTCATGCAGCAGCTGCTAGGCAACGTCGGTCGGTTCAGCGCAGCTGGATTGCCAGGCAGTGGAGGCGGAGGGGGCAGCGGTCTCGGCCTAGGCAGCAAGTAGGCGGGCCAGAGCACCGGCCCGCCCCAGACGGTCAAATCAGGCGAATGGCATGCCGGTCTCGATTGGCAGCGCCGGGTCCCGGCTCCATTCGTTCCAGGAACCAAAATACATCCGCACATCTTTCACGCCGGCCTCACGCAACGCGACCAGTGAGTTCGAGGCACGGGCACCTTTGAAGCAGTACAGATATACTGTCGAGTCCGGGGTCACGCCAACTGTGTGCAGCTCAGCAAGCAACTCTTCCTTTGACTTGAACATCGGCCCAGATGCTGTTGGCTTCATCAGACGATACCATTCCAGCCACTTTGCACCTGGAATACGGCCCTTGCGCGGGGCAAAATCTGGACCGTAGGGGGAAGATGAGGTGCCGATCCACTCATCCACATCCCGCACATCAAGCTTGACGATACCGTCGTGCTTGAGGGCTTCCAGCATGTCATCCTTGTCGAGCATCATCTGCTCGCCACTGGCGGAGACCGGGAAACTCTTGGCGACCGGGCTCGGTACCTCGGTGGTGACGTCCATTCCAGCCGCCTGCCACGCCGCAAGGCCGCCGTGGAGAATGTGCGCCTTCTCATAGCCCAAAAAGGTCAGCAGGTAGTAGCCACGGCAGGACATGCCGAAGCCGGAGTTCATCGAACCCTCGTAGAACACGACCGTCTCATTGCCGCCAATGCCAGCAGCGCCGAACGCCGCCGTGAACTTATCCTTCAGCTCGGCCATGCCCTCTTTGGTGGACATGGCCAGGTAAGTGAAGATGTCGAACATGTTGACGGCACCGGCGATATGCCCGGCAGCGTAATTGTCCGGTGACCGGGTATCGATCAACACCGTTTCACCGGCAGCCATCATGCCAGCAAGCTCAGCAGGCGAGATAAGAATCTTATCGAGCACGACGCTACTCCTGGGTTGTAAGAAAGCTTAGTTTGCCGCCATCCGGCTCAGCTCTTTCGCGAGATGGCGGCTGGACGGCGTGATCATCGCGACGAAGTATCCCTCGCGAAGCCGCCGCTGCACCGGCGAGCCGACGATGAACGCGCGGGCGCCCGTGTGCAGCATTGCAGCCTCGGTGGCCTGCAGCGTCAACTCGCCAGTCCGCAGCCGGACTTCGAGCACCTGGCGCACATACTCCGCCGAACCGTCCCGCGGCGTGGCCGCCAGGCGCATGACGTCGTCCTGCAGCTCTTCCAGGGCTGCCTCGAAATACGGCGGGCGGCGTGGCAAGAAGCGATTGGTTGCTTCTTGCTGCATATCCGCCTGCATCATGGCATCGATGCTGGCGCGGATGACGCCGAGACCCATGCCCGTTTGCAGCAGCACGAAGCCAGGACGGATGCGTCCCACCATGTCTCCCAGTGGATCGGCGAGCAGCAGGTCATCGGAGATGAAGGCTCGGCGAAAACGGACAGAATAGGTGCCCGTGCCCTCCAACGTGGTGTATTTGACGTTCTGGCGGATTTCGACCCCAGGCTGGCCGCATTGCACCATTGCCATCAGGCGGTGCGTAGGGTCCTCGGCATCCTCAAAGATGGTGCCAAACCAATGGCCGTCCCCGAGATTGCTGACCCAAGGCAAGACGCCGGTGACAATGTAGCCGCCCTGCGTCCGCTTCGCCCGCAAGTTGAAGCCCTCAATGCCGGACAGCGCCTTGATCGGATTGGATAGTCCCGTGCCGCCCAGCAAGGTGCCGTCCGCAAGGCCGGGCTGCAAGCGGGCCCGCAAGGCCACGTTGTCGGTGTTCTCGAGGTACCAGCCGCATGCATCCTGACACCAGATGCAGAACGCAGTGGACATGCACAACGAGGCTACGGATGCCATGTCCGCAATGGCGCCCCCCAAATCCTGCTGCCCGGACAAGGCGAGGTGGCGGCTGTAAACCCCCGCCTCGCCGAGCCGACGCATCACCTCAGCGGGATAGAGGCCCTCGTCGATCCGTTCCACCAGGGGCGCCAGCTCTGCATCAAGCAACTCGGTCAACGGCAGCATGGCAACTGCCGGGGACGGGTTACGCGGGGCAGCAAGCGTTTGGCTCATGGTGGCGCTCCTGGCGGGTTGGATCAGACCATCTCGCAATTCACGGGAACAGGCTTGCTGAACGTGTTGGCCACCGGCGACCAGTTGCGCGCGTGCGCGATCAGGGCGTCCAACTCGGCCTGCGGTGCATCAGCGTCCAAGTGGACTTTTACTCGCACCGCATCAAACCCGACAGGCTTCGGGCTGGTGTCGCCAGTGCCCCAAACGGCCGTGATGTTGATGTCGGCTTCCAGCTCCAACTCCAACGACCGGACCGTGATGTTGCGGGACACGGCGTTGGCGTGGATGCCGACCGCAAGGCATGACCCGAGCGCGGCAAGGGATGCCTCCGACGGATTTGGCGCCGTGTCGTCGCCCAACAGGGCAGGCGGTTCGTCAACGATGTAAGGCGGCAGGTCGCGGATCATGTTGAGGTGCCGGAAGCGGCCCTCAGCAATGGTCCTGCATTTAAGGGTCTTGATGGCTTGCGGATTGGCGCGGCCCTTTGCGATCAGCTGATCCAGCCCACCCTTGTCGATTGGGGCCAGGCAGCCGGTCATCGCGCCGGGTCCAGTCTCGGCGGTCGTGGTGGCGACGTCGCTCATGGCGATCTCCTACACTTTCTTGCAAAGCCAGGGCTCATGCCGCAGCTGCGCCAACCATACAGACCGGTCAGTCTAAGACAATCGGCATTCATGCTAGCAATCGTTGTGCCAGATGATGGCCAAGCTCCACAAAGAATGATGGCCATTCTGCGGCAGGGCGCTTGCACAAAAGGCCCCGCGCTGTGATTCTTTCAAGCGTGACCAACACCGCATTGCCGTTTGCGCGGCCCACCCCGCCTCATGAACGCATTGTCGAAGCCGCGCGTGACCTGTTCTGCCGGCAGGGTATCCACGCGACCGGCATCGACCGCATCCTAGCCGCGGCGAGTGCTTCCAAGATGGCGCTTTACGGGCGATTCGGCTCGAAGGAAGCCTTGTTGCGGGAGGTCTTGGCCCGGGAGGGCGCTGAATGGCGCAAAGCCTTCTTCACCGCCGTGGAAGCCGCCGGCCCCGACCCATTGGCCAAGCTGCGTGCTCCAGCCGCGGCGATGGGACTATGGTATCAAGGCGGTCGGTTCTACGGCTGCGCCTTCATGAACGCGATCGGCGAGCACGACAAAGAAGAGCAGTGGCTACGCGAGATCGCGGCTGATCACCACGCCCAAGTGCTCGCATTCCTTCACGGACTGGCCCAAGAGGCCAGGCTGGCCGAGCCCGCCATCGTCGCACGGCAGATTTTGTTGCTTATCGATGGAGCAACTGCTGCCTTAATGGTCACTAAAGATGCCAGCGTGCTGATGATCATGGCGCGCAACATGGACGCGGTGCTCGCGACGGCAAACCGTCTTCCATCGCTTCAAACGGCCGGCGACGCTGCAATCAGCCGCTCGATCGGATCCCAAGCGTAGGCGGTCTGCGGCACGGTGACACCAGCCACTCGCGTCTCTGCCTCTGCCACCAGCCGTCCGCCCATGCGCTGGTAGAACCAGCGGCTTGGGTTGGCTCGCAGCACCCAAAGGTATGCGGCCCGGCTACCAGCCGCTGCCAAATGGGCGGCGCCAGTGCGGATCAGGCGGCGGCCTACGCCGTGCTCACGCCAATCATCCAAGACATAAAGCGTTTCGATTTCGCCGTCTGCGGCGAACCCGCCCGGCAGGGTGCCGCGCGTGCGGCCAACCGTCGTGTAGCCGACCAGCCGCGGCCTGGCGCCGGCTGGAACGTCTTGGCCCGAGGCGATGGCCACATACACCCCGTTGGCTGAGCGTATTTGCCTGTCGTAATAGGCGGCCTGCCGGGTCACCGACAGGCCGGCAAGGAAGGAGTCTGGCAGGATGCCCGGATAAGCGCTGCGCCAGGCTGTGACGTGCACTGCGCCAATCAGCGGCGCGTCGGACGGACGAGCCCGGCGCACCGCGATCACCCCGGCACTCCGGAGCGTTGCAGCACGGCGCCAAAAAACCCGTCTGTGCCATGGCGCAGTGGCGTCAATGACAAATATGGCCCTGCACAGGGCACCGACTCCAGTGGCCAGGCCTGCGGCAGCGGCACAACGGTAAAATCCGGATGGCGGTTGATGAATGCGTCCACTTGGTCCTCGTTTTCCTCCCTGAGCAGTGAGCAGGTAGCGAACACCAGCCGCCCGCCCGCTTTCACCAACCGGGAGGCGTCGTCCAGGATGCTCGCCTGTTTGGGAAGCAGCTCCTGTAAATCCAGCGGACGAAGCCGCGCTCTGGCGTCAGGATTGCGACGCCAGGTGCCGGTTCCGGTGCATGGCGCATCCACCAGCACACGGTCGAACGTGCTGGCGCGGCGCTTGGCCCACTTGTCGCCAGCCACAATCAGATGGCGCTCGACGTTGTGCACCCCGGCACGGCGCAGGCGACGCACCGCCCCTTCAAGCCGTTTGTCGTGCACATCGCAGGCGACAATGTGACCGTGATTGGCCATTGTCATGGCCAGGGCCAGGGTTTTGCCGCCTGCCCCGGCGCACCAATCTGCGACCCGCATCTGCGGTGCAGCGCCGACCAGGGCAGCAACCAGTTGGCTGCCCTCATCTTGGATCTCCACCAGCCCGGACAGGAAAGCCGGGCCGCTTGTCACCAAGCGGCGCGCCGCCACGCGCAAGCCCCAGGGAGAGATTGGCGTGGGCTCGGCAGCAATGCCTTCCAATGCCAGGGCGGCCAGAGCAGCCTCCCGGCTTCCACGCAGCAAGTTCACCCGCAGGTCGAGTGGCGCCTCCACTTCCATCATGGCGAGTTCGGGGCCGAGCGCATCCCCGAAGCGCGCTTGCAATGATGGTAGCAGCCAATCCGGCGCTTCCAGGCGCACTGCGTCAGGCATGTCCGGGTGGTTCAGCGTGTGGCCGACCAACTGATGAGCCGCCAGCACCTCCTGTGCCAGCATGGACGCGGCACCATACTGGCCGCCCGAGTAGGATTGCTGCACCCCCGACACTGTCCAACCCTCCAGGAGGAGAGAGGCGGCAACCAGCATGCGGGGGGTTGATGCAGTGCCGGCGCGGTCGAGCCACCAGCCTAGCCGCCGCCGGGTCCGCAACACGCGCCAGGACCGTTCAGAGACAGCCCGGCGGTCGCCTGAGCCGATGAAGCGACGATTGCGGAAGAACTCGTTGGCAACCGCGTCCGCTGGACGGCGTGGGTATGAATCTATTTCTGTCAGTAAGTCGATGGCGGCGGCCAACCGGGCTGCTGGGGTCATAGGACGGCGAAGCCGACCCTCATCCCTCGTGACGGTAGTTCGGCGCCTCGCGGGTGATTGCCACGTCATGCACGTGACTTTCCCGCAAGCCGGCCCCGGTGATGCGACGGAATTGTGTGTTAGCCTGCAAATCCGCGATGCTTGCGCTACCGGTGTATCCCATGCCGGCCCGCAATCCACCAACCATCTGGTGCACCACTGCCGAAACCGGACCCTTGTAGCCGACCCGGCCCTCAATGCCCTCCGGCACAAGCTTGAGTGTGTCTTTGATTTCCTGCTGAAAATAGCGATCAGCTGATCCCCGCGCCATGGCGCCGATGCTTCCCATGCCACGGTAGGCCTTGAAGCTGCGGCCTTGGTACAGAAAAACCTCGCCGGGCGCTTCGTCCGTCCCGGCAAGCAGACTGCCAACCATGACCGAGTCCGCGCCGGCGCCAATTGCCTTCACGATATCCCCGCTGGTCCGCACGCCGCCATCGGCGATGGACGGCACACCGGCTTCCCGGCAGGCTGTTGCAGTCTCCATGACGGCGGTGAATTGAGGCACTCCCACCCCGGCGACAACGCGAGTGGTGCAGATGCTACCGGGACCGATGCCAATCTTAACCGCATCCGCCCCCGCTTCGATCAGCGCCCGTGCACCTTCCGGCGTGGCGACATTGCCGGCGACAACCTGCACGGCGTTCGACATCTGCTTGATCTTCTCCACCGCAGCCATGACCCCGGCGGAATGTCCGTGCGCCGTGTCCACCACCAGCACATCCACCTCGGCATCGATCAAGGCACGAGCACGCAACGCGCCATCCTCACCCACGCCAATGGCAGCGGCCACTCTAAGGCGGCCAAGTTCATCTTTGTTGGCGAGCGGGTGCGCTTGCGCCTTTTCCATGTCTTTCACGGTGATGAGCCCGACGCAGCGAAAACCCTCGTCCACCACAAGAAGCTTCTCTAGCCGATGTTTGTGCAGCAGCCGTTTGGCTTCCTCCGCTGGAACACCGTTTTGCACGGTCACCAGACCTTCACGAGTCATCAACTCATAAACGCGCACTGATGGATCAGTGGCAAAGCGAACATCACGGTTGGTGAGGATGCCGACTAACCGACCTGTGCCACGCTCCACCACAGGCACGCCGCTGATGTGATAGGCGAGCATAAGAGTGCGGGCTTCGGCTAGAGTTTGATCGGGATGGATGGTCAGCGGGTTTACCACCATACCAGACTCAAACTTCTTAACCCGCCGGACTTGCGAAGCCTGCTCCATTGGGTCCAAGTTCTTGTGAATAACTCCGATGCCGCCGAGCTGCGCCATGGCAATGGCCATGGGTCCTTCCGTCACCGTATCCATGGCGGATGATACCAATGGAATGTGCAGATTGATGGTGCGGGTGAGACGAGTGCGGGTGTCTGCTTCGGCAGGTAGAACCTGCGAGTAGGCCGGGACGATCAACACATCATCAAAGGTCAGGGCTTCCTGAACAGAGACTTGGATCCGAGCTACACTGTTCTCTATGGAAGCCATGGCGAACATCTCCGGCGAGAACACGTCTCGCGCCTGGGCGACCCGACATAACCAGCGACGATGCAGCGTGCAAGCTACGGCTGCAATTGACTGCCGATCGAGCTTCGAAAACCTTTGGCGACGACGTAAAGCTCGCTAGAGTCCTTGCGACTTGCCGGCGGCTTGGCATGGCGGACTGTGGCGAAAGCCTGCTTCATCGAATCGAGCAACACGCGCTCCGATCCGCCTTGCAGCACCTTAGCAACGAAACTTCCTCCAGGCGCCAAGGCCTGCAACGCAAAATCGAGTGCACGCTCCGCCATTGCGATGATGCGGATATGATCTGTTGCAGCGTGACCGGTGGTATTGGGAGCAATGTCCGAAAGTATGAGATCAGCCTGACCGCCCATTTCCATTCGGAGACGCTCGGGCATGTCGGGATCGTTGAAATCACCCTGGATAAAACGCACACCAGAGACAGGTTCAATTGGAAGAAGATCTATTCCTAGAACGCTGCTGGCGCCCCGCTTGACTACCACTTGACTCCAGCTACCGGGAGCCGCCCCGAGGTCAACCACTCGACCACCCCGTTGGATGAGCGAGTATCGATCATCCAACTCCATCAGCTTGAAAGCCGCGCGTGACCGCCATCCTTGCATTTGGGCGGCCTGCACGTATGGATCGTTAAGTTGGCGGCGCAACCAGAGTTGTTGAGCTTTTGTACGACCTTTGGCTGTCCTGAGAGACACGTCCAAACTACGCGGAGTATTCGGAGTCGTCTTCATAATCGCGTCACTTCCTTAGAAAGATGCGACTATGGCCAACGCCGGAAATTTGTTGCGGGGACAGGATTTGAACCTGTGACCTTCAGGTTATGAGCCTGACGAGCTA
>CAXTJU010000002.1:0-97311 GCA_964244655.1 uncultured Acetobacteraceae bacterium | reverse complement strand
GGGGTCACTTTTGGACGCCAGTGGGGGTCAGATTTCAGTGCTGTTTGACACCGGAAGCCCGTTTGTATCTTGCCCCAAACTGCTCGCCCGTTGCGCACCCATCAGGCTCAGATCGCCGCCGTCGTCCGCGCCATCGCGGCCGGTGAGGCGGCGGAGATCACCGACATCCTGGCCGCGGTGACACCCGGCGGCGGCAAGTCGCTGCTGCCAGTGATCGCCGCCCACGCATTGCTCTCCGCCGAGATCATCGACCGCGTGTGCTGGGTGGTGCCGCGCGACAGTTTGCGCCTGCAAGCCGAGGAGGCCTTCGCCGACCCAGCCTGGCGCGCCACCCTGGGCCACGCCGTCAGCGTCCGCGCCGCCGACAACGCGCCCGACCCGTGCCGCGGCCTGCAGGGCTACATCACCACCTACCAGAGCGTCGCCGCGGCGCCCGACCTGCATCTGGCCGAGTTACGCCGTCACCGCACCCTGCTGGTGGTGGACGAGGTGCATCACCTGCCCGCCCTGTCCGACATGGCGCCCGATCCGCTGGCCGACCCGGCGGCCGACACGGCCACGGGGTGGAGCCGCGCGCTGCTGCCGCTGCTGGAAACGGCCCGGCTGCGGCTGCTGCTGTCCGGGACGCTGCAGCGCGCGGACGGTCGCAGCATCCTGTGGCTGCCCTACCGCACCGGCCCGCGCGCGAAGACCCGCGAGGTCGACCTAGCGGCGCCTGGCTGGGCGGTGGTGGGCTACTCCCGCGCGCAGGCCCTGGCGGAACGCGCCGTGCTGCCCGGGCTGTTCGGCGCCGTCGACGGCGAGGCAAGCTGGCTGGACGAGAGCCGCACCGCCGTCGGCCCGCACCGGCTGTTCGCCCACGGGCCGACCGAGACCACCCGCCCGGCACTGTTTACCGCGCTGCGGACCGGCTTCGCCGACCAGTTGCTGCGCGGAGCGTTTACCGCGACCCGGACCCTGCGCGCGGAACGGCGGCGCGAGCGGGGGCTTGCTCCGGGCGGGGAGGCAGCCGGGTTGGGCAAGCTGCTGGTGGTCGCACCCGACCAGGTCAACGCGCGGCGCTACGCCGACACGCTGCGGGGTCGGATCCCGGCCGAACAGGGCGCCACGGTGCAGTTGGCGACCTCGGACGAGCGGGACGCCCACCACACGCTTGCCCGCTTCCGGCTGCGGGCCGAGCCGAGCGTGCTCGTGACGGTGGCGATGGCCTATGAAGGGCTCGACGCACCGGAGGTGGCCGTGGTGGCGGCGCTGACCCACATCCGCTCGCGCGCCTGGCTGGAGCAGATGATCGCGCGCGCCACGCGGGTGGACCCGCACGCTGGGTCGTACGCGGGGCAGCGTGCCCTGGTGTTCCACCCCGACGATCCGCTCTTCGCCCGTTTCCGCCACAGCGTGGAGACCGAGCAGGGCATGGTCGCCAAGCGGGTCAAGCCACCGTCGCAACCCCGCTTGCCGGAATGGCTGCGCGACGAGCTGGCCGATGCCGACCGGGAGGCGGGCGGCATCGTGCCGCTGCAGAGCAACGCGCTCGGTTTGCGCTACGGCCTGCTGCGGCCGGGTCCGGATTACGCGCTGCACCGACCCGAACACGAAGCGGCGCAAACGGAAATGCTCGACCCGCCCTCGGTGCTGGAACGCCGCCTGCGTCAGCGCGTGGGCGAGATGGTGGCCCAGCAGGCCGTTGAGGATGAGGGCGCGATGCGGGCGCCGAAAGGGGAGGGGCTGTATCACCGCTACAACGCCGTCCTCAAACGCCGCACCGGCGACAAACCGAGGGCGCAGATGAGCCTGGCGGAGTTGGAGGCGGCGGTGAGTTGGCTCGAACGCAACCGGCTGGCCGACCATGTCCACCTGCTGGAAGGCGACCCGCGCTACGGCTGGACCGTCCGGCAACGGCGCGAGTGGACCCCACCGGTAGGCCGGGCTGACGGCAAGCCGGGGAAAGGATCGCGCCGGGCCGTGGGAGAAATCGCGGTCGGATTGGGCGTCAAGGTGGTCGCGAGGATTGGACCTGAGGAGAGCTCGCCTGACTGAGAACTCGCTTGACGCGGCGATCAAGCCGGACGGCATTCGTAAAATGTCTCTCATGCTGTTCGCCAAGGCCGCCGCGGCAGGCTGATCCGTAAGCAACAGCTCTGGCGACTGCCGGTCCATTTGATAATACCTTTGCACTTGGAGGCGAGAGTCGAGATTTCATCACATCAACCGCTGCGTCGGCCGCAACCCAGCAAGCGCGATTGAACGCCTGGAAGGGCGGGGATCGTGCAGCTGCGCGATTTGGTCGCCGGAGGTATCAGTGCTGAGACAGTCGCGCGGCTCGTGCGTGAGGGCGTGGCTATTCGACAGGCCGCGGTCTATCGACCGCTCAGCGTGAGGCAGCCGGGGCAGAGACGTGGGCCTCGGGCAAAACGAGACTGGCAATTTGTCACAAGGAAGTATACATTCTTGTGACAAATGGAGCCTGTAATGCGTGGATCCGCTCTTGATCTTAAAGGGACGATCGTTGAGCGGATGGCCCTTTCCGCGCCTTTCGGGGTATGGACGCCCACCGATTTCGTCGATCTTGGACCACATGAGGCCGTCCGTCAGGCACTGCACCGGCTCGTCCAGGTCCAGGAGATACGCCGGATCACTCGGGGGCTCTACGACAAGCCCGGCTTCAACAAGCTGACCGGCAAGGCGACAAATCCCGATCCCCGCGCCGTCGTTGATGCCCTGGCCCGGCGAGACCAGGCCCGAATCCTCGTCGACGGCATCACGGCGGCGAACGATCTCGGCCTCTCCGACGCGGTGCCGGCATGCATCGTCGTGCATACGGACGCCCGATATAAGCCGTTAGAGCTCGGCGGCCTGCGGATCGAGTTCAAAAAGACGGCGCCGAGCGCCCTATACTGGGCGGGGCGGCCCGCGATGCGGGTGGTGCAGGCACTGCATTGGCTGCAGGACATGCTTCCCGGCGATTCGGCGCGGGTCAAAAAGCGGCTTCAGTCGATATCCGCGGATCCAGAGCATGGTCCAACGATCGTTGCCGATCTGCAGGACGGGCTGTCGACGCTGCCGGTCTGGATGCAGGTGTTCCTACGAGACCTGATCGGCAAGGCCTCGGAGCAGGCCGCGGCCGTTGGTGATGGCCATCATAATACTGCCCGCGATCAGCGGCAGGACGATGATGGCGGCGAGCATCATCGCCGCGGCGCCATGGCCCGCGACGCGCGCCCTCTCCTGGCAGGCAGGCTATGCCGGACTAGCAAGGTCCAAAACCTTGCGCCATCTGCGGAACACCCAAGCCACAAAGCGTCCCTCTTACTGGAATGATGACTTGATGCGCCAGCTAATGGTCTCCGGATGAATCCGAAGCGGAGGACGGCCCAGATCGACCGCCTGGCAACAGCGATCGGCTACATCGGACCGGAGTTCGAGCGCTTCGGCGGAATCTTCCTCGATGAGCTTCTCGCGACGTCACTCAGTCACCAGGGGATCAACCTGCGGGGCTATCCCGTTTCTGGGGTGGCTGACAGCGTCAGCGACGATGGACGTTCCGTCGCCGAATACTCCGACGAGGCCGGCTACTTCGACCGCCCCATGCACAAAGCCGAGGGCGACCTCGCTAACGCGCTTCGGCGCAGGCCGGGCGCAATTGACGTCTTCCTCCTGTCCGGCACCCGCAAAAGACCGCAGATTGCGCAGGAATTTGAAACGGCGGCGCTCGCCCGGCCCGATATGGCTGGGAAGACCCTGCACGTGTGGGGGGCGGAGGACATCGCGACTAGACTGGTTGACGAGCTGATATTCAGCGACGTCGCCATTCGGCACCTCGCTCCATACTTGCCTGAGCTACAGCGCATCCGGGACGAGGAGGCGATCAGTAGGATGGCGCCGACGCCTGACCCGAGGCACCTTCGGCGTCCCGGAGTGGATGCCGAGCTGTCGTCGCGGCTGGCCAGCCAACCCGCCGTGACCGTCAGCGGCATCGGCGGCCTCGGCAAGTCCGCCGCCGCCGCCGCATATGTCGCGGACCATAAGGACGAATATGACCTAGCGATTTGGCTCGACCGCGGCGAGGTTCGACGGCCCGAGGACTTGCAGGCGCTCCCTCTCGTGCGGGGAGGCGAGCAGCGCAACATCGCCGCCCTGCTGCGTGCGCGGGCATGCCTTCTCGTGATCGACGACGCCGGGGAGGACCTCGACGAGAAGGCCTTCGCCGACCTGTGCGGGCCAGGGTCGCGCGTAATCGTGACGCGCCGGCCTGTGGGCACCGGCTCCTACCAGCTCCCTATGTTTGATCAAGTGGACGGTCGCGCTTTGCTGGAACGTGAGGGTGCGCGCTGCCCGGAAGACAGCTTCGCCACGATCTGGTCCACGGTCGGTGGCCATCCCTTGAGCCTGAGCCTGATCGAGTCAGCCGTGCGGGAGGGCGCAACGTGGGGAGAGGTAGAACTCGACTGCCGCGAACTCGGGGAACTGGAGGATGGCGGGGTCCGGCTCGCTGACAGGCTGCTGGGCCGCCTCCACCCGACCTTGGAGCGCGAGTTGTCGGTGTTCGCCTGGGCCGGGCAAGCAAACTGCGGCGAGGACTTTCTCCAGACGATTGTCTTGCCACTCGGCCTGCGCAAGCTGCGGAGGCATGGCTTAACTGCGGCTGACAGAAGTGGGGTCGTGCGCCTGCACGACGTCGTATTCGCTGCCATCTCCCCCGACTGGTGCAGTCCTGGCCGGGCCGCGGAACTGGACGCCGCGTTCGAGTCTTACCTGCGGAGTGCGGCCGCGCAACCCGGCTTGCGGCTGTGGACCGCCGCACGCGTCCTACGTCCAAAGCTGGAAAGGCTGGTCCGAGGCGGAAACCGCTCCCCGCCCTTCCTGTACGCCCTTCTCCTCTCGTGGGAGCCCGCGGAACTCGACCCTCGGCTCGTGGGAGACCCGTCGGCGGATGCCGACGCGTTGGTAGGGAAAGTTCCAGGGCCCATGGCGGTCATCACGGTGATCGAAGCCGTCGAGCACCTGTTCTTCCACGACAAGATCGAGGGCGACGCCTTGGCGAAGGACAGGTTGCGCGGACGCATGCCCATTTTCAGCAAGTTGGCGGCACTCCCTGGGCTTGAAGACCGTCAGCTGGCCGAGATCCGGCACCACGAGGCCAAGGCGCTGAAACGACTTGGCGAGACAGGAGCCGCGGCGCACCTGTTTGAAGACGTGCTGAGTGGCCCGTGGCCGCTGCACGAGGCGCGGCTCCAGTTGGTCGACATATACCGGTCGGACCCGTGCAGAACGGGAAGGGTCGTCGAGCTCGTCGATCAGGTTCTCGGGACCACGGGGCCCGGGCTGGAGGTGAGCTACTCCGTCCTGCTAGGCGTGATCGAGCGCCTACCCTGGGGTTCCGGCAGCTGGCGAGCCGACTTAGTTCGCCGGCACGCCGTGGCAATCGAACGAACTATTGTGGAAGCGGGAAACGTCGGGGTGCGGCAGGCGCTCAGCGCCTTTGCCATGCTGGGTCGCTACATTTCGACGGAGGAGCCGCTCATGTTCGAGCGAATCCTGCGGCACTTGCCGGAGCCAGAACCGTCTGACTTGGCGGACGACGGCGAGCGGTTTGCGTGGGCGGAGGTATTTGCGGAGGCCGCCAGGCTGGAGGGAGCGGATGTTGACCGCCTGCGCGCAAAGGCCTTTGCCCTATATGAGGCCGAGGCCCGGCCTCATCCATTCCACCAACAGAGGCGCGCAGAGCTGCTGATCGACATGGGCCAGCCGGGGCAGGGCGAGGCGCTGCTTCGCAGCCGCCCGGATCTCGAGAAAAGCGGATGGCTTCAGCGCTTGATGGCGAGAGCGAGGCTCGCGCAGGGGGACGCGCAAGACGCACTAGCGTGGATTGAAAGGGCGCTCGGCAACTTAAAGGCAGAGCACTTCAGGAGCGAGTTCCTGGAACTCCGGCACGATGCGCGCGTCGCCCTTGGTGATCCCGGAGCACGGGACGACTTGGCAAGAGCGCGCGCCGCAAGCGTGCGGGATCAGGAAAAGGCCAGACTCGACGCTCGCCTTAACGCGCTAGGGCCGGCGGCGAACCAGGCGGGCACCTGAAAATCATGATCTTTCGCCCGATCAGGGAGGCGGCCTTCTATCGCTCGGCGACGCCGAGCTCAGATTTAGGTCCGGTTCGATTAGTGCTACATCTCGATCCAAAGATGATCGAGTTGAATTCTGTCAAGACCCAGTCTGCGAAGGTGAACTGAGGCTAGCCGTGCGATGCGCGCGAGCGCGTCATGGTGGACGATGGATAGCTTGTCGGCCGCCGACCAGCCTTCAACGGCGTCGCGTTCGAGATCGTTGATCCATCCCTCAATCTGTGCAGACCAGGCCGCGATATCGCTGTCCTGCACGTACGCGATCATTGCTCCTCTCGCTTGCGAGGCGCCGTGATGACCTGCTTTGAAACGTTGGACCCCGCCCGTAGTACTAAAGCAGCTATAGAGATACTCGCGTTCGTCGCGCCGGGCTCCAGAGGGTGTCGGTAGTCGCTTGCACTCGACCGGAAGAAGCGTCTGATACTCGGTGTACTCGCGCCCCTCGATCCAAATGATGCAGCCACTGGGCGCTACGGCCAGATCAATCGCTCGTCGGCGGTCCGCTTCGTCTGGCTCTTCGCGCCGAAACTGCAGGAAATCCCAGCCGGGCGTATGGCGGCTGGCGCTTGCGAGACGTGCGCAAAGCTGGGACGTCAGGGCATCCTCACCAATTTGCGCCGGTCTTTTTGGGTCATCCCGCCAACCCGGCAGAACCTGGCCGATGAAGCCGATCAGGGCAGACAACCATTCGCCCGGCAGATGAACCGCGCTGCCAAGCATCCCAGCCTGGGCTCGGCGATCGCCTGTATCGGCCAGCATGCTAAAAGCCTTGCTCGCGAAGATCGGCCAGGACGTCATCGGCGTCCCGCAAGGCGATCGAGCGGGTCCAGAAGCGATGACGATCGGGTTTGAGAAGGAACACGAAGCCCTTGTCATAGAGCCTAGTGATCCGGGTGACGGTCAGCCCCGAACCGCGGCGGTCGTGCAGGAGAGTGTCGAGCCGGCTGCGAAGCTCGTCGGCGCCGGACCAGTCCACCTTGCCTTCACCGAACACGTAGGCCCTGCAGTTTGCGCCGGACCAGTGCTGGCTGTCGAGGGCGCGAAGAGGGTTGCGCGAGTAAACTGCCTTGAGTTGGCGTGTGAAGACTTGGTCAAAGGCCGCAAGGGCGTCTGGCGACGCGGTTTGCATCACCGGCGCGGTCGTACCGAGCCTGATGAAGTCGCGCTGATACTCGATGATATCCTCGGTGAGGATACGCTCGTTCTCGCTCAGGTCGAGGTTTTCATCTTCGGGATAGGGCAATGCGAAGATGTCGGCACCGAGGATCGCTGTCGCCCGCTGGACGAACAAACTGGCGCTCACAGCGGCGACATAGGCGCGCAGCGCGGTGCTCTCGCGCCGAAGCCATTTCTCGACAGCCGTGAGCCTGGGCAGATCGCCGGGCTTCGCGGCAAACCCAACGATCCGATGCTTGTAAGTCAGATAGTGGCCTGTCCAAACGTCGTGGTGCAGGTCCTCATTTTCCTTGATCAGAAGAAAAGGCGGCGTGAACCGTCGCTCTGTCATAGGACGCTTGATGGGGCGATCAGGAACGGTCTCAAAGAAATGAACATCAAGGCCGTGCTTGGAGAGAGCGCTGGTCGGCAGTAGCGGCTTGCCGACAACATGGTCGGCGGGCGCCGACTCACCACTGAGTCCGGCAATGAAGCCTTCGCCGAAATCCCAATTCTGCTTCGCAGCATAATCTTTCAAGGTCGGGTACGCTCGCAGTCGCTCGACAAGCTCCCTAACCCGGCTCCCGCCGAGGAGATTTGAGCGCCAGACGTCCGACGACTGCTCGGCATCCGAATTTCGAAGCCAACAGAGGTCATAGTAGTCGATATCGAAGCCCTGCTCAGCCGTGGCGCGGCCGTTGCGGCGGAACACGGCGTGAAGCAGACGGCTGTCGGGCGCGGACTTGCCAGCCTCGGCGATGACGACCACGACCTTGGGGTCCGCCTCGCCCTTCTTAAAAAGTCCGCGTACCGAGACGAAGTCGAGGATCTCACGCACCCTCCAGCGGCGGAAAAAAGCCTTCCGGAAGGCGAGCGCATTTTGGTTGTATAGGAAGCCCGCGGGCTCGACCATGGCCAGCACCCCGTCCGGCGCAAGCATCGCCATCGCTTCGTTCAGGAAGAGATAGGCGAGCTGCTTGTCCGCCAGCGCTCCATGCGCCTTGATGTAGGACGCGTAGCTGCGCTTAGCGCCTGCAGTCGGCAATGACGATTCGAACGGTGGATTACCGACGATCGCGGCGACCGGGGCCTGGACCAGGCCTGCGGACTTAGCGTCGAAGAAGCAGCTGTGGTGGAGCGTCGTGCCGGCCAGCGGCGGGAACAGCCTGACACTCGAACGAATTTCCTCTGGCTGCAGGGCATCGCATAAACTTAGACAAAGGCTGAACGCGGCCAGTTCGACGGCACCCTCTTCAAGGTCGATCCCGTGGACGCGTTGCAGCAAAGGGCGCAACTCGTTCACTCCGGGCCGGGCCCAATCATTACGCCACCGCCACCGGAGGACGAGCCGCCGATAGGCCTCTACAAGGAACACGCCAGATCCACAGGCCGGGTCGAGAATGACTCCGTCGCCCGCCATCAGTCGATCAAGCCGCTCCCAACTCAGGGTTTCCTCGAGCATGAGCCGAACGAGAGCGGGAGGAGTGTAGATGGAGCTCGCCGCGTCCTTGACGAAAAGCTGGTAAATGTTGCTGATCAGCTCTATTGGCAGGTCGCGGAAGGAGTAAAGTCGCCAGAGGCTGAGCTGTCCGGCGGCGTCTTCACGGCCTTCGACCAATCGCGCATAGTTTGCGAGTTCAGTGCTGTCGGCCAGGGCGGTGCGTTCCTCCTCGGTCAACCTGAAAACGTGACCATTGAACCGCTCTTCGAGCGCCTCGAGCAATGCGATTAGCGCGTTGCCGTCACCAAGGACTTCGAAAAAGCGGGTCGCGCCTCTGCGCGCCATGGCGAAATCCGCGGGGAGCAGAACCGATCGTTCTTCGAGATAGGCGATAAGGAGCGATAGGATGAGGAGCCTGCGGCGGAGCCTAGGCAAAAGCAGGCGTTGGTCGGATAGCTGCTTCGCCAACGCATGGACTTCCTCGACCAAGGTACGGTGCGCCGACTTCTGAGCGGAGAGCATCAAAGTACAGGCGTGAGGATCATCCCAGATAGTACCATTGCGGATGCGCGCCGCGTCCCACCAGACGTCGCGTTCGGCGATCTTGGCGCCAGTCACCAGCGTCCGAATCGGACGGCAGACGGGCACGCCGTCCGGGCTGGCGAAGTCAGGCTCGTGCGCACATCGAAAGAGCTGGATCGACGCCGGCGCAGCCCGATAGACCAAGGGCACGCCGCCCCAACTCCAGAGCCGCTTGTGCAGTTCGGCGAACCGGGAGTCGTCTGGTTCATCGCTCGTATCGAAGATGAAGGCTTGGGCGATGGCCGCACGGCCATGGCGTTCCGCTTCGAAGAACACCGCCCGCGCGCCGTAGGAGTACGCCTTTTCCATGAAGGCGACCTCTTCGGGCGGTCGGCCCGAATGGTCGTAACCTTGGACAGCTACCAGGCCTTCTACCATGGGCAGGCCGCTGTGCTCGCCAATGGAAAACAGCCAGTCGGCTACCTCCTTGCGATCACTGGGGGCCTCGAGCGTCATAGGCGCCGTCTTAACGAGAGTGACGCGCCAGGTGTAGCCGAGCGCATAATAGCGGCCGAGATGTCGATCATTCCTGCCGCTTACTCTTGGAGAGCTCGAATCCCTCCTTGAGGAGATCGGTCATACTAATCCCCCGCGCGACAGCGAATCCCTTAAACTGCTTCTTGAAATCCGAGCTGACCTTGAAATTAAGCGAGGGTCCCCTGTCGGGTTCCTGGCCAGCCTCGTCGCTGGGTGAAGCCGACTGCCTCTCCGCCATTGAGCGTCCCCTGACTCGTCGACCGTCCTGTTCGGTCGTGATAACATGCCCTGAATTCCACATTTCTGGCTTTCATGCAAACCAGAAGGCCAGAAGGCTGTATTTACGGATTTCTCATTCCCCTGTTGGACGCCTCCGGCCCTCGAAGTCCGGAAGCTGGCCGAGGCGCCTTGAGGTCCGCGATGGGCATTAAGCGGTTGTCAAAGGCGTATCGCGGGGATGTCCTATACCGGGAAACTGGCCGAGGCGCCTCAATGTCCGAGATGCAGCGCAAAGTAGCCATCCTGTGAGGGGCACACGCTGGTCGTCGCTCACAGACCAACCTTTCCGGCGGGGCTGGCGTGACTGAGTTTCGACCGTCTCACATAGCTGCGCATCACCGTCAGGCTACGATGCCGGCTATGACCCATGATCTCCTCGTCGGGGACGTTGTTACGGTAGGCGGCGGTGACGAACCCCGCCCTGAGCCCGTGCGGCGAGATCGGCTCCAACCGGGTGCCTTTCACCCCGGCAAGCCTCGCACGTTTGAGCAGGATCAGCCGGACAGCCTCGCCGCTGAGCGCCGCTGCCCTGGGCGTGCCATGGCGCGTGACAGCGCGGAACACCGGGCCGCGGTCGATAGCGGCGGCCACAAGCCAAGCCTGCAGGGCGCGCAGCGGGCAAGTTGCCTCCACTTTGCCGCGCGGGATGCCGATCCGGGCGCCTTCCGCTTCGGCATCGGTCTTGGAGCGTGGGATCAACAGCTCGAGGCTGCGCGGCTTCCAGGTGATGTGTTCGACCTCAATGGCGCATAGCTCCGAGCGACGCAGGGCGCCGGCAAAGGCGATGAGCAGGAGGGCACGGTCGCGCAGTCCTGCCGGGTCGTCGATACAGGTCGCGACCAGCCTCTGGACTTCTTCGGTCGCCAAGGCCTGGGCTCGCTTGGGAGGACCGCCATGCGTGCGGCCAATCCCGCGCAGCACGTCACGGATGGAGGGGTGGCGGGTATCGAGCGGGTGACCGGCATGCCGGGTGGCGCGCGCGATAGCGGCGACCTTCCGGCGCAGGGTTGCCCTGGCATAACCCTCGCCGAGATCGGCAAGATAGTCACCGACCAACTCCGGAGACGCGGGCATTGGCGCCAGGTCACGCGCCCGGCACCAAACCGAGAAATGCTTCCAATCTGCCGTGTAGGCCCGCACGGTAGACGGTGCGTCGGCGGCAACAAGGTAATTGTCCGCCCGTTGGCGGGAACGGGAGCGGGCTGTTGGTATCAGGGGAGCTGGACGTTCAATCGCGGCGACAGCACCATTCCCCATGGGCATGGATGCGGGGCTGGTTTTCTTGACTGGCATGCCGAAGCCTACGGGTCCTCGCCTCCCCGCGTCAACTTGCGATAATAGCCATTCTCGCAAGCCAAGTTTGTGGCTACTCTCCGGGCGAAAACCTCAGATTCTGTCATCTCCATTCAGTGTTTGGCTTATTTCCTTCAGGGCTCCTCCTTCCCCGTTAACTGCTCTGCGGCCATGCGAACGATAGTTATGAAAGCTTCCAAGGCAGCGTCGCTAGGACCAGCTCTCTGATCGATCACATAATCTAGCATTCCGAGTTGCGGCAGGCCGAGATCGGGTGGAAGTTCTTCGAGATGTGCTGGAACGAAATGGCTGCCGAACGCGGCCACGCCGAGACCAGCCTCGACGGCGGCAATGATGCCGAGCAAACCAGTGCTTTGTGTCACGATGGTCCAACGTCGCCCATTGTTTTGTAGAGCAGTCAACGTCAGGTCTCGTGTCTCGCTAGGAGCTGGGTAGGTTGCGAGAGGTACGTTTCCTCCCTCACCGATCGCATGTGACAGCCCGATCCAGACAAGCGGCTCTCGCCAGAGCAAGCTCCCTT
Organism: uncultured Acetobacteraceae bacterium; assembly: GCA_964244655.1. Lineage (GTDB taxonomy): Bacteria > Pseudomonadota > Alphaproteobacteria > Acetobacterales > Acetobacteraceae > LMUY01. The sequence continues at coordinate 85,424 of CAXTJU010000002.1, read as the reverse complement.
TTTCTCGGCCTGGAAGCCGCTTGGCGACAACCACGTCCAGGTCACCGGCGTCAAGGGCGTTGAGCAGGCTCGTGCTAAGGCCTGTCTCGAAGGTCAGCTCAAAGCGCGGATGTTGCTTCTGGAACACGGCGAATACGCTACCGAGCTTGGCCGTTGCGAAGTCCTCGACGATACCGAGGCGGAGTGAGCCGCTCAGAGGTGGTTCCGAGAACTGGCGCCTAGCTTGGTCAGCCAACGATAGCATCGCACGAGTGTATATCAGAGCAGCCTCGCCAACCTGCGTCAACTTCACCCCGCGGCCATAACGTTCCAGCAGAGTACGTTCGAGCCGCGTTTCAAAACGGTGGATTTGTTGACTGACGGAGGATTGCGCGAGGCCGAGTGTCTCCGCCGCTTTGGTGAAACTACCTGTTCGAGCAACTGCTTCAAAAGCCCGCAGCTGCGTAAGATCAAAGGGTTCGCCAATCATCACAGTCTCCGATAACAGACAATGTATTTACCGATAGCAGGTAACTTGTTCGCCAGAATCTCCTGTTGCAGGACAATGCTGGTGCTAGGCATGGCGTGTCCCCTTTACTATCGCAGCCCTATTCAGCCAGATGGCTCTCAGCAGAAGCCTAACAGAGGAGACAGGTGCAGACGCCGGTTTGACGGCGTCGCTATGTTGAATGACCCGGTCCACAGCGGTGCAACGGCGCTGACCACGACGGGAGCCCGCCTGTGCCTACGGGTTCGTGGAGTTGGGCCATCGTTCCCGGATCGCGCAGGGAGCAAGCTACCGACGATGAAGAAGCCGTCAACCGAGCAGCGTGAGATGCTCGGCGCCTTTCTAGCAAGCCGACGCGCCCGTCTGCAACCTGGCGAAGTGGGGCTGCCGGTTGGGACGCGGCGCACTCCTGGGCTTCGTCGCGAGGAGGTGGCAGTTCTCGCCGGCGTAAGCGTCAGCTGGTACACATGGCTTGAGCAGGGGCGCGACATCCAGGCTTCCGTCGACGCGCTCGGACGGGTGGCGAAAGTGCTTCGCCTCGACCGTGCGGAGTCAGCCCACCTGTTCGCGCTTTCCTCTCGGGTGTCTCCTTCCTCGCCCACAAATGAACAGCCGAGCGATGGACTGATTGAACTGGTGCAGGCGATCAATCCGATCCCCGCCTACATTCGAAACACTCGATTCGACATCCTCGTCTGGAACGCCGCGGTGGCAAATCTGTTCGTCGATTACGGCTCTCTCGAGCCGCACGAGCGGAACACACTTCGCCTGCTGTTCCTGCATGAGCCCTACCGGACCCTGATCCTTGATTGGGCTCAGTTCACCCGCGGTATGCTCGCCGCCTTCCGCGCTGCACGAGCGAGGGCGCAGGATCAGGCGCCGTTCGATTTGCTGGTCGAGGAACTGAGTGCCAAAAGCGAAGAATTTCGTCGATGGTGGCCGGATATCGACGTAAAACGTTTTGACGAAGGCTTCCAGCGCCTTCGTCATCCGGTTATGGGACGCGTCGACATGACCTACATCGCCCTGGGGCGAGAGGGGCAGCCGGACCTCTCGGTCACGGCATACCTCCTGCGTCCACCTGCCTGTGACTTGGGGTCATAGGATCACAACACGCCTGTCAGGCCCTCTTTGGGAGTCCCACCTAGCTGCCTAGGCCGATCGCGTGGCAGCGATGACGTCTTCGAAGGATTGGGACATGGCGGACGGCTTACACTGGCCTCGGCGCGCTTGCATCAATGCGGCCAGACCTGGCGCTAAACAAGAACTGTCACGCTAAGAGAAGTGGGACGAAGCTATGAGCAGTCAGGATGATGAAATTCTGCGGGCAGACCGGCGCGGCAGTCTGCTGGGCACCTTGGCCGCTGGTGTCGGGGCACTCGGCGCCAACGCGGCGAATGCTGCCGAATCTCGTGTGCCTAACTCGCAGCAGCCCGAAGGCGACACGTCCCAAACTGAAGCTACTAGACAACCAGCAGGCACATCGGACCTCAAATCCAAGCTCAACGGCAAGCTCGCGGTAGTGACGGGCGCGGCACGGGGCATTGGCCGGTCGATTGCAGTCGAGTTCGCAGCCAACGGTGCCGACGTGGTCGGCCTCGATATTTGCGGGCCGGCCAGCACCGACACGCTTTACCCTCATTCGACCCAGGCCGACCTAGACGAAACGGAGTGGCTCGTAAAATCCTATGGGCGACGCTTCATGCCGGTTGTGGCCGACATCCGCGACATCGCAGCACTGCGCGCTGCGGCAGCGAACGTGGCCTCGCAGATGGGCCAGATCCACATCGTCGTTGCCGACGCGGGCATCCAACTGTTTAAGCCGCTCCTGGAGATGAGCGATACCCAGTGGCACGACGTCATCGATGTGAACCTCAACGGCACGGCGAATACTATCCGGGCGTTTGGCCCGGCGCTGGTGATCGGGGGCGGCGGGCGCATCATCGTGCTCGCATCCATGCAGGGCCGGTACGGCACCAAGAACGGCTCGTCCTACTCAGCTTCCAAGTGGGGGATCATTGGGCTGATGAAGTCGGCGGCCCTTGAGCTTGGGGCATCCAAGATCACGGTCAATGCGGTTGTCCCGGGATTGATCGATACCCCGATGACGCGCAACGAGATGCGCTGGAGCCTGGCTATCGCGGCCGCCACCGGTCATGTCGTTGAGGACCCAACCGAAGATCAGGCCGTAGCCGCCCTAAAGCCGCACCTGCCGCTTGGCGTCCCCTGGCTAACCCCCGACCAAGTTGCGCCTGTCGCGGTGTTCCTCGCCTCAGACGGCGCTGCAATGGTGACAGGCGCGACCTACGAGGTCACGGGCGGCGACTCCGCCCACGACACAGCCTAGCATCTCGTCGGGTTGGGATACCAACTTCTGAAGCTTTGGCTACAGTCGGCCATGTCAACCTTCGTACCTCCGTACCTCCCGATTGATCCAGTTTAGGATCGCCCCCTGAGGACCAAGCCTAGATCTACCGTGCGGTGGAACGCTCAGCTCTTTCCTCCGCCGCGCTGACGTTCCCTCCCAAACTCGCGGCACCCTAGGGTGCCGCCTCTTTTTGGCGTTCGGTCTCTCGTTTTATAGCATCAGCGCGATCTGCCATTCGGTTCCCGTCCTGTACAATCACGTCAGCATGCTGTGGCCCCACGAACCAGGCGGTTTACGAAGCCCAGCCCGGCACCGCCGGGCCGCGGCTCCCCCCCCCCTGAACCCGCAACCGTCATCGCTGTTTGCCATCGAGCACACGAGCTTCTTCCGCTCTGTTGTCGGTATGAATGTGGCTGACCTGAGTAGTTTCCGAACCTATGCAGCGAGCGATAACCCTGTCCGTAGTAGCTAACTTGGTCGAGGTAGAACATGCCGCAAGCAGGTTTAGCTGATTACGTTCAAGCTCTAGATAAGATAGGGCTCCTGACGAGCATCGGGGAAGAGAATCGGGTTGACGAGCTTCCTCGTCCGATGGAAGCCAATTCCCATGCCGCCATATGGGTCGAGCACGTGACTGACTGTGCGTCCGGGTTCATCGCCAACGACCACGGCGTAAAAAAGCCATCTTTAGAGGAACGCAAGGAGCTAGGCACTTTCCTGTCCAGTCGGCGCGGCCGTTTGCAGCCGAGCGAGCTGGGCCTGCCGGCCGGGCAGCGGCGTACGCCCGGTCTGCGTCGCGAAGAGGTGGCGTTGCTCGCCGGTGTCAGCGTCAGCTGGTATACGTGGCTCGAACAGGGGCGCGACATCGGGGTATCGGCCGCGGTGCTCAATCGGCTGTCGACCGTCCTCCGGCTTGACCGCGCAGAATCCTTGCACCTGTTCGCGCTCTCTTCACACCAGCTACCAGTCGCCCAGACCGGCGGCGAGCCGAGCGACAGGCTGGTCTATCTGGTCAGGGAGATTGATCCCGTTCCCGCCTATATCCGCAACAGCCGGTTCGACATCCTTGCCTGGAATCCGGCGGTGGCGGATCTGTTCGTGGATTATGGCGCACTGGAGCCGCACGAGCGCAACACGCTTCGTATGATGTTCCTCTATCGGCCCTATCGCAGCCTCCTGCGCGACTGGGAGCAAGCGGCCCGCGCCACGATGCGCGTGTTCCACGCCACCCGCGCCAAGGCCTCGGACAAAGCGCCGTTCGACCGGTTGGTCGAGGAGGTCTGCGCAGAGAGCGAAGAATTCCGGGCCTGGTGGCCGAAAGTCGACGTGCAGGGTTTCGACGAAGCCAGAGAGCGGCTGCGTCATCCGACGCAAGGACTGCTTGACCTGACCTATGTGTCGCTCAGCCCGGAGGACCGGCCGGACCTGTCGCTCGTGATCTACATCGCCCGGCCGGGAGCCTGTGACAGAGAGTCATAGGATAACAACACTCCTCCCAGCGCATCCTGCCCCGCCCCAACTGGTCTCGTAGTCGCATCCCTGGGATGCTTCAGGCACGGAGGCCATGATGTCGAACCAAGTCACCGATCCCGCCTCCAACGCAATCTCGCGAGATTTGGCGACTGTTCCGTGGGTCGAGACCTACCCGGTCCACGCAACCGCGATCAAACGTAGCTTCACTATCTCCGCCATCGGACCCGTCGTGTTGCCGGCAGGTTTGTGACCACGGCTCCCAGGCAAATCTGATCGCCTTCGTAAACTCAAGAGGTTCACATGGATATTAATGCGAAATCCCACGGCTCAGCCAGCATAAGCGGCATCGAGTTGCTCGACGACCCGGTGCTGAACAAGGGTACCGCGTTTTCAGCGGCTGAGCGCAAGAGGCACGGCGTCGAAGGCCTGTTGCCGCCAACGGTTGAGACGATCGAGCGCCAGCTCGAGCGCGTCATGGGCCACCTGGAGCAGAAGCCCAGCGACCTTGAGCGTTACGTCTACTTGATGGGGCTGTGCGACCGCAACGAGACGCTGTTCTATAAGACTTTGATGTCCGACCCGGCGCGCTTCGTGCCGATCGTGTACGACCCGACCATCGCCGACGCTTGCCTAACCTTCGGCCACCTCTACCGCCGGTCGCGAGGCATGTACATCACCCGCGACATGAAGGGCCGCATGGCCGAGGTGCTGCAGAACTGGCCGCACCGGGACGTACGCTTCATTTGCGTGTCATCGGGCGGGCGCATCCTCGGCTTGGGCGACATCGGCGCCAACGGCATGGGCATCCCGATCGGCAAGCTACAGCTCTACACCGCCTGCGCCGCCGTGCCGCCGGAGTGCCTGTTGCCGGTGCTGTTCGACATCGGCACCACGAACACGCCGATGCGGGCCGACCCGCTTTACCTCGGCCTACGCGAGGCGCCGCCTTCGTCCGTGGACGAGTTGGACGCGCTGGTTGACGAATTCGTCGCCGCCGCGAACGAGGTGTTCCCGGGCGTGTGCGTGCATTTCGAAGACTGGAAAGGCACGGACGCTATCCGGCTGCTCACCCGGTACACGGACAAGGTGCTCTGCTACAACGATGACATTCAGGGCACGGCCTCGATCACCATCGCCGGGCTGACGACGGCGCTGCAGATCAGCGGAGCGAAGCTGAAGGACCAGAGGATCTTCTTCCTGGGCGCTGGGTCAGCCGGCATCGGCATCAGCAACATGCTCGTCGAGGCGATGGTGGACGAGGGCGTGAAGAAGGAGGACGCGCAAAAGCAAATCGCATTGTTCGACGTCAACGGCCTAATTGAACCTTCAAGGAACGACCTAACACCCTCGCAGGCGATCTATGCCCAGAAGGCAGAGCCAACGAAGGATCTCAAGGCGGCGGTCGAGGCCTTCAAGCCCACGGTGCTGATCGGCGTATCGACTATGCACGGCGCCTTCACCGAGCCGGTGATCCGTGCAATGGCGAAGAACACGGATCGTCCGATCATCTTCCCGCTGTCCAATCCGACCGACAAGGCGGAGTGCACGCCCGAGCAAGCCTATACGTGGACAGATGGGAAGGCGTTGGTCGCATGCGGCGTGCAGTTCCCGGACGTGACGGTGAACGGCAAGACCTACCATCCAGGGCAGGCGAACAACTTCTACATCTTCCCGGCAATTGGGCTGGCCGTCTACGCGACACGGCCCAAACGCATCACGGACCGGATGTTCATCGAGGCGGCCAAGGCAAGCGCGGACCAGGTAACCCGAGAGGACCGCGACCGCGGCATGCTGTTCCCCAAGCAGTCGCACATCCTGGAAACCGAGATTACCACCGCGACGCGGGTGGCCGAGCACATCTTCGACCAGGAACAGGCAACGGTGGAGCGGCCCAAGGACGTGCGGGCCTGGATCGAGGCAATGACCTACAAGCCAGAATACAATCAGGAGGCTTGAGCATGTTTGGCCTGGGAAAAGGGCACGTCATGAAGGACGTGCCGATCGGCATCGATGCTCAGGGCGAGCGCCGCGAGTTCGACAGCATGGGCGACGTGTCCGTGCCGGCGGACCGCTACTGGGGTGCGCAGACCCAGCGCAGCCTCATCCACTTCTCGATCGGCAACGACAAGATGCCGAAGGAGGTCTACCACGCCTACGGCACCGTCAAGAAGGCCTGCACCCTGGTCAACGCGGCCGAGGGCCGGATGGCTCAGTGGAAAGCGGACGCCATCGTGCGCGCCGCTGACGAGACGATCGCCGGCAAGCTCGATGACCATTACCCGCTGTATGTCTGGCAGACCGGGTCGGGCACGCAGTCCAACATGAACGTCAACGAGGTAATCTCGAACCGCTGCATCCAATTGTTCGGCGGCACGCTCGGTAGCCAGGAGCCGGTGGCGCCGAACGACGACGTGAACATGGGGCAGTCGAGCAACGACACTTTCCCAAGCGCCATGCACATCGCCGCCATTATCGAGATCGACACCAGGCTGCTGCCGCAGGTAGAGGCTCTGGCCAAGGAGATCGAGGTCAAGGCACAAGACTGGCAGGACGTTGTCAAGATCGGCCGGACGCACCTACAAGACGCGGTGCCGCTGACAGTCGGGCAGGAATGGTCCGGCTACGCCGCGCAACTGCGGTCATGCATCGAGGCTATCGTGGAAAGCCGCCGCGGCTTGCTGGAACTGGCCGTCGGCGGGACGGCGGTCGGCACCGGGCTGAACGCGCCCCGCGGCTTCGGCGAGAAGGTCGCAGCCAAGATAGCGGAGCTGACAGGTAAGCCGTTCGTCACCGCGCCGAACAAGTTCATGGCGCAAGGCTCGCTGGATGCCATGGTCCGAGCCAATGCAGGGTTGCGCGGCCTAGCGGTGGCGCTGATGAAGATCGCCAACGATATGCGGTGGCTGGCGTCGGGTCCCCGTTGCGGATTTGATGAGTTGCTGCTGCCCGCGAACGAGCCCGGCAGTTCGATCATGCCCGGCAAGGTAAACCCGACGCAGTGCGAGGCGATATTTATGATCGCGATTCAGGTGATTGGCGACGACAATGTCGTCGCGTTCGCCGGCAGCCAGGGTAATTTCGAGCTGAACGCGATGCGGCCGATCATCATCAACAACTTCCTGCATTCGGCACGCATCCTAGGCGATGGTTGCGAGAAGTTTCGTACGTTCTCGGTCGAGGGCACGGAGCTGAATGAGAAACGAATCGCCCATTACGTTTCAGAAAGCGTGATGCTGGTGACGGCGCTCAGCCCAGTTATCGGCTATGAGAAGTCGGCGCAGATCGCCCAAAAGGCGACGAAGGACGGCAGCACGCTGAAAGAAGCGGCGCTGGCATCGGGCGACGTAGACAAGGCGACTTTCGACAAGGTCATGGACCCAAAAAGCATGGTCGGCAACGGCTACGCGGGCGCCTGACGACCATCCGCTTTCCTCCAGCAGAGCGAGATCGCCCATGAGCAAGCTTCCCATTGCCGACCTTCTCGTCGCCGCGATCAAGAGGGCCGGCGTAAAGCGCGTCTACGGCCTCGCTGGAGACAGCCTCAATGCGCTGACCGACGCGATACGCAGGGACAAGGACATGGACTGGGTCCATGTCCGGCACGAGGAGGTGGCCGCCTTTGCCGCCGGCGCAGAGGCGCACCTGACGGGTTCGCTGGCCGTCTGCGCCGGCAGCTGCGGGCCGGGCAACCTGCACCTGATCAACGGCCTTTACGACTGCCAGCGCTCCCGCGTGCCGGTGCTGGCCATTGCTGGGCAAATCCCCAGCGCAGAGATCGGCCGCAACTACTTCCAGGAGACCCATCCAGAGAACCTGTTCCAGGAATGCAGCCATTACTGCGAGCTGATATCCAGCCCCAAGCAGCTTCCTGGAGTGCTGGAAACCGCCATCCGCATCGCCATCGCGAAAAGCGGTGTGTCGGTCATTGTCCTGCCTGGTGACGTCGCGATGATGCCGGCGCCGAATATTGAATTGTCTTCCTCGCTCGTACCCGCCCCCGCGCTGACCCGGCCGCATGACCGCGAGTTGGATGAGCTAGCCAACCTGCTCAACGAGGCCAAGCGGGTAACCTTGTTTTGCGGGCGAGGCTGCTTCGGAGCGCACGTGCCGCTGATGCGTCTGGCTGATATGCTGAAGTCGCCGATCGTGCACGCCCTGGGCGGCAAGGAGGGCGTGGAGTGGGACAATCCGTTCGACGTAGGCATGACCGGGCTGATCGGGTTCAGCTCCGGCTACCGTGCGATGATGGACGGCGACCTGCTACTGATGCTGGGCACCGATTTCCCTTACCGGCAGTTCTATCCGACGGACTGCAAGATCGCGCAGGTGGACTTGAGGGCCGAGAACCTGGGAAGGCGCTGCCGCATCGACCTCGGCGTAGTGGGCGCCGTCAGCGCCACCATTGAGGCGCTGCTGCCACGGCTAACCCCGAAAACAGACCGCGCCCACCTCGACGATAGCCTGGCCAACTACAAGAAGGCGCGCGAGGGCCTCGACGAGCTGGCAGTCGGCAAGCCCGGTGGGAAGATGCATCCGCAGTTCGTCGCCAAGACCTTGAGCCAAGCGGCGTCTGAGGACGCGGTGATCACGTTTGACGTGGGCACGCCGGCAATCTGGGTTGCACGCTACATCACGATGAACGGCAAGCGGCGGCTAATCGGCTCGCTCAACCATGGATCCATGGCCAACGCGATGCCGCAGGCGATCGGCGCGCAGTCGGCCTTCCCTGGGCGGCAGGTCATCTCGTTCTCCGGCGATGGCGGCTTCACCATGCTGATGGGAGATTTGTTGACACTGACGCAGGAGAAGCTGCCGGTGAAAATACTGGTGCTCAACAACGGCGCGCTGGGCTTCGTGGAGATGGAAATGGAGGCGGCCGGCTTCCTCGACACGGACGTGGAACTCACCAACCCCGACTTCGCCGCCATGGCACGTGGCGCTGGTATCCATGCCCAGCGGGTCGAGGATCCCGCCGAACTGGAAGGTGCGATGCGGGACTGGCTCGCGCATGACGGCCCGGCGCTGCTCGACGTCGTGTCCGCGCGGCAGGAGCTGGCCATGCCCCCGAAGATCGGCGTGGAACAGGCGGCGGGGTTCGGGTTATGGCTCATGAAGGCGGTGATCGATGGCCGGGGCCGCGAGATCGTCGATCTTGCGCGCACTAACTTATTCCGCTGAGCGGAGAGCCCGCATGGACATCACTGCGCTGCTACTGTCCCGTATCCAGTTTGCATTCACCATTTCATTCCATATCATCTTCCCGGCGTTCACCGTAGGGCTTGCGGCTTGGCTTGCCTACCTAGAGGCCTGCACGCTGATCACGGGCAAGCCAGTTTATCGCCGGCTGTTCGACTTCTGGCTAAGAATTTTCGCCATCGCCTTTGGTCTCGGCGTGGTGTCCGGCATCGTCATGGCGTTCCAGTTCGGAACCAACTGGAGCGAGCTGTCACGACGCACCGGGCCGATCCTGGGTCCGCTGCTGGGCTATGAGAGCTTTACCGCCTTCGCGTTGGAGGCGTCCTTCTTCGGCGTACTGATGTTCGGGCGCAAGCTGGTGCCACGCGCGTTCTACTTCTTTGCCTGCCTGATGGTATGCCTGGGTACCAGCCTATCCTCGTTCTGGATTATGGTGAACAACAGCTGGATGCAGGTCCCTGTGGGCTTCCGCATCGCGGACGATGGTGTGTTCATCCCGACCGACTGGAACGCTATAATCTTCAGCCCGGCCGTGCTGGTTCGATTCCCTCACATGATCCTGGCGGCCTACGTCACTACCTCGTTCTGCGTGGCAGCGACCGGGGCCTGGTACACGCTTCGGGGTATGACAAAGGTGGAAGCCCGTGCGATGCTGCGGATGGGCTTAGCCCTCGCTTCGATCCTTGTCCCGGCACAGCTTTTCTTCGGCCATCTCACCGGCGACATGGTTCACAAGTATCAGCCTACAAAGTTCGCCGCTATCGAGGCGCGCTGGCATGACGAGCAGCCCGCCTCAGAGGTGCTGATCGGGTGGCCGAATCAGGCGACCGAGAGCAACGACTACGCAATCAGCCTACCCTATCTCGGCAGCTTGATCGCCACCACGACGCTCGACTCCAAGGAGGTCGGGCTAAAGGATTTTGCTGTGGCGGACCGGCCTGACGTCCCGATCCCGTTCTTCACGTTCCGCATCATGGTCGGTTGCGGCCTACTGATGCTGGCGCTGGCCTGGGGCGGGATGCTGTATTACATACGCGGACACTTGGAGCAGGCGCGTTGGCTGCTCTGGGCCATATTCTGCTCGTTTCCACTTGGCTTTATCGCGACGCTGACCGGCTGGTTTACCGCCGAGACCGGCCGGCAGCCTTGGACCGTGTTCGGCCAGTTGCGGACGGCACAGGCTGTGACGCCGTTTCTGACCACGCCACAGGTAGCAACTAGCCTTGTGCTTTTCGGTGCGGTTTACGCACTCATTTTCATCGCCGGGACGATATACATCTATCGGCTGCTGAAAGTCGGGCTGCTGGAAGCTCCGGACCACGGGGGGTCGCTCACCAACCCGAAACGGCCGCTATCTCTTCCTGGCGGCAGCCTAGGCGTGGCACCTCCGAACCCGGTACCCGCGGAATGAACGGCCTGGTTGAGTTCTGGGCTGTGGCGCTCGCAGTGGCGTTACTGCTGTACGTGCTTCTTGATGGGTTTGACTTAGGCGTCGGCATGCTGTTTGCCATCGCGCCGAATGGAGCGGCGCGGCGGCATATGGTGCAATCCATCTCGCCCGTCTGGGATGGCAACGAGACCTGGCTGGTCGTCGCTGCCGCCATCCTGTTCGGCGCCTTCCCGCTAGTCTATTCGGTGCTGTTGTCCGCGTTCTACCTGCCGCTGCTCGTCATGCTGCTGGCCTTGATCTTGCGCGGAGTGGCCTTCGAGTTCCGCTACAAGGCGGTCGGACTGCGACGGGTCTGGGATATAGGGTTCTCGGGCGGCTCATTCGTGGCAACGTTCATGCAAGGCGTCACCGTGGGTGCGCTGGTTCAGGAACTACCTATGCAGGGCAGCCGCTATACCGGTGGGGCATTCGGCTGGTTCAGTCCTTTCGCCATACTCTGCGGCTTCGGGCTTTGCCTCGGTTATGCGCTGCTCGGGGCCGGGTGGCTGACTTACAAAACCGAGACAGACACACGTGAGTTCGGCTATCGATACATGCCGTGGCTGCTGGGCGGCGTGCTGCTGTTCCTTCTGGCTGCGGCCGCCTACGCCCTCGGCGTTCAGTTGCGCGTGTTGCACCGCTGGACAGAGCGTCCGGCCATGCTGGCGCTGCCACTGCTCGGCTTGGTGGCTTGCGCCGGGCTGGTGGTTGCTATCCGGCGCCGGGTGGACTGGCTCCCGCTGCTGATGACCGCGCTGATCTTCCTGGCGGCGTTCGCCACCTTGGCGGTGTCATTCCTGCCTTACATGGTGCCGTTCTCCATCACGATCGATCAGGGCGCCTCACCCGAGAGCAGTCTGTCGTTCATGTTTTGGGGTGCCGGGATCGTCGTGCTGCCGATCACGGTTATTTACACGCTCGTCGTCTACTGGGTGTTCAAAGGCAAGGTTCAACTCGCCGACTATGACTGACCTCTCAATGGAGTCCTCCACCATGCGAATCGGCCTGTTCGTCCCCTGCTACGTCGATGCGTTCGAGCCCGATGTGGGCATCGCGACGCTGGAGCTGCTGGAACGATTTGGATTGCAGGTGGACTATCCCTACGACCAGACCTGCTGCGGGCAGCCGATGACTAACACCGGCTGCCACGCGGAATCCGCCGCGACGGAAGCGTTGTTCGTCAAGAACTTCGCTCCTTACGATTACGTGGTCGCGCCGTCCGGCTCTTGCGTCAATCAGGTGCGCTACAACCTCGACGCCATCCCGCAGACCGACGAAGTGAAGCAAGTACGTGCCAAGACGTTCGAGCTAGTCGAGTTCCTGCACGACATCCTGAAGGTCGATGCGCTTCCCTGGGCGGAGTTCTCGCACAAGGTAGCACTACACAATAATTGCAATACGCTCCGCGGACTCCACATCGCCAGTATGTCTGAACTGCGGCAAGCGTCCTTCTCCAAGCCGCGCGACCTGCTGCAGATGGTCCGTGGCGTCGAGTTCGTCGAGCTGGCCCGTCCCGACGAGTGCTGCGGCTTCGGCGGCACGTTCTCCGTGTTCGAGGAGGGCGTGTCGGCCAAGATGGGCCATGACAAGGTCCGCGACCAGCTTCAGAGCGGTGCCGAGTACGTCACCTCGTCCGACAGCTCTTGCCTCATGCACCAGCAGGGTTGCGCCGACCGTGCTGGCGTGCCCGTCAAGCACATCCATATCGCTAAAATCCTGAACGGGGCACGAGCATGAGCGAGACGACCCCGATGCTCCACCGCGAATTGCGCGACCCTGGCCCGACCGAAGGCGCAACCCGCAACGGTCGCCGTCTCGACCATGCCGAAGGCACGTCGCAACCCATGTCGTCGGACCGTCCAGAGCCGGAGCCGCGCGGTGCGACGATCCATGGCAATCGTCCCGTAAACCAGTCAGAGGCAGCCGATCGGTTCATCGCGGCGACCGAGCACGAAAAGATGCACGACGAACGGCTGTGGGACATGCGCCAGAAGCGCGACCGCGAGATGCATGGCATCCCAGAATGGGAGGAGCTGCGCAGCCTGGCATCCATGATCAAGGAGCACACGCTCACTCACCTCGACGAATACCTGAACCAGTTCGAGACCAATGCCCGCGCCAACGGCGTCCACGTGCACTGGGCCAAGGACGCGGTGGACCACAACGAGATCGTGCTCGGCATCCTGCGCGATCATGGCGCCAAACGGCTGATCAAGAGCAAGTCCATGCTGACCGAGGAGTGCAATTTCCGCGAGTTCATGGCCGGGCACGGGATCGAGATCATCGAGACCGATCTCGGCGAGCGCATCCAGCAGCTCGACGGCGAGGCGCCCAGCCACGTCGTCGTGCCCGCGGTACACAAGCTGCGCTCCGACGTGGCGCGCGTGTTCGCTGAGAAGCTCGGCTCCGACCCCAGCTCGCGCGACGTCCACTACCTGGCCGAGCAGCAGCGCGAGGCGACCCGGCCGTTGATCCTGTCCGCCGATGCCGGCATGACTGGATGCAACTTCGCCGTGGCCGAGACCGGGACGGTCGTCGTCTGCACCAACGAGGGCAATGCCGACCTGTCGGCCAACACGCCGCCCCTGCACATCGTCTCGTGCGGGATTGAGAAGGTCATCCCCCGCCTCGATCACCTGGCGGTGATGGTGCGGCTGCTGTCGCGCTCGGCGCTGGGTTCGCCCATGACGCAGTACACCTCGCACTTCCGCGGCCCGCGCGCCGGCGGCGAAATGCACGTCGTGCTGGTCGATAACGGCCGCTCCGAGCGGCTCGGAATGGAGAAGTTCTGGACCTCGCTGAAGTGCATCCGCTGCGGCGCCTGCATGAACACCTGCCCGGTGTTCCGCCGCTCCGGCGGCCTCAGCTACGGCGCTACCTATGCCGGTCCGATCGGGGTCATCTTGGACCCGACGTTCAGTGCGCGGAAATACAGCAAGATCGTGTTCTCCTCCACGCTGAACGGCTCCTGCACGAACGTGTGCCCGGTCAAGATCAACATCCATGAACAGATTGCCGACTGGCGCCGCGTCATGTCGGAGACTCACGAACTTCCGGTCCTGAAGAAGGCGATGATGAAGGCCGCCGGGTTGCTGCTGTCCAGCCCGAAGCTTTATCGGGCGGCGCTGCCCGTAGCCGACAGCGCGCTCAAGCACCTACCGCGATTCATCGTTTACAACCGCCTGAACACCTGGGGTACGGGCCGCGAGGTACCGCCGCCACCGCCACAAACCTTCCATCAGTGGTATAAGCAGAACCGGGCCGCCCAGCACGGGGAGACCAAGACATGAGTAGCCGCGACGCCGTGCTCGCCTCAGTCCGGGCATACATGCCCAAGCTAGACCGCCCCGAACCGCTAATCCCGCTATTCGACGACGATCCGCCGCCCGATCTGCTGGCCGAGTTCGGCCACATGTTGGAGAAGATGGGTGGTGAGATGCTGGTGGCCCACCCTGCCGACCCGCTGGCATCCGTGCGGGCCAAGCTCAAGGACGCGAAGGTGGTTTGCTCCAACGTGCCGGAAATCGATGGCAACCGTTCGCTGTCGCACGGCACGAAGCCGACCGACCTGGCCGACGTGGACTACGGTGTCGTCCGTGCCGCATTCGCCGTCGCCGAGACCGGCTCAATCTGCCTGACGGACCAGCAGCTTGGTGTGAATACGCTCGGATACCTGCCGCAGCACCTGATCGTTCTGCTCGACCCTGCGGACGTTGTCGTAAACATCCACCACGCCTATCGGCGTCCGGAATGGCGGCACGCGAACTATACCGTATTCCAGACTGGCCCGTCGGCCACGGCTGACATCGAGGGTGTACTGATCCATGGCGCCCAAGGAGTACGCTCGCTGAGCGTGCTCCCGTTGCTGCGTCGATGAGGAGATCGACCACAAACCGGCATCCGTGAACGCCGGCTTAAGGCCCAGCCGCTCCGCGACCGGTGTCCGTCGATCACCCACGCTGGTCGTATAGCGCGCATCCTCACCACCCGGAGCGTAGTCATTGCCTCATAATTCCTATTTGTATTCGACATCATCGAGGGTCGAAACGATGCTGAGCTCCGGGCGCTGCTCGATGCCCCCCATGTGGCCGTGTTGGTGGCGTTCGATGTCCCGGCGGCAGACCGATCTCAAATCGTCAACGAACACAAGATCTCCCGCCTGCGCCTTGTGAATGACGCCCGCATGGCCGAAGAATCCTGGAGCATCAAGTGGGCCGCGAGCCCCATTCTGCTGATGTCCTATTGCACGAGAAGGATTCCGCGCCGCCGCCTGGCGCATTCAAGCTTTTGACCTATCGGTAGGCTTTATACCGACGTGCGGGCACGTGTAGCGCGGCATCCAGATCTGTCGCTCGTGATCTACGTCGCCCGTCCGGGAACCTGTGACCAGGAGTCATAGGATAACAACACTCCTCCCAGCGCATCCTGCCTCGCCCCAACTGTTGTCCTACTCGCGTCCCTGAGATGCCTCAGGCCCGGAGGCCATGATGTCCAACCAAGTCACCGATCTCGCCTCGACCGTGACCTCGCGCTACCCAACAACTGCTTCATGTCGGGTTGGCTGCCAGAGCGTGCCTGCCAGACCACACCAGAATGTGGCGCGCTGGAAAGGCGACGCTGTCCTTCCCTCGACGACGCGCGCAAACGGTGGATGCGATGAATAAGGCGAAGAACAACGTCCAACGACATACGTCCGCAATTTCCATCGTGCAGTGCAACTCGACCAAACCCTCGTAGGAGTGAATACCATGGCAAGCCAGTCCAATGCGGGCAGCGTGCCCCCGGCGCTCGCGACGCCCACCGATCTCGGCGCCAACGCGACGCGCGATATTGCGGCTGCCCTCAACGGGCTGCTCGCCGATGTCTTCGCCCTCTACCTAAAAACCAAGAACTTCCACTGGCATATGAGCGGGCCGCATTTCCGAGACTACCACTTAATGCTCGATGAACAGTCCGACCAGATCTTTGCGATGACTGACGTGCTGGCCGAGCGAGTGCGCAAGATAGGACAACTCACGCTCCACTCCATTGGTGAGATATCGCGTAATCAGCGGATTGCTGACAACGATGCCCCCTATGTCACGCCGCAAGACATGCTGGCCGAACTGCGTGAGGATAACGGTGTGTTGGCAAAGCGTATGCGGGAGGCGCACGGGATGATCGACGAGCAGAATGACGTGGCAACCGCCAGTCTGTTGGAGGAGTTCGTTGATAACACAGAACGACGAGCGTGGTTCCTTTACCAGGCGAGCCATGCCACGCCGAAATCGGTCTGATATCAAAGCTCCTGAAGGCTGACTCGCGGGGGTTCCCCGACGCGGTGCGCGTCTGATTGTCATTTTCGTCGTCAATGGGTTGAGCCGTGAGTGTTTGCCGCGTGCAGCGGTGTCCGGCGGGTTGGGTTGCAGAGGGGAGGACGCGGCGGCGCAAGACGACGGTTGATCAGACTTTAATGTGCGGGTTGGTTACCGCAGGACCGGTGTTCGTCTTGGGCCTTCCTCTGTCAATGTCGCGGGTCGGTGCCGCCGAATCAGATCGAGG
Organism: uncultured Acetobacteraceae bacterium; assembly: GCA_964244655.1. GTDB lineage: Bacteria > Pseudomonadota > Alphaproteobacteria > Acetobacterales > Acetobacteraceae > LMUY01. Next base: position 68,930 of record CAXTJU010000002.1, on the reverse strand, counting down.
GTTGCCCTGACCTGCCGCCGCGCCCCTGTACAATGGGGATCTTCGCTCTCTTCCTTTCCCGGTTGCCGCTTTCTTGCTTGGGCGCAAACAGACCTATGCGGGCGTGATGGTGGGCTGCGCCATGCGGGCGATGACCCAGACAAAAGCCGCCATCTCGCGGGCGATTGCGACCACGATGACGTTTTGTGGCTTGCCGGTTTTCTGCAGGCGCCGGTAGCGGGTGCACAACCGGACCTGCGCCTTCCAGGCGGCGGCCCGGATCGCTTCAGGCAGCCCCTCATTGCGACGGGTAATGTCCTCGCCCATGCGAGCCGGGAGCCGGTAGGTCCACGCCCCTTCGACCAGCACGCGGCAGGCCTGGATGTTGCCGGCCTTGGTAATATTGCCGCGGGCGACCTTGCGTCCCGACGAATGTTTCTTGGGGATCATGCCGAGCCATTCCATCAGCTGCCGTGGTGAGGTGAACCGGCCGAAGTCACCGATCTGGGCCACCAGGGTCACGGCGGACAGCAGCCACGCCCCGCGTCGCTTGGATCGCGGTGACCACGCCGACCAGCGACCAGGCTGGCAGCAATCTACCGATGGCGTTCTCATGACGGGTCTGCCGGGCACAAGCCACCTCCATGCGCTGGATTAGTTCCTCGACACGATCTGCTCCAAGAGATGAGAGAAGCTTTGCCGGGCCATTCAGCCCCGGTGTGCCCTGGTCCAGTGCTGACCGGTGGGCATTGCGCGACCGTGGCGCAGCAGGAACTAGAGCACCAGTTGGCGTGAGCGCCGGACTGCCTGCATTGCGGTTTGGCGGCCGCGGATCAGCTCGCGCATGGCCTTGTGATCGGCGTCGGGCACCCACACACCCTGCAGCTCTCCAGCGCAAAACAGAATCGCCAGCATCGTCGCGGACCACCGGTCCGTCTTGATGTGCCCGCCTGGCTTGGTTGGGATCAACCAGGGCGCGACGACCAGGCATGGGCGGCCCAAAGTGAAGGCGAGACGTACAACGACCTCGCGACTGCGTGTTGGCTAAATTCTTCCCTGGACAATCGGAGACCCCTGCGCGTGGGAGCAACTGGCCGTCGTTACTACCGTATGTTCCCGCCGCCCGCACCAAGGCATCGGACAAGACGCCACTCGGACGACTGGTCGAGGAGGTCTGCGCAGGGAGAGAGGAGCTCAGAAGCGGCGGCGTCATCCGACGCACGCCCTGCTTAACCGACCTATGTGTCGCTCACTCCCGAGGGGCGGGCGGACCTGTCGCTCGTGATCTACCTCGCCCGGCCGGGAACCTGTGACCAGGAGTCATAGGATAACAACACTCCTCCCCGCGCATCCGGCCTCGCCCCAACTGTTGTCCTACTCGCGTCCCTGAGATGCCTCAGGGGAAGGATCGCCGACAATGGACAAATATCCTATCGACCGCCGTACAGTCCTCGCGGTCGGAGCATTTCTGACTGCGTCCTTCTCTCTCGAACCGGCTCCGGCCGATGCGCAAGGTTCCACTGACATGACAACAGCACCTCTGACGCGCGAGGTCATGCTATCGGTGAACGGGGCTGACCATGCGGTGCGGGTGGACACCCGCATGACGCTACTCGACGCTCTCCGCGAGAACCTCGACCTTACCGGGTCGAAGAAAGGCTGCGACCACGGCCAATGCGGCGCGTGCACCATCCTTGTTGACGGCGAGCGCCACCTGGCCTGCCTGACCCTCACCGTCGCGGCCCAGGGTCTGCGGATCACGACGGTGGAGGGCCTGGCCGAGGGCGGGCGCCTGCATCCCATGCAGCAGGCGTTCATAGACCACGACGCGTTCCAATGCGGCTACTGCACCGGGGGCCAGATTATGTCTGCGATCGCCTGCGTGCGGGAGGGCCACGCCGGCTCGGACAACGACATCCGCGAGTATATGAGCGGCAACCTTTGCCGGTGCGCGGCCTACCCTAACATCGTCGCGGCCGTGAAGCAGGCCAAAATAGAAATGGAGAGAAGCTGATGCGGCCCTTTGCCTACGAGGCGCCGACGAGTGCCGCGTCCGCCGTCGCGCTCGCTTCCGTCCCGGCCAGCGCGCACGTCACCGCGCCCGTGCAGTACAAGGGCGGCGGCACGACGCTGATCGACCTCATGAAGCTCGACGTGATGCAGCCTACTACAGTCGTTGACATCACTGCGATCGGCGATGAGGCGATGCACCGGATCGTCCGCACGGACGAGGGATTGCGAATTGGTTCGCTGGTTTCGATGGCGAAGTTGCAAGCCGATCCGTCCATGGTCCGCGACTATCCGCTGCTGACCGAAAGCCTGTGGCAGGCAGCGTCGCAGCAGTTGCGCAACATGGCCCGGCTAGGTGGCAACGTGCTCCAGCGCACGCGCTGCTCGTACTTCCGCGACACGAGCTATGACCAGTGCAACAAACGCGCGCCGGGTTCGGGCTGCGCAGCGCTGGACGGCGCCAACCGGGGGCATGCGGTGTTGGGTACGAGCGACCAGTGCATCGCGCTCTACGCCGGTGACTGGGCACCTGCCCTCGTGGCACTCGACGCGCGGGTGGAGGTGCTGGGCAGGTCCGGCAAGCGCACGCTCGACTTCGCCGACCTGCACCACCTGCCTGGGACGACGCCGCACATCGAAACCAGCCTGGTGCCCGGCGAACTCATCATGGCCTTCACCGTCACTGGCGGCCCGCGGCGGCGGTCCCTGTATCGCAAAATCCGGGACCGCGAGAGCTACGCCTTCGCCAACGCCAGCGCGGCCGTGGCGCTCGACTTGGATGGGGATACCATACGGGACGTCAGGATCGGGCTGGGCGGCGTGGCGACAGTTCCTTGGCGAGCGCGTCTTGCCGAGGAGATGCTACGTGGCCGAAAGCTGACCGAGGCTAGCGCCAGCGCCGCAGCGGACGCTGAGCTCAATGCTGCCCGGACGCAAGAGCACAACGTCTACAAGGTCGCCCTGGGCAAAGCGACAATCGTGCGCGCTCTCTTGGATGCGCAGGCGATGGAGATTTCTTGATGGATCAGGTCAATGTTGCCGCTCCAGCACCGCTCGCCAACATGGGAGAGCCAGTCCGCCGCTCGGAGTCGACGGCGAAGGTCACTGGTAGCCTTGTCTACGCCGCTGACGCGCGCGAGGAGAAACCGCTTCAGGCCTATTTCCTGACCAGCGCTATCGCGCGCGGTCACATACTGTCTATCAATACCGCGCCTGCCGAGGCGCTGGACGGCGTCGTCAAGATCTACACTCATCACAACGCGCCTTACAGGATCGCGACACCCTATACGCAGAAGGGGGGCTACTCTTCCGATACCAACATGCCGCTCATCGGACCCGAGATCCATAATGACGGCCAGATCATTGCGATGGTGATTGCTGAAACTTATGAGATCGCACGCGACGCATCGCATCGCATCGTATCACGCTACGCTCCCTTGGTGCCTGCGGCGACTATGGACAGTCCTGGCGTGAACATTACGCATCCCGAGGCGCTTACCGCCAAGGAGAAGAAGGTTGGCGACTTCGCGACCGCTTTCGCCGCCGCGTCCGTGAAGGTTGAGGGCGAATACAGTACGCCGGCTCAGCACCAGAACTCGATGGAGCTCTACTCGACCACCGCGTCCTGGTCCGGCGGTGAACTGACGATCCATGAGCCGACGCAATTCGTACTCCAGCTCGCGAATGGCGCAGCGACAATGATGGGGGTCGAGCCGTCGGCGGTCCATGTCATAAATCCCTATATCGGTGGGGCATTCGGCGGCAAGGGCTTCATGACGCAGCGTACAGCGTTGATCGCCGGTGCCGCGCGGGACCTGTCGCGACCAGTCCGTAACGTTGTGACGCGCGCCCAAGGCTTTACGCTGGCGACCTATCGCGCCGAGACAAGGCACTATGTCCGGCTTGCTGCGGACCGTGACGGCCGTTTGCTTGCTTACGGTCACGAGAGCTGGGAGATGCAGTCCCGGCAGGACGATTACCCGCTCGCGGGCTTTGGCGTCACCACCGCCATGTATGGAAAGCCCGCGATCCTGACGCGTGTCAACCTAATCAAGGCCGACCGACAGACATCGGGTTTCATGCGGGCGCCGGTCGAGATGCCCTACATGTATGCGCTGGAAAGCGCCATGGACGAACTCGCGGTGGCGCTCGACATGGACCCGATCGAGTTGCGCCGAATCAACGATATCCGAGAAAGCCCCATCGACGGCGCGCGTTTCACAAGCCGGTCGTTGATGCAGTGCTACGATGAGGCTGCCACCAGCTTCGGTTGGAGCAAGCGTAATCCGAAGCCGGGGTCGATGCGCGATGGCGACTGGCTGATCGGCTACGGCTGCGCGACTGCGAGCTACCCGACGCACATGGCGCCCGCGACCGCGCGTGTGACGCTCCGCGAAAACGGGGAAGCTCTGGTCGAGATCGCTGGCCAGGACTCAGGCCAGGGGACCTATACCGTGCTGGGTCAGATCGCCGCCCGCGAACTGGGTCTCGACCCGCGACGGGTCGAGGTGATGATGGGTGACTCCACGCTGCCCGCGGCTCCGCCCTCAAGCAACTCCCTTGGGACCGCGTCGCTCGGATCGGCGGTGAAGCTCGCTGCCGGCAAAATCAGCGCGCGCTTCAACAACGCCATGCTCTCCAACGAGGAGCGCGCCGCGGCCTTTCTTCGGTTGGGAGTAGGTGAGATCAGCGAGGTGGCCGATTTCCTGCCATTTGGCACGAAGCTCGCGGTCCTCGACATGCTTCGCAAAGGCCAAGTCCCATTCGCGAATCAGGCGCGCGGCGACGAGTCCAAGGGCGGCAAGCCGTTGATGTTCGCCTTCGGCGCCGAGTTTGTTGAGGTGCGCGTCCATCGGCTGACGCGCGAAATCCGGGTGCCGCGCATGACGGGCGCGTTCGCGGCGGGGCGCATCGTCAACCCGCGCACCGCCCACAGCCAGTATGTGGGCGGGATGATCTGGGGCATGGCGTCCGCGCTGCTCGAGGCGACGGAAATCGACGAGAAGCGGGGCCGCTACGTCAACGACAGCCTTGGGGAATACCTCATGGCCGTCAACGCGGATGTTCCTCAGGTCGAGGTGATCATGGTCCCTGAGGAGGACCACGAGGTCAATCCGTTGGGCGTGAAGGGCATCGGGGAACTCGGCATCGTCGGCACCGCCGCGGCCGTCGCCAATGCCGTCTACCACGCGACCGGCAAGCGCGTCCGCGACCTGCCCATTATCATGGACAAGCTTCTAACGTGAACGTTCAGCGATATCGCGCGTGACACCGGTTGCACCTCGTTAAACCGGGAGAGCCGGTCACAAGTACTGGCATTGCCTAGGCGAGGACCAATCCAATGTCGAGGAGCACCTTTTCTTATGTTTGCTTGCCAACGGTTCTGGAATTGCTACGCAAGCCTAGCACTGGACACAGTGGAGAGGCCACTCGTGACTTAATCGAGTTGGTGTGGGAGCGCCTCGGAGTGCAGAGGATCTGCCGTAGCTGTTACCGCGCCTGGGAACGTAGAGCCTCACCGAGTGCAGGTTTGATTCCCCAGTAAGTGCCGAGCGACAGGAAACAACGGGCTTTGAGGTAATGAGCGGCAATCTCGGGCATCAACCAGCTAACAATGCCCGACTTTGTCCGCCAGGCCGGCTACCCTCAGTAGGATACATAACTAAATGCAACAACTAGGAATCATTGCCCTGCATCCTCTCACGTATGTGCTAGATGTTGAACATCCCGATCCGCAGGAGTCATTAGCGATCGCCTCCATCAACACGTCGATGACAGGCATCCTGGACACGACTTGGCAGGATTACGGCCATTCGGTGCGCAGCGTGCACGCCAAGAGCCACGGCCTGCTCGAAGGCGAATTGCGAGTACTGGACAGCCTGCCCGACCATTTCGCACAAGGGGTGTTCGCGCGGCCGGCGACCTACCCAGTCGTGCTGCGCTTCTCGACCAATCCGGGCGACATACTGGACGACACAGTCTCCTCGTCGCGCGGCCTGGCATTGAAGGTGATCGGCGTGGAGGGCGAACGCCTGCCCGGCTCCGAAGGCGAGGCGTCGCAGGATTTTGTCATGATCAACGGTCCGGCTTTCTCCGCCCCGAACCCGAAGAAATTTGCCCAGAGCCTGAAACTGCTCGCCGCCACGACGGATACCGGGCAGACTTGGAAGAAGGCGTTCTCCGCCGTGTTGCGCAAGGCCGTAAGCGCACTGTCCAGCGCAGGGATCAATGGCGGCAGCCTCAAAGCGCTCGGCGGGCATCCGATGACGAATCCGCTTGGCGAAACGTTCTACACACAGACGCCTTTCCGTTATGGCAAGTACGTGGCCAAGTTCTCGGTCGCCCCCGTCGCACCCGACCTGGTCGCATTGAAAGACGCGCCCGTTGCGCTGTCCGGCAAGCCGAACGGCCTTCGCGCCGTAATCATCGACTACTTCCGCAGCAGCGATGCCAAATGGGAGTTGCGGGTCCAAATGCGGACCAACCCGGAAACAATGCCGATCGAGGACTCGACGGTTGTCTGGCCGGAGGCGGAGAGCCCCTACGTCGCAGTGGCCGAGATCACCGTGAGGCGGCAGCCCGCGTGGAACGAGGACCGTGCGCGGCAGGTCGACGATGGCATGGCGTTTAGCCCGTGGCATGGGATCCTCGCCCACCAGCCACTTGGCTCGATCAACCGGGTGCGCCGCTCAGCCTACCCGCTCTCGGCCGGGTACCGAGGGCAGCACAATCGCTGCCCGATGGGCGAGCCTGACGGTCGCCCAGACCTGTCAGCGCAGCCCGCCTCCGTCTACGGCTCCAGCCCTGGACGGGAGGGCCGCCGCCCGAAGACGCCAGACGCGCTCCCCGGCGCGATCGGCCAGCCACTCAACGCGACCGCCCGCAAGATTGTCGCCGGCGCGGTGGGGGGGCTCACCGCCGGCGCGTTGGTGTCTGCGGTGTTCCTGGGTAGGGAGACAGCGAGCGGCGAGCCATCCGGCCTCGTCAAACTGAAACGACGAACAGCCAGGCGAGCCGGCTGGCGCGAACGGCGGGATGGTGCATGGCCCGAGCCTGCAGAGCGGGTGCTCGCCCATGGCGGCCATCTCGTACTGTCACTCGCGGCGGGCGCTCTCTACGGTGCGGCTAAGCCGGACAGCGTGCGGCCGCTGGCAGCGTGTGCGGTGTTCGGCGCCGGATTCTATGCACTGAGCCGTGGCGCTGCCGGGCCTGCGCTGCAGGTGACACCCAAACTGTCTCAGGATACGATGACCAGCCTTGTGCAACACGGGCTCTGCCACTTGCTATTCGGGTTCACGACCGCGATTGTCGCGGACCGCACCGCGCGTCGTCTTTGATGCCGGTTTAATCTGCTAAGCCGCTGGAGTTTCGCCCATCAGATCGCCCAACTCGGGTTCATCTGCACCATTACTCCCACGACTAAGGAAGTGCGACGACGGCACACCTCGGGTGCTTCCCGGCGCCGAACACGATCCACTCCGGCACGGTGGCACACTTGGCAGCGCAGCTTGGAGTGGCCCAATTCACGGCATGGCCCGACGAGATGCGGCTGACCAAGTCGCTCTACCGCTACCAGGCCGTCGTACGGACCTAACGCGGGTCGTCCAGCCATTCCTCCCGGCCCAGCGCGTGCTTCAGCGTCGTCCATTTTCCGTCGCTTTGCACGACGACGCTGATCGGGGCGTCGGCGGTCTCGTAGATCAGGTCCGTGAAGCTGGCCGCCTCCTGCTGCGGCAGGTCGTCGCCCACGAAGGTCTGGCTGCCCATGTCGGACGCCCACAGGAACGCCGTCACCGCTTCCAGCATGGCCCGGCGGACGTGCTGGCCTTCCCCCGTGCGGCTGCGGGCGAACAGGGCGGCGGCGATGGCTTGCGCCGCCACGATGCCGGTCAGCTTGTCGGGCAGGATGGTGCCGACCAAGCGCGGCCGCTCCTCGTCCGAGCCGGCCTGCACCGTGGCCAGGCCGGACACCGCCTGCACCAGCGGGGCGTCATACACCGGCTTGGCGACATACGCCCCAGCCTCGCCGAAGCCGCTGATCGAGATGTAGATGACCGCCGGGGACACGCCCCGGATGGCGTCCTCCCCAACGCCGATGCGGTCGGCGACGCCGGGTCGAAAGTTCCGCACGAACACGTCAGCCCCGATCGCTAGGCGCATCATCGCGGCGCGGCCCGCCTCGGCCTTCAGGTCCAACACGACGGAGCGCTTGTTGCGGGTGTTGTGAAGGAACGAGGCAGACATTCCGCCGCATTGGTTGGCACCTGCGCGGGTGTGGTCGCCGCTGCCGGGCGCCTTAACCTTGATGACGTCGACGCCCTGTTCACCCAGCATCATGGTGGCGAGCGGGCCGGAGATCATTGTGGTGAGGTCGATTACGCGGATGCCATCGAGCGGGCCGGGCATGGCCTGTCTCCGTTCAGGCGGTATTGGGCACGGATAGCTATTATGTACATCTTCATCACCGTTCGCGGTCGGCCCAGAAAAAATCGAAGACCATCTTGGGCAGGATTAGCCCCGCCGCCATCGCGAGTACCACGACTCCGGCGGTGGCACCGCTGCCGACGATCGGTAGCAACGAAGCGGGATCCGCCTTGGCCCCGAGATCGATCGCGGCCAGCATGGCGGATGCAGCGTCGAACATGAGCACTCCAGGGATCAGCGAGACCACGGCCGCGAACGCGGAGGCGCCGAAGGGGAGCCGAAATCGATGGGCTAGCGGGGTGATGACGACGCCCACGAGGAGCGTGGCCCCGAACGCGCCGACCTGGAGGCTGGCACCATGCTGCAACAGCTGCCATCGCACCGCGTGCGCGGCCATTCCGACAAGGATGGGAGTCACCATGAGCCGCCAAGGCATGTTGAAAAATGAGCCATAGGCAGCTACGGCGACCCCGGAAGCCAGCACGTCGTAGCCGAGCCGCACGTCGGCCGAGGCACCCGCCTTCTGAAACGCCGTCCCGGTCATCGCTAGACCGATGAACAAACCAGCGCAGATGGCCATCATGATCAATAGCGCCAGGGCAACGCGGCCAGCGCCGATTGGAATGCGGGCGCGTACTAGGTCCAGGCAGCCGTTAAGGAAGTGCGGGCCCGGCACCAGCACCATGCACGGGCATACGATGACGAGCCGGTCCGCCACGGTCAGGCCCGACCGCGCCATTAGCCCCCCGACCAGCCCGGCTAGAAGCGAGGCGCTGAAGGGCTGCAGGAAAAGGTTATCGCTGGCGTGCGACACGGCGCGTCGCAACAACGCCCCACATGCAGCGCTGAAAGCGATCAGGCCGATCGTCTGCCAGTCCGGGGCGCCGAAGATGATGCCGAGTGCGGCCGCCCCGGCCGCGGCCATCGGTGCGAACCGGGTCAAAGCGACCGGATTGCTACGCCCGATCACCTCTAGCCGGGTCAGACCCTCGCCGATCTCTATCCCGCCGGTGCAGATGGCGTCCACGACCGCTTCAGTCGCTGCCACCCGACTTATGTCAACGCCCGTCGGCGATACCTCGCCGATTGATGTCCGGTCCGCAGCTTGCAGCAGGAATTCCCCCCAGCGGGCGGTGAACTTCACCGAGCAACCCCACTCCCGTGCTAGCCGCTCGACCGCGAGACGCGTGCCTTCCGTGGTCTGTCCATTGGCTAGCAACAGGGCGACGACCCGGGTCAGGAGGGCTGCGAAGGCATTGTTCACGCGGTGGACGCCTTCACCGCCTTGATCTTGAGGTCGATGACCTTCTCGATCATCGCCTCGCCCAAATGAGGCGGATATTTGGGCCGCCACCTGGTAGCCGGTCACAGACGTCACGGCGGCGACCCGCGCAGGCTGTTCTCGATGCATCCGCGACTTTCCCGTCCAACTGCATTCCCTTGACCGAGAAGGTGCGCAACCTGCCGCAACGGTCCACGGCCTCACGCAGGCCGAGCCCAAACTGGCGCGCGCCTGACGGATCGCCGAGTTCTGCTTGAAGTCTGGTGCAGCGGTGAACTCCGGTCTGCCAAGTACGATATTGAACCATTTAGATCAGCAGCAACCGGCGAGCGAGGTCACTCGGGCATTCCGGCGGCCGCAAAGCTCTTCCGAAGCGGGGCGGTGTCCTCGAATTCCTTTTTGTAGGTGTGAGGGAGCGGCATCAGCGCCCAAGGCAGAGCGCTGCCGGTAAAGATTTGGGCGATGGGACGGAACCAGGAGTGATCGTCCAGAGTAGACGGCCGAACGATCACCGATCCTTTGGCGTTCTGCGTGATGGTGTGCGTCCATCCAGTGCAGATGGGGCAAGTGAATTGCCGGCTCCAGCCGCCGCTGTCCGCGATCTTCTCCCACTGATGTGGCGATCCATCCAGCACGAAGCCGGAGATAGGAACAGCTAAGCCGAGGGAGAACGCCCCGGAAGTCAGCTGCTGGCAGTCCGTGCAGTGGCAGGCGAAAGAGAACAGCGGCGCTTCGGTAATCCGATAACGCATCGTGCGGCAACGGCATCCGCCTTCGAGAGGAAGCGAGAGGTCATCGATCATGGTTTTCCTTTCGCCCGGCCGGTCATGTGGCGGGCGCATATTGTTTGCCTGTTTTGTTACATTAACCAATGCCCATAGCCCGACGGTGTTCCCTTGCTCGCCAGCACGACATTTTTAAACGCTTGCTGAGGCTAACACGCTCTGCCTTCAAAATACCTGGACAGCATTCGTTCATGATGCTGTCCAGGTATTCCTTATGCGAGATCCCAAAGGTAACTAGGATCACGCGGGCGTTTCTGGCTGCATTTCGTAACACTTCTGGAGGTTAGGGGCGCGAGTACCCAAGCCGTCTTTGGCCTTCTTGTCCCAGGGAGCCATGATGAGGCTCTTGATCTCTCCGGCAGCGACTGCGGTCATGGTCGTGTACACCGGCTCCGGATCGAATTGTGACCTCGAAAGGCGAGCATGGAGTAATCGAAAAGCCTTTCGGACGGATCATCCTTCCAACTCTTCCATGTCTCGAACTCCGGCGTTGTTGACGAGGATCTCCACGTTCCAAGCCAGCGCTGTCCTTCAATCGCCGTCGTTCGTGACGTCAAGCTTCTCGACTTGAAGCTTCACTCCTCGGCTTTCCGCTGCGCGCTTGAGAGGCTGAACTTGGGCGTAGATTTCGACAGCGGCGATGACATCCGAGTCCTTTGCCGAAAGCGTCATCGCGACCTCATATCCGAAGCTGGTGTCCGCTCATGTGATTACACTTGCCGATGATGCCCTTGGCGTCGCGCGGTTGGGTCTCGAACCAAGTACGGTCTTCATGTGTGTTCCTTCTCATTGAACAAGATTACTGGGGATCTGACGTGGATCTCAACGCGCTCGATGTCTGCGGTGGCTGAGGAATCCGCCTGGAGCGGGCGCAGTGAGCGCAGCGCCACTCTGGACGACGGGATGCGTAATGGATGTTTGCGCAGCCGGGGTCGCGATGCTTGCTACGCACCTGCGAGTCCGTTGCCGGCCATCTTGCGAACGTCGACCACTTGGTCGAACTGAACCTCGGTCATCTCCCCAGATTGCAGGGCTGCCTGTTTGAGCGTGAGGTCATCGTCTATCGCCGTCTGAGCGATTCTATTCGCCTTATCGTAGCCGATGACGGGGCTTAGCGCGCTCACCAGCATCACCGAATCCTGGACGTATTGGTTTGTGCGGTTCTCGTTCAGCTTGGCACCCTCAACCGAATACACCCTGAACTTCTCGCTCCCGTCGGCCAGAATGCGAGCTGAGTGCAGGAAGTTGTTGATGATGATCGGCCGCATGGCATTCAGTTCGAAGTTACCCTGGCTGCCAGCGACCGCGACAGCGTTGTCGTCCCCGATCACCTGGATCGCAATCATCACGATAGCCTCGCACTGGGTCGAACTGACCTTGACGGGCGTGACCGGACTGCCTGGCTCGTTCTCGGGCAGCAGCAACTCGCCTAAGCCGCAGCGCGGACCCGGAGCGAGCCAGCGAAGATCGTTGGCGACCTTCATCAGCGCCACCGCGACGCCCCGCAGAGCTGCAGTCGCCCGCACCATGGCGTCCAACGAGCCCTGGGCCGCAAACTTATTGGGCGCGGTGATGTAGGGTTGACCGGTCAGTTCGGCAATTTTAGCCGCCATCTTGGTACTGAAGCCAGCCGGTGCGTTCAATCCGGTGCCTACGGCGGCGCCCCCGATCGCGAGTTGCATGAGCCCGATGCGGGCATGCCGCACCTCCGCCATCGTGTCGCGGAGCTGGTGGGCGTAGCCCGACCACTCCTGCCCCACAGTAAGCGGAGCCGCCTCTTCCAGGTGAGTGCGACCGATCTTGACCACATCCATCCAGTCTGTGGCCTTGACCTCGATCACCCTCGCCAGCCTATCGAGCTGGGGCAACAGATGCTCATCCAACTCTCTGACCGCAGCGACGTGCATCGCGGTCGGAAAGGAGTCGTTGGGCGACATGCCCATGTTCACGTCGTCGTCCGGGTGCACGGGCGCCTTGCTGCCCAATTCGCCGCCAAGCAGCTGGATGGCGCGGTTCGCGATCACCTCGTTGAGGTTCATGTTGCTCTGGGCGCCCGACCCGGTCTGCCACACATACAGGGGAAAATGCTCGTCCAGCTTGGCGGCGATGACCTCATCAGCGACTCGGGTAATCACCGACGCCTTCCAGTCCTCCAGTCGCCCGTCCGCTTGGTTCACCAAAGCGGCGGCCTTCTTGACCACACCGTAGGCGTGATAAACCTCCTTCGGCATGCGGTCGTTGCCGATCGAGAAGTGGATGAGGCTTCGCTGGGTTTGCGCGCCCCAGTAGCGGCTGGCTGGAACCTTGATGCCGCCGATCGAGTCCGTTTCGGTACGCTCGCCTTCGGCGGTTATCCCGATTGGCAAGTCCTTGATCTCGTGTCTGCCCTCGTGACCTAACATTGATAGGGCTTCTCCCTTTATCCGGGGTTGTAGGGCATGGCCTCGATTCAAGGCCGGATCCCGCGGGACGCTTCTGCTGTGGCCAGGCCCTGATCGAACAGGTACTCGGCCATCTACTCGCCGTTTTCGTAAGCGACTCTGCCAATGACCCGGTCGTATTCCATAGAACGGAAACGCATGGCCCAAATCCCACCAAACCAAGTGAGTGTAAGCCGTCCACCATGTCCCAATCCTTCGAAGACGTCGTCGCTGCCACGCGACCGTCCTGCTCAGCTAGGTGGGATGCCCGAAAGCGGCGTGACAGGCGTGTTGTAATCCTATGACCGCGACTCACAGGCATGTGGACGCACGAGGTATGCCCTGGGGCGAGAGGTCCGGCTGCCCCTCTCGCCCAAGGGCGACGTAGGTCATGGCGACGCGTCCCATAACCGGATGACGGGCACTCAGTTCCTCGACCAGCAGATCGAACGGCGCTTGGTCCTGCGCCACGCTTGGCATGTATTAACTCCGCTTGATGTCGGCCATCACCGAAGGGGCCAAACCAACCCTCTATCAAATCTGTCCCTGCTAAAAGTAAGTCATGACAGTGTCGGCAAGCGCACCCTGTCCAAAGCCGCCCGAGCGCCTGCAGCATCCGACCATGAGACGCATCGACTGACTTACATCACCATGGTGCCAGAGGGCAGCCGGCCGGACCTCTCGATCACGGCCGACATCCCGCGTCAGCCTGCCTGTGAGTCGGAGTCATAGGATCACGACACGCCTGTCACGCCCTCTTTGGGCGCCCCACCTAGGTCATCAGGAATGTTGCGCAGGCAGCGATTAGCTAGACCTTCGAAGGGCTTTGGACATGGCGGGTGGCTTGCAAAGGCCCGGTTTCGTGGAACTTAGAGTCATACACAGAAGAATGGTGGGGCGTTTGCGATACGTCTCCCACTCCGTCATCGGGTTCGACATAGCTCGTCCAGAGAGAGAGGTCGCCGGCTTCAGGCTCTTGAAAAGCGCGCAGTCCTTGGCCCAGCAATTAAATGCGGTGCTGGTCTGCGTTCCAGGCGATCACGCTCTCAAACACTCGCCAGGCGGAGGGCAGTGCTTCGCAAAGCGTGCACCCCGACCGGCTACTGGCCATTCCAGCACGGTGGCGTCAAACGCATCCAGGGCGCTCGAGGACGGTCACCATCAATTGTACGTCGCCCGTGATCCCGTCGAACCAAGGAGATTCCAATGACGAACGTGAACCGCAGCGAGTTGGTTGCTTTCCCTGCTGGCAGTGCCGCCAACGCCGCTACTCCCGTTCAAGCGCAAGGGATAATCAAGAGCGAGCAGGCAACAGGTGGCGAACTGCACCAGCATTCCATTGCCGGACGTCCGGTCCTCACCACCCAGCAGGGCGTGCCGATCAGCGACGACCAGAACTCCTTACGCGTCGGCGCTCGAGGCCCGGTGCTGCTGGAGGATTTCGTCCTCCGCGAGAAGATCAACCACTTTGACCATGAGCGCATCCCCGAGCGCGTTGTCCACGCCCGCGGCTCGGCCGCCCACGGCTACTTCGAGCTGACCAGCAGCCTAGCCGACGTTTGCCGCGCTGACATCTTCCAGCGCGTGGGCGAGCGCACGCCGTTGTTCGCCCGCTTCTCCACCGTGGCCGGCAACGCGGGCTCGACGGACTTGGCGCGCGACGTGCGCGGCTTCGCAGTCAAGATGTACACCAAGGAAGGCAACTGGGACTTGGTTGGCAACGACATTCCGGTGTTCTTCATTCAGGAAGCCATCAAGTTCCCGGACTTCGTTCACGCAGTAAAGCAAGAGCCAGACCGCGGCTTTCCGCAGGCGGCGAGCGCGCACGACACGTTCTACGACTTCATCTCACTGACGCCCGAGAGCATGCACATGATCATGTGGATCATGTCCGACCGCGGCATCCCGCGCAGCCTACGCATGATGGAGGGCTTCGGTATCCACACTTTCCGCCTGCTGGATGCGGCCGGCAGATCCACTTACGTCAAGTTCCATTGGCGCCCCAAACTCGGCACCCAGTCGGTCGTCTGGGACGAGGCGGTGAAGATCAGCGGAGCCGACAGCGACTATCACCGGCGCGACCTGTGGACCAGCATAGACGAGGGCCGCTTCCCTGAGTGGGAGCTGTCGGTTCAACTGTTCGACGACGCCTTCGCCGACAGGTTTGACTTCGATGTCCTGGATGCGACCAAGCTGATCCCCGAGGAGGTGATCCCGCTCCGGGTAATCGGGCGCATGGTGCTGGACCGCAACCCCGACAACTTCTTCGCCGAAACCGAGCAGGTGGCGTTCTGCACCACCCACGTGCCGCCGGGCGTGGACTTCACCAACGATCCGCTGCTGCAGGGACGCAATTTCAGCTACCTCGATACCCAGATTAAACGGCTAGGCGGCCCCAATTTCGCCGAAATCCCCATCAATCAGCCGCGCTGCCCCATGCATAATTTCCAGCGCGACGGCCACATGCAGATGCAGGTGCCTAAGGGTCGGGTGGCTTACGAACCGAACTCGCTGGCAGGCGACTGGCCGCGCGAGGACGCGAAGGCTGGCTTCCGCAGCTTTCCTGCGCCTGTCGAAGGCGACAAGCTTCGGGTGCGGCCAGACAGCTTCGCCGACCATTTCAGCCAAGCCCGGCTGTTCTTCATCAGCCAGACGAAGCCCGAGCAGGACCACATCGTCGCCGCCCTCATCTTCGAATTGAGCAAGGTGGAAACACCCGCGGTGGTTGTTCGGATGCTGGGCCAGCTCGCCAACATCGGCGAGGGGATCGCAGACCGGATCGCGACCGGGCTGGGACACACATGGCCCGTCGAGCCGATGGCGCCCGCAGTGCCGGCGCGCACCGACCTGCCGCCGTCGCCGATGCTGAGCATGCTGTCCAAGGCAAAGCCGTCGTTTGAGGGCCGTACCCTGGGCGTGCTGGTATCCGAGGGGGTGGACGCGGATGCGCTGTCTTCGCTGCGGGGCGCGGTCGGGCAGGCAGGCGGACTGATGAAAGTGGTTGCGCTCAAGGTGGGCGGCGTCACTGCGGGTGACGGAACCAGGGTGAAGGCGGACATGCAGCTAGCCGGCGCACCGTCCGTGCTATTCGACGCCGTGGCACTCGTCGTATCAGACTCAGGCGCGGCGGCATTGCTGCGTGATGCTGCGGTAGGCAGCTTCGTGCGCGACGCCTACGCGCACTGCAAGGTCATCGGGCATACACCCGGGGCGGCGAGAGTGCTTTCCCAGGCCGGAGTGGCCGATGGCGCCGGAGTGGTGTCCCTTGATGCGGGAACGGCTCGCCCCTTTGTCGAGGAGGCGAAACGTGGCCGGGTCTGGAGCCGGGAATCAGCGACGCACAGCGTGTTCTAAAGTCGAGGTGGCTAAAGCGGACATCGCAACCTGCCTAGGTAGTCTCCGAGGCTGCCCAAAGCCGACCTACCGTAGTAAGTCGCGGTGCATCCTGGTGCCCGGGCCTACAATGCCACACTCTAGGGCATGGACAATTATAAGGCGCACATATGAACAAAGATTTGCAGCCAACGGACCTCAGTGATGCCGTCAAACCGATCCGTGGCGCAGACGGTGCGGACATCCTCGGACCCACGAACCCGGCACGTGAGATGCAAGGCCGCGACAGGCTCAAGCCGCCCAGCACGGACCACGGGACTGTCCCCAACTTGAAGTGGACCTTCGCCGATAGCCACAACAAGCTGGAAGGCGGCGGTTGGGCCAGGCAGACGACCATGCGCGAGATGCCAGTCGCCACGAAGCTCGCCTGCGTCAACATGCGCCTTAAAGCCGGCGTCATTCGGGAAATGCACTGGCACAGGCCCGCAGAGTGGGCCTACATGATCAAGGGCCGTGCCCGGGTTACGGCGATTGATGACGACGGTCGGACCTTTCAGGCCGATGTCGGTGAGGGAGAGTTGTGGAATTTCCCGACCGGCATCCCGCACTCGATCCAGGGCCTTGCCGGCGAAGGCTGCGAGTTCCTGCTCGTCTTCGACGATGGCAACTTCAACGAGGACGAGACCTTCCTTGTTACGGACTTCTTGGCACACATCCCGAAGCCGATCCTCGCCAAGAACTTCGGCGTTCCCGAAGCCGCCTTCGCGAACATCCCCAAATCGGAGCTTTATATTTTCCAGGGCAACGTGCCGGGACCGCTGGCGCATGACCGTGTCGTGGGCGCCGGGCCGACGCCGGTGAACTACGTCCACAGCATGATTTCACAGAAGCCGATCCAGACGCGGAGCGGGACCGTCCGTATCACCGACTCCACCCTGTTCCCCGTGGCAACAACCATCTCGGCGGCCCTGGTCGAGGTGGAACCCGGCGCGATGCGCGAGTTGCACTGGCACCGGACGGCCGACGAGATGCAGTACTACCTCGAGGGCCAGGGCAGGATGACGGTTTACGCGTCCAACACCAACGCGGGCACATTCGACTACCAGGCGGGCGACGTCGGCTACGTTCCGCAAAGCCATCCCCACTACGTCGAGAACACCGGGTCGACGACCCTGCGCTACCTTGAGGTGTGGAGCAGCGGCGTGTTCACCGACGTGTCGCTGGCGCAGTGGCTGGCCTTCACGCCCTATGAGTTGGTGCGGGCGCACTTGCAGATCGAGAGCGCGGTCATGGACAAGGTCTCGACAGCCAAGACGCCAGTGGTTGGGCCGTAGACTGCGATACGGGCGTGACCTGTCCTGCAAACACCGCGGCTAGCGCCGCGCGTGCACCCGGCCCAGGGGCCAAGCAGGTGGGGAGCAACGCCCGGCCGGGTGCGGCCTCCGTAGCGGTCGGGCCGTTCCCTACCCACAAGAATGCCCGGCATGTCCGATCTGTCCAGACCTGACTCCCCAATGTTGACCTGATCGCCCGGCGCTGCAGGCCGTTTGCCTTCGACGACCGCCGCGTCCCGGAGGGCGACCTCCACTCGCTCCTCGAGGCGGCCCGCTAGTCCGCGGAACGGCCCGTTCTGGGGTATAAAGCGGGCTGCTCCACACCGACGGCCTTTCGACGCCATGGGGGGCGTTGGGCGCAGTGATTTGCTGGGTGAACTACGTCCCGTTCTTGCGGATGGCGATGTACGCTAGTGGGCTGAGCCTCCACTGGGCTCCCACGGCGGACGACCGGGACCCCTGGGCGTCGACAATGCGGCACGTCGCCTTTGAGGGGCGTTGCATCGTGCTGTCGGCGTGCCAGCACCTCAGGCGTCTAATGACGCGGCCGCTGCGCACGAACTCGTCCCCCAGGCCCTCGGCATGCGCCACGAACAGCTGGAGCAGGGCATACGGCGTGCGGAACTTGACGCCGAGTGTCCGGTGCAACTCGGCGTAACGCTGCAGGTCGCGGCTCAGCATGACATTTCTCCCGGCCACGGCTGAGCAATTTGGAGCAGCATGGGGATGTCCACTTTGGCGTAATGGGCCGTGGTGGTCGTGGAGCGATGCCGCAGGACGGTGCCGATGGTGTCCAGCGTCGCCCCGGCGCGTAGCATGGACGTTGCTACGGAATGACGCAGCAGGTTGACGCCGCGCGACGGCGGGTCCGAGATGCCGGCCCGGTCCAACGCCAGCCGGACCACGGACGAGATGCATGAGGACTGCGCGAATGGCCGGTAGGGCGCGTAAGAGCGCAAGAACACAGCCTTGCTAATAGTCCGGCTTTGTAGTTCCGGTCTACGTCAATCATCCGCTAATCCCGGCCAAGCCGCGTGACCCCTGTGGATTGGCAGTGTTCAGGCTGCGAGCAACTTATCTACGGTGATCGGCAGCGAGCGTACTCGCTTACCGGTGGCGTGATAGATTGCGTTTGCGACAGCGGCTGCGACACTGACAATCCCAATCTCGCCTAAACCCTTGACGCCGAGCGGCGTCACTTCGGGATCGGGCTCATCGACGAAGATCACCTCGATCTCCTCGATGTCGGCGTGCGCGGGCACATGGTATTCGCCGAAGCTGTGGTTGATCCACTTACCCAGCGTCTTGTCCGGCGCGGTTTCCTCGTGGAGCGCCATACCGATCCCCATCACCACGCCGCCGAGAATCTGGCTGCGCGCCGTCTTGGGATTGATGATCCGGCCAGCCGCGACCGCAATAACCACGCGGGTTATGCGCACCTGCTCGAGTTCCTCGTCTACGCGCGCTTCGACGAACACTGCGCTGTGCGTGCCGCGCGCTTTCGTAGCGAGCGAGATCATGCCGCTGACACCGGACGACGCAGTCTCCTGCGCTTCGATGACGTCCAGGCTGCCCGCCCTCATCGCGTCGAGCAGTCCGACGCGTTGCGTCACGTCGTCGCGCCTGATCATCTCTCCACCCGCGAACTCCAGCTCGTCGATCGACTTGACATCGTGGAAGGGACGCCCCTCAATTTCGTCTGCTGCCTTCAGCAGCTTCTTCGCGATTGCTCGGCAGGCAAGCTGCACCGCAGCGCCCGTCGATGCAGCGCCCCAGGAGCCGCCCTCAACCGGCGCGGTCGGCAACTCGCTGTCGCCCAGTCGCGCAGTGATGCTCTCGGGCGGTAGGCCGAGCGTGTCGGCCGCCACCTGCACCATGACTGTGTAGGTGCCAGTGCCGATGTCGGACGAGGCAGAGGCGACGTCCAGGTGACCGTTGGCGGTGAGCTTGGCCGACGCGGATGTCTTCATGAAGTTGGCTTCCCACAAGCCGCTGGCCACGCCCCAACCGATCAGCTCGCGCCCTTCCCTCATGGACCGCGGTTCCGGCGAGCGGTTTGCCCAGCCGAACCGCTCCGCCCCTTCTGCATACGCCTGGCGCAACGACTTGGAGGTGAACGGCTTGCGGCTCATGTTGTCGATGTCGGAGTAGTTGAGCAGCCGGAAGGCGAGCGGGTCCGCTCCTGCCTTGCAGGCCAGCTCGTCAATTGCGATCTCGAACATGGTCATGCCGGTGGCCGCCCCCGGCGCTCGCATGTCGGCCGATGTATAGGTGTCGCGCGGTGCGATCGCGTAGCTGCCCTGGATGTTGGGGCAGGCATAGGCCATCATCCCCCAGGTAACGATATCCTCCATGTTGTTCTCGAAGCGCGAGGTAGAGGTTGTCGCGTCGCCCAACACCGCAGCAAGCTTGCCGTCCGCACTCGCTCCAAGTCTGATCTGATAGATACATTCCGGCCGGTGACCGTGGCTGAACATTTGTGAGCGGGTCATCACCACTCGCACCGAACGTTTCAGGTGAATCGCCGCCATGGTCGCGACCTGAAGCTGCCATTGCGGACGGAGCGCGCCGCCGAAGCCCCCGCCGACAAAGGCGTTGACCACGCGCACATTCTTGGCACCGAGCGCGAAGGCGCTTGCGACGAGTTCCTGAGAGGTCTGCGAGCCCTGGACCTTGTCGTAGATCGTGACCGTGCCGTCGCCGTGCCAATGCACGGTGGACGCATGCATCTCCATTTGCATCTGATGCTCAACGGCAAGATGGTATTCCGCTTCGTGCTGCAGCGGGGCGTCGGCGAACGCTTTTTCGGCGTCGCCATGGTTCTTCGGTGGGTGGAACGTGTCGCGAGTTTGGCCGGGGCCGGGCAGGAACTTCTCGGCGAGCGACGTCTCGAAATCGATGTTGTGCGGCTCGGCCTCATACTCCACGCCGACCAGCGTAACGGCGAAGCGCGCCGCCTCAAACGTTTCGGCGACTACCACCGCGATCGGCTGCGCGGCAAACTGAATACGATCATCGTGAAACGCCTTGAATGGCTCGCCGGGAATTTTTAGCTGGTCCTTCCAGCTGCGATTCAACCAGGCGTGCTTGGGCCTGTTCAGGTGGCTGACGATGTCGACGACGCCCGGGACGGCACGCGCCGCCTCTTCGTTCAGGGCGAGGATGCGGCCCTTGGCGATGGCCGAGACCACCGTTACGCCATAGAGCATGTCGGGCACGTTGTACTCGGCGGCATATCTGGCGGTTCCGGTCACCTTGGCGACGCCGTCCACGCGGCTGAGCGAGGTGCCGATGCCGACCTTCTGGGATGCGTTCACGGGGCTACTCCTCATACAATGCGCTTGTCGGTCTGGGACTGGGGCGTGGCTGCGGCGGCTTGACCGAGCGCGCGGACAATGCCGCGCCGGCCGAGCTCGATCTTGAAGTGGTTGGCACCCTGGCCGACAGCGCCGGCCAGCAGCGCACGGGCAGCTTCCTCGAAGGGCGCGTGACCTGGCTCGCGGTCGATTAGCAGCTCCTCTGCCTCGCGCCGGCGCCATGGCTTGTGCGCTACCCCGCCCATCGCGATCCGCGCCCCGGCGATCCTGCCTTCCTCCAGCCTGAGCCCGACCGCTATCGACACCAGCGCAAAGGCGTAGCTTCGCCGGTCGCGCAGTTTGAGGTAGGTGTGATTGGCCGCGAAACCCTCCGGCGGCAGGTCGATCGCGGTGACGAGCTCGCCGGGGCGCAGCGTGTTGTCAGCCCAGGGTTCATCCCCTGGCAAGCGGTGGTAATCCTCAAAGGCGATCGTCCGATCGCCATCCGGGCCGGTCACCTGCACCTTAGCCTCCAGCGCCGCGAGCGACACGCACATGTCGGACGGATGGGTGGCTATGCACCGCGCGCTCGCGCCGAGGATCGCGTGGATGCGGGTGAAGCCGCCGATCGCGCCGCAACCCTGGCCGGGCTGGCGCTTGTTGCAGGGCGTGTCGACGTCGTAGAAATAATAGCAACGGGTTCGCTGGTTGAGGTTCCCACCATTGGTGGCAGCGTTCCTAAGCTGCGGGCTCGCGCCGGCGAGGATGGCGCTCGCGAGCATGGGGTAACGCTGCTGCACCCGCTCGTCACAGGCTGTCTGGCTGTTGGTCACGAGCGCGCCGAGGCTAAGCCCGCCATCGTCCAGCTCGGTTATCCCGTTCAGCGGCAGGCGATTGACGTCGACCAGCTGGAGAGGCCGGGCGACGTTCTCCTTCATCAGATCGACAAGGTTCGTGCCTCCGGCGAGATAGGCCGCATGGTCCGACGTTCCCAAACGGATGGCCTCGTTCACATCGCCTGGACGCGCATAATCGAAGCGGATCACGCTTGCTCCCCCTTCCCGAGCACCTCAAGCACCGCGTCGGCGATGTTGGTGTAAGCGCCGCACCGGCAGATGTTGCCGCTCATCTGCTCGCGGACCTCGGGTCGGGTGCGCGCATGGCCCTCGTTGATCAGGCCCTGAGCGGAGCAGATCTGTCCCGGCGTGCAGTAGCCGCATTGCAACGCGTCATGCTCGACAAAGGCGGCCTGGAGCGGATGGAGGTTGCCGGCCTGACCCAAGCCCTCGATCGTCGTGATTTCACAACTATCGAGAGTCACCGCGAGCTTCAGGCAGGCATTCATGCGCGTTCCGTCGATCAGCACGGTGCATGCGCCGCACTGGCCATGATCGCAGCCCTTCTTGGTGCCGGTCAGGTCCAGCTTATCACGCAGCAAGTCGAGCAGCGTCGTCCAAGGCTCGATCGCAAGCTGCCTTTCCTCGCCATTAATAATAAGGGTCGTTGCGACTTCAACGATGCGTTGCCCCGCCCAATGTTTCAGCTCGGACTCTGACGTAAAGACTTGGCCCATGTTGGTTCCGTTTAGTTTGCGAAAGGACGGGCTTGCGCCCGCAGCGCTCGGGTTTAGGTTATAGGAGGGTCGAGAGAAAATGTTGCTCCATCTCGACTTCGAGAATCTCTGCAAGCTTGGGGATTGCGGCCTCCATCGTCGGCGACTTCATGTGTGCGGCAAGCGCGTCATGATCGCGCCACACCTCGTAGCTTACGAAGCGGCCCGGACGTCTCTCATCCTCGTGGAGCGCATAGGCCTTGCAGCCGTCCTCGCCGCGAAACGCTTTCACGGCGGAAAGAAGCAATTCACGTAACCCGCCTGCCTCAGCGGGCTTCGCGGTCATGATCGCGACGACGTAGAGATCTTCAGACATAGTTTTGTCCCTAATACATTGAATGTTCGGGCATCGCGTCGTCGATGTCCGCGTCGGTCGGCTTGGGAATGGCGTTCAGCAACGCCCTCGCGAACATGATCTGGCCAGGCTGATAATGGCCGCATTGTACCACCACAGTGGCAAGCCAGGACTGCTACATTCTCGCGCCATTCGGCGTCCGCCCAATGGCCTCGATGGTAGTGACAGGCTCCACGCCCAGGTTGCGCCGGGTACAGTCAGGAGCGGCGCGGCTCGGCTCCCACGTGCACGGTGCCGCGCTGGGCGATGCCGCAGCCGCACTTCGTGCTGGTTAGGCCGATGACGTCGCACAGAACCCAAGGCAGCGTCATGTCGTCCTGGACGCTGACCTGGCTTCTGCGATCCTACGGCGTTGAGCGTGGGCATGGTCGCAGCCCCTTGGACTTCAGGTCATCCGGCCAACGCGGTCGCCGGAGTTGGCGTCAGCCGCATTTCGATCCACGCGGCCTGTTGAGCCAGATTATAACTGAACGAGAGGCGCTGGTAGATAGGGTCGGAATCTACTTAGGCAAAGCACCAGAGGTCCGCTTAGGTAGATTCCGAGCTTGCGGCCGTTCCGCCGCGGCAGCACAGAACCCCAATGAGCGCATCGAGCAGTCCGGCATCAGCCCTGGCAGCTCCCTGCCCGGTCGAGCCTTGTCGCAATGGTCGTTCAGGCCTCGACGTATCCCCTGTCCGCATCGGCTGCATGGGCTTTGGAGACCCTTCTCGCGGCCATCCTGCTTGGTCGCTGGACGAAGAGGCCAGCCGAACGTTGATCCGCCACGCGATCGACGCCGGGATCAACTTCCTCGACACCGACGGCCCGCACCAGCGGCTTGACCCCGCGGTCTCGGTCAGGTCCAGCAGTCGGCCGAACGAGCGGCCCAGCGCCAGCGCCTCGAACGCCCGGCGCTGGTTCTCGTCGCGCAACGTGCGACCACGCGGTGGCCGCGCCCGAGCGCCGCTTCCGCCATGGCCGCCCGACACGTCGGTGATCAGGAAACGCTTAACGACCGTCGGTCCATCGGCCTGTCTGTTTGCGTAACTGGTCTCTCGAGTTGCGCCAGGCTCAAACGACGGAAGTGACATCATGCTGTTCAAAGCTTGCCTCCTTCAAGCCCTTCCGCAGCCTGGGTCTCTCTGATTTATCTGGCCTTCTCGGTCCTACAAATCTGAGCTGTCGGGCAAGTAGTCCGCGGCCGACCACGTTGGCCTGGATTTCGGCGGCACCCTCGAAGATGTTCAGGATGCGGGCGTCGCACAGCACGCGGCTGATCGGGTATTCCTGGGCGTAGCCGTTGCCGCCGTGGATCTGCACGCTGGCATCGGCGTTGCTCCAGGCGACGCGGGCGGCCAGCAGCTTGGCCATGCCGGCCTCGATGTCGCAGCGGTCACCGGCATCCTTGGTGCGGGCCGAGAAATAGGTCAGCTCGCGCGCGACCACCGTCTCCACCACCATCAGCGCCAGCTTGTCGGACACGCGCGGAAACTGCTGCAGCGCCTTGCCGAACTGCTTGCGCTCGGCCGCGTAGCGCAAGGCCAGGTCCAGGGCGTTGCGCGCCACGCCCACGGCGCGGGCGGCGGTCTGGATACGGGCGCCCTCGAACGTCGCCATCAACTGGCGGAACCCGGCCCCCTCCACCCCGCCGAGCAGGCCGTCCGCCGCCACGGTGAAGCCGTCGAACGACAGCACGTATTCCTTCATGCCGCGGTAGCCCAGCACGCCGATCTCGCTGCCAGACAGTGGACCTGATGCAGGAGCTTCTTTGCGTGCACGCGCCGGAACCTCGCGCAAGGGACCTCCTCGAGGACGCCCGGGGCTATGTGCCGCTCGTCCTGGGCTAGAATGGCCGTTTCGTAAGCCGTTCCCGACGTCTGGGACGAAGTCTATCGCGCGGGCTGAGTAGTTTCCGACCCTAGCGGTGCAGAGCGGCAGGTAGGCAAGGTAACTGGCAATGACCAAGAAACTCGAACCCTGTTCGATGGCCGGAGACGTAAGAAGCCACAGATACGACTCGCGGCTCCACCAGGTCGGCAACTCCGTCAGATCGCTCTCCAGAACCGATGGGTCGCTATGCCCACCGACCGATGCGGGGGTAACGGGCCCCCCTGAGAATGCCGATCGGTGGGAGCGTTGACGTCGCTAGCCGGCAAGACCGTGGCCGTCATCGGGGGGACTTCCGGCATCGGACTTGAGGTCGCGTCGCAGGCACGCGCCTTGGGCGCAGCGATCGTCTTAGTCGAGAGGACCGTCGAAAGGCTGGCCGCTGCTTATGAACTGGTCGAGGGAGCCGTGGGCTTCCAAGCCGACGCGCACGACCACGTTGTGGCCGAAAGGGTAATGAACGACTTACCTCCTTTCGACCACCTTGCCAGTTCGATTGGCGACACGATTGCTGGCGGCTTCTATGAAACGCCGATGCCGACTATGCAACACGTCCTTTTCTCGAAGTTTTGGACGAATTTGGTCATCGCTCGGTTCACTGCCCCGAGAGTTTGTGGTAGCGGCAGCCTCGTATTCACGTCCGGCAGCGGTGTTCGTGCGCAGGAGGCGTCGGCCAGCTACACGGCAAATCTCGCCAGTGATGCGATGGTGCAGGGCTTGGCGTCCGAGCTCGGGTCACGCGTTCGCGTGAATGCCGTGGCACCGGGTTTCATGGACACGGCGCTGTGGCGTAACAAACCGCGTGAGGCAGTCGAAGCGCGAATACGCAGCTTCTGCCAAACCGCCCCAATAGGACGGCCAGGTTCGGCTCAAGAGGTTGTTGCGGCAGTCTACCTGTTTCTCAAGATGAACCCTTCCACGACCGGCCAGACTTTGTCGGTCCACGGAGGAGTAATGCTCCGCAAATAATATGCCGTACGGAAACAATTAGACACAGAAGAACCCTACTGACAGTTTAATGCAAGAAAGCAACGAAGGAATACGAACAGTGCAGGAAGACGATCAGGTCCGTTTACTGGCCCATGAAATGTGGCTTGAGGATGGATCGTCGGACGGCAAGCACGATCTGCATCGGAACTTAGCATCTCGATCGACGAAAAGGGTGGTCGAGGCAGCAATCCTGTGATCGTCTGGCTAGTCCGATGGCGGTGCCGCAGGCGAACACGTGAGTCGCGAGCCACAGCACGCCACGTCATTCCCTTGGAGGTGCAGGTCGGCCGCTGGCCTCGCCTGATTGGAAATGGCTTGAGGTCGAGCGAGCGTCCGACCCAGGGCCAGACTAGGGCGATCGATGCCATGGCCGGTTTGTACGGCAGGCAATCGGGTGCGCGTGCGCGAAGCGTTCTGGTTGTCGTCATGCTACTGGCGGGCGTCGAGGCGTTCGCGCAGCAGGCGGCGCCACCGGGCATGAGCCTGGGCGAGGCAGCCGCGAAACGCTTTCCCCAGCCCGTACGCGTCGGGGACCTGATCGGACGCACGGTCCTGCGCCCAGTGGAAAGCCAGCCAGTGTTGGGGCACGTGAGGCAGGTCGTGCGGACACAAGACGGGGCTATCGATATCATCCTCGACTACGGCGGCGTATTTGGAATCGACGGACGGCTGATCGCAGTGCCGGTAGATGCTATGGTACTGCTTGGCACCGAGATGGAAGTCGTGGACTGGACGCCCAAGCAGCTCGACTCCGTTGCGACGTTCGACGACCGCGGCGTCACGGCCCTCCGGCCGCAGGATATCATCCGTGTTGGCTTAGCTCGTCCGTCGCATTGATGCGCCGCATTTCTATCTCGCGTGTCCGCCGTCGAAACCCTCGGAGTCATAGATGAGCACCGACATTTCCCCAACCACGCCGATCAAGACCTCTGAGGCGGCAAGCGGCCGCCGCATGCACCCGGCACCGGTTCGGATCATGCATTGGACGAACGCTATCGCGATGTCTGTGATGATCCTGTCCGGCTGGGGCATATACGATGACGATGTCATCATCAACGGTTTGCATTTCAGCCATTTTCTCCGGCTAGGTAGCGGAGCAGCGCAAAGCCTGCTGTGGCATTTCGCGGCCATGTGGCTGCTGGTGCTGAACGGACTAGCTTACCTGACTTATGGCATTGTCACTGGCCGGCTGCGTGACCGGCTGTTCCCGGTCCGCATTCGCGACGTCATCAAGACGATACGCGAGACGATCCGCTTCCACATCGATCACAGCGATCTGACGACCTACAACGCCGTCCAGAAGCTTCTCTACATGGTCGTAATCTTGGCCGGCGTGTCCCAGGTCGTCACCGGCCTTGCGATCTGGAAGCCGATGCAGTTCTCCGGCTTAGTCGCCCTGATCGGCGGCTTCCAGACCGCTCGAGTGATCCATTTCACAGGCATGTCGGTGATCGTGGGCTTCCTCGTCATCCACGTCGCCCTGTCGTTGCTAGTACCCAAGACGCTGTGGGCCATGCTGTTCGGCGGTCCCAAGCTCCGGCCGGGAAGGCCAAGCTGATGCGCTCGCCATTCCGTCCCGTCGTCTTACCGGACCCCACGATCCTGGACGATCACCGCGCCCTGATCCGCTTGATCGAGCGCCGTGGGCTGATCCGTGGCAGTTTTTCACTGGGCGCATTAACCATGCTGACGGGGTGCGACGTGAGCACCTCCGGCGCGGTCGAAAAGGGGCTGCGCGCGATCTCGGCGCTCAACGACGACGTTCAGGCGCTGCTGTTCGACCCCAAGCACCTCGCGCCCACCTACCCGGCGTCGATGGTCCTCAAGCCGCCCAAGTTCAACGCCTACTACGACATCGAAAAGGTCAAGCCGGTCGACGGAGCGGACTGGAAGCTGGAACTGTCGGGATTGATCGACGACAAGCGCCCTTGGACGGCGCAGCAGATCGCCGCACTGCCGCAAACCGATATGATCATCAAGCACGTCTGCGTCGAAGGGTGGGACTACATCGGCGAGTGGTCCGGCCCTACGCTGCGCAGCTTCCTGGAGCGGGTCGGTGCTGATACCCGGGCCAAATACGTCGCCTTCAAGACGGCGGACGACTACCCAAGCAGCATCGACATGGCGACCGCGTTGCACCCGCAGACGTTGCTGGCGACGAAGTATGCCGGCGAGACGATTGCTGACCCGTTCGGCTTTCCGCTGCGGCTGCGCATGTCCACCAAGCTCGGCTTCAAGAACCCGAAATGGATCACCACCATCGAGGTGACGAACACCTATCCGGGCGGTTACTGGGAGAATCAGGGCTTCAATTGGTTTTCCGGGATTTAACCGGTCCGCTGGGGTGGCAGCGTCCACCCCGGAGGCATGCCACATGCTCCATAGAATCAGCGACCCAGGCGAGGAAGTGACCGTAACCGCAGGGTCCAAGTTAGCGTTCGCGGACGATTTCGCGTCCCTACCCGCCGATCGCGGACTACGCCGTGGTCGGCGACTGCAGAACAATGGCGCTGGTCTCTCGGCAGGGCTCCACCGATTGGTTATGCCTCCGGGCCGTCGGTGTTCGCCGCCCTGCTGGATCGGCGGCAAGGCGGCCGTTTCGCGCTGCGCCCGACTGCGCCATTCCGGACCGAACGGTGTTACCTTGACGGCACGAACGTACTCGAAACCACCTTCATCACCGCATCCGGGCGCCTACGGGTGACGGATGCCATGACGCTGGAAGGCGTGGGGCGAGGATTGCGGGCCGAGCGGGAGCTGCTCCGCATCGCCGAGGGCGTCGAAGGCGAGGTAGAGCTAGAGGCGCTGTATGACCCAAGCCCGGACTATGCCCGCACGCGACCGCGCCTGGTCAATAGAGGGGCGGCGCTGGGCTTGGTCTTCCAGGCGAAGCATTCTGCCTGCTCGCCGAACTAGACATGCATCCGGCCGGGGTCGCTGTCGGGCTGACCGGTCGGATGGTGCTGCGTCCGGGCGAGCGCGGCAGCTGTCGCATGTCGCATGCTACGCGCGACATGCTGATCATCCCGCCGATGAGTGCCGCTGCGGATCGCCGCATGAACGCGACGACGCAATGGTGGCGAGATTGGAGCGCGCAATGCAACCTTGAGGGCGAGCATTGGCCGATGGCGCTGCGCAGCGCCCTTGCACTGAAGCCGCTGACCTACGGCCTGTCCGGCGCGGTGCTCGCGGCGGCGACCACGTCTCTTCCCGAAGCCATCGGCGGCGGCCGCAACTACGATTACCGGTTCTGCTGGCTACGCATGCCGGCCAGGGTTCTTCTGCCCGTGCGGGTGCTTTCCCGCCGGTCCGGTCCCAAACGCTGTTCCTGGCACGGCTCCAAGCGGCGTTCACGGCGGGTGAACTGCGCTTCTCCGGCGCGCTTGGGGCCTTGGCGGCGCCCGCAGCGTTTGCCGAGCGCGTTGGCGCCCTGCGCGGCATCGGCTGGGTTGTCTACAGCAAGCGCCCCTTCGCCGGCCCTGATCAGGTGCTGACCTATCTCGGCCTGCCAACTCTTGAGAATTCCCGGTCACCCTCGCCGCTCTCGGCAAGTTGGTTGTGACATCCCTACGTGGCATGATGGCGCAGCTTCTTGGCGTCTCGCTCGAGGGCGAGTATTCCTAGGCCAACAAGCCAGGAATGAGCGAGTCGCCGTTCCACATCGTCCTGGACGAGATGGCTTACTATGCAACGAGTGGGCTTGACGCCATGCTTGCCATGGGTCGCGGCCTCAATATTAGTTTCATGCTCGGCTTTCAGGAAGTGTCGGGCATCTGGGCACGCCTTGGCGAGAAGACTGCCTCTCTTTTCGGGAACGCCAATCTGACAATCGCCATGTGCCAGCAGGACTCCGGGCGGACCCGTGACTGGTTGGAGAAAACGGCGGCCCAGACCAACGTGACTCAGGCGACGTCGTATCAGGGCGCGTCCGACGGAACTTATCGCGAGGCCCGGCACGCAGAGGTCCGCACGGTTTCGCGGGTCGACGGGAACGACCTGACGTCGCTGATCGAGGGTGAGGCGATCGTCTTATTCGGCGGCCGCCGCATTTACACCCGCGTTATTTAGGCCTTCATAGGAGGGCGTAGCACACCCTCCAGCGTTAGCGCGCTCTCCTGGCGGCGATGCGCTTATGAGTAATTTCCGTCCCTGCCAAGTTTCGACGGTTTCCTTTATCCGGAAACATGACCAAACGGTATCCAGACGAGCGCGCTTTACCGGTTCAAGCGGCGGCTATCCTTCTCCTTGCCGGCTCCTGGACAATGCCTTCACCGCAGGCGTCGCAGAATCCGTTACAGCAAGAGGCAAACGCCCAGGCCAACGAGGGCGGGCCGAAATCCTCCAGGCGCAGGGCACCGCGGCCGTCAAGGCTCGCCGGCTCGCAGACCAAGAGGAGACATTTCATCCGCGCGTCCATCCCTGAGTTGAACATGACTGACGTCCTGCCGGCGGGACGCGAGCAGCCCCCATGACCAAGGTCGCTACGGGTCGCGATCGGCACGCATGGCCAACTGCGGCGGCGGCGTGGCCGGGTCTCCGGCATGGGCTGCGCCTTAGCGCGGCGGTGTGCCTCGCATTCTGGCTTTGCTTCTACCTAGAGCTGGATGCCCCCTATTGGGCGGCAACCTCGGCCGCTATCTCGTGCCAGCCCACGCTCGGGGCATCGCGCCGCAAAGGCGTGTTCCGGCTGGTTGGCACCCTCGTGGGGGCGGTCTTCGTCGTGCTGCTCGCAGCCGTGTTTCCCCAAAGCCGCTGGGGGTTCCTGATCGGCGTGGCGGTTTGGGGAGCGCTCTGCGGCTTCACCGCGACGCTCCTCAGCAATTACGCCGCCTACGGAGCGTCCCTGGCGGGCTATACCGTCGCGATCATAGCCGGGGACGCCTCATCGTCGCTTGACCAAGTGTTCGTGCTGGCTGTCTCACGGGCATCGGAAATCATGATCGGCATCGCTTGCGCGACGGTCCTCGTCGCCGGCACCGATCTCGGCCAGGCACGCCGGCAACTCATGCTGGAAATGTCGTCGACTGCCGCCCTCCTGTCGAGTCAGCTGATTGCCCTTCTGCAAACAGCCGGAAGCGCGGGAAGCGACTCGCGACCACTGCGGCGCGACGTAATCAAGCGGATCACGGCGCTCGGCCCGACGATCGATGCGGCCTTTGGGGAGGTATCCGACCTGCGGGAACGCCGGTCGACCCTGCTGAGCGGTGTGGACGGGCTCTTCGCGGTCACGGCGGAATGGCGCACGCTGGCGGACCACCTGGACCGAGAAGGGCCGGCAGCGGCCGCGTCCCAGACGACCACTTTGCTCCGCAGCATCCCAGTCGATGTCCAGGAGGCCATGTCCTCCAACCAGGCCCATGTCTGGTGTGCCGACCCGGTGGCCAAGCGGGATGCGTGCACCGCCCTGGCGCTGACGGTGTTGGCCTTGCCGGCGGACGAGCCATCGCTACGCCTTACCGCGGATCGGTTCGCCGTGGCGCTGACCGACCTGGCGCGGGTCGCCAACAGTCTTGCCCTCCTATCGGGCTCGAACCTAGTCCAGGCTGGCCCACACCGGCCATGGATGCCGGGCGGGCAAGACCTCCTGCCGCCGCTGGTGAACGCTGTCAGGGTCTTCGCCACAATCGCTTCGGTCGAGTTCTTCTGGGTTGCGACCAACTGGCCGGGCGGCCAGTCGGCGGTGACGTTTGCGTTCATCGCTATCATCCTCATGTCGCCGCAGAACGAGAAGGCAGCGGCGGCGGCAGGCGCATTCGCCTGGGCGATGGTGCTGGCTGTCGCACTGGCCGCTGTGGTCAAGTTCGCGCTGTTGCCGGCACAGCAAGGCTTCGCCGGCTTCGTCGCCATCCTGGCCCTGGTCCTGGTGCCGCTTGGGGCCTTGTCTACCGTGCCGAGACTGGCGCCCTACCTCGTCCTCGCGGTTGCAAATTTCGGAGCGTTGATGGGCATCACCAACGTCACGGACTATGACGTGCTCGCCTTCTACAACAGCGCATTGCCGAGCCTGCTAGGCGTCTGCGCCGCCGCCGTGGCGCTCAGCCTGATCCCTCCTGTTCCACCGAAGATCCGCGCTGCCAACTTGCTGGCCGCCACCTTGGCTGAACTCAGAAATCACCTGACACGGCCCGGGCCGATCGGGATGGCGGTCTGGGAAGCCCGGCTATACGGACGCCTGGCCGCGATGCCCGCTGGGGCCGCTCCAATCGATCGTGGCAGGCTGGTGGCGGCGCTGACCATCGGGCGCGAAGTCCTCCAGCTCCGTAGCCTTGCGACCGGCACGTCGGTTTCCGGCGACCTCCAGGACTGCTTCCAGGATGTCGCCAGGGGTCTGTTGGCCGAGGCGTTCTCTGGCCTGTCGACAATCGACCGGCGGCTGGTGCGGGCGCCGCTTCCGGCGGGCGCGGTCGCGACGATGCGGGCGCGCGCCGCACTGCAATCGCTCGCCGAAGCGCTCGATTCCCACCCGGTCTTCTTTGGACGGCTCGGTGTGGCGCGATGAGCTACTCCAATGTCGATATCTTCGGCGTCTATGTCGCACCGGTCGCGGCGATCCTGCCATTCGCCTGGGTGGTGACCGTCGCGTTCCGGCACGCCGCGAACCGCTTCGGGCTGCTGCGATGGGTCTGGCACCCTGCCTTGTTCGTGTTCTGCGTGTTCCTCGTGATCCTGTCCGCCATGGTCCTTGCGGTGGGGGTCTGAGCGATGCCCGGTGCTGAGACGGCCGTCCCGCTCGCCCTGGCCGAAGCCGTTCCTGGCCCGTTGGGCCGGGCCGCGGTTCCGGACGACCGGGACGGGAAGGCGGCGCCTGTTTTCTGGCGGTTGATGCCTGTCCTGGCGACCGTCCTGGCCGTGCTGGCGGCGTGCGGCGCATGCTGGGCGCTGTGGGCCGGCTACATGGCCTCCCCTTGGACCCGTGACGCAACGGTGCGCGTCTACGTCGTTACTCTGGCGGCGGAAGTGTCGGGGCGGATCGTTGAGCTCGACGCGCCGGACAACCAATTCGTCCACCGCGGCGACGTTCTTATGGTCATTGATCCTGCCAATTACGCGATCGCGGTCGCGTCGGCACAGGCCCAGGTCGATCAAACCCATGCCGATATGGTCAACAAGCAGTTCATGGCGCGCCGCCGGCAGGAACTGACGACTTTATCCACATCGGTTGAGGACAAGCAAAGCTATACCGCCGCCGCCCTGATCGCCGAGGCGGCATATCACCAAGCTGTCGCCTCGCTCGCGCAGGCGAAGGTCAACTTGGTGCGCACGCGGGTGCTATCCCCGGTCGACGGCTGGGTCACCAACCTCCAGACCCAGATTGGCGACTATACGGTCGTCGGGCAGAAGAACCTCTCGGTGGTGAACGCCGACTCGTTCTGGATCGACGCTTACTTCGAGGAGACCTTCCTGGGCGCAATCCACGAGGGCGATTCCGCCCAGGTCACACTCATGGGAACGAACATGGCGCTCAAAGGGCACGTCCAAGGCGTTGCACGCGGCATAAACGTCAGCAACGCACAATCCGATTCGTCAGGCCTCGCAGTGGTCAATCCGGTCTTCACGTGGGTGCAGCTTGCTCAACGGGTGCCAGTACGTATCCACATCGACGGGCTGCCGGAGGGCGTGAGGCTGGTCGCCGGGCGAACTGCAACAGTCGCGATCGGACCGCACCGTTAAGGATAGTCGCCCTCAGGCCAGCACAGCGGCAGCGACTGACGTAGGTAGATTCCGAACCTAGACTCAAAGCGGCATGTCCAATCAGTTGTATCAACGCATATCAAACCAGGTTCGAGGTAGAATATGCCGCAAGCAAGCTTGTCCGACTACGTTCAGACCTTGGACAGGGCCGGTCTCCTGACCCGGATCAAGGACGAGAAGCACGTCGACGAGTTGCCGAAGCTGATGGAAGACAACCCTGACACGGCGATCCTGGTCGAGCACGTGAAGGACTCCGCCTTCCCGTTCTTTGCCAACGGCTACGGCGTGCGTCCGATGTATGCCCTCTCCCTGGATTGCGACGAGACCAAGGTGGGCCTGGAATACTCGCGGCGGTCCGAGCTGCGGTTCAAGCCCGAAATGGTCGACACGGCGCCTTGCAAGGATGTCGTCACCAAGGGCGGCGACATCGACCTGACGATATTTCCGCTGTTTCAGCATCACCCCAAGGACGGCCAAGCCTACCTGAACGACACCAACGTCGTCAGCCTTGACCCGACCACGAACCTGATTGACCAGGGCATCTACCGGTTCATGTATCGGGCCAAGAATGAGCTGAACATCGACATGCGCAATGCGACCCACCGGGCTCGCATTGCCGCCAAGGAGTTTGGCGCGAAAGGCAAGGACATGCCGATCGCCATCCTGATCGGCGGCCCCACCCTGGACTAGCTGGCATCCATGGTGAGCTGGCCCGGCGTGGACGACTGGGAGGTGATGGGCGGCTTCTACGAGGCACCGGCCAAGCTGGTTAAGTGCGAGACGAGCGATCTGACGATCCCGGCCAACGCCGAGATCGTCATCGAGGGCCGGGTCATCACGTCCGAGGGCTGGGTGCACGACGAGGGGCCCTACGGCGAGTACACCGGGACCTACGGCGGCGGCCTGCCGAAGAACAACCGCTTCGTGGTGGACTGCATCACCCACCGCAAGGACGCCATCTACCAGTATGCCACCATCGGCGGCCTGCATCCGGGCCGGACCGACATGGCGGTGTTCCAGCCCGCGATCGAGGGCGACTTGTACCTCGCCATGCAGCGGGCCGGCATCCTGGTGCATAACGTGTTCCTGCCGCCAGGCGGCTGCTCCAACATCGGTTATGCCCAGATCAAGTGCCGCTCGGGCGGCGACGCCAAGCAGGCGCTGGCGATCATGATGTCGGGCACCCGGCAGTGGATGCCGAAGCTGGCCTACGTGTTCGACGAGGACGTGGACATCTATGACGACGAGCGCGTGAAATGGGCGCAGGCGTGGCGCCTCAACCCGGAGACAGGGATCATGATCCTGCCTGGGATGAACATGCTGCCGCTTGACCCGAGCCTCGGCACGGACGCCCCGCCGGTGAGCGTATTCAAGGCCGGGTTCGACTGCACGATCCCGGTCACCAAGGGCGTGGACCGCTACTCCTACGAGGCGGCGGTCGTCTCGGAGCCGTTGGACGTCAGCAAGAGCACGGACGCGATGAGCGAGGACCACATCGTCGAGAAGATGACGGCCATGATCAAGGAAGCCACATACCTGGCGCGAGATCATCACCGAGTTCGCGGCCCAGCCGTACCCCGTCGTCTACCGCGCCTTCGGGCAGTTGCGGCCGAAGCTGGGGCGGATGGCGGACCAGCGTCCCGAGTATCCCTATACGTTCTCGGACACGGATTTTGTCAACGATCCGAAAAACTGAGGCCGGCCATGCAACTGGGTGCGTTCCTGATGCCGACCCATGCGCCTGAAACCTCTATCGGTGACGGCCAGGCCTGGGATTTAGAGGAGCTGGAGCGGCTGGACGCGCTGGGTTTCGAGGAAGCCTGGATCGGCGAGCACTTTACCGCCGCCTGGGAACCCTGCCCGGCGCCTGACCTGCTGATCGCCCAGGCGCTGCTGCGGACCAAGGCGATCCGGCTCGGCACGCTGGGACACCTGCTGCCCTACCACCATCCGGTCGAGCTCGCGCATCGTGTCGCCTACCTCGACCACCTAGCGCAAGGCCGGTTCGCGGTGGGGGTCGGCGTTAGCGCTCTTCCGACCGACCATCAGATGTTCGCCCTCGATCCGGGCGGCGGGCGCAACCGCCGGATGACGTTCGAGGCCATCGAGATCATGACCCGGCTCTGGACCGACGGCGCTTGCGCGTTCACCGGCGAGTTCTGGTCGATGGGCGAGCCGCAGTCCGCGCTTCCCGGGCTCGGCGGCCACCTGCGCCCGTTCCAGCACCCTCACCCGCCGATCGCGATCGCCGGGCTGACGCCGGGGTCGGAGAACCACAAGCTGGCCGGCGCCAAGGGTTACATCCCGGTGAGCCTCAGCGTCAGCCCCGATGCGGCCGTCACCGCCCGCCACTGGGAGGCGGTGATGGCAGGGGCCGCCACCACCGGACGCACGCCCGACCGCGGCGAATGGCGCATCATCCGGGACGTATATGTGGCGCCCACGGACGCCGAGGCGCGCGCCCTCGCCATTGGCGGCATCATGGGCCGCTGTTGGCGGGAGTTCCTGCTGCCGGTCTATCTGGGTCTGGGTCTGGGTCCGATGCTGAAGCGCGACCCCGCCATGCCCGATGCGGCCTTGACCCTGGACTACCTCGCGGACCAGCTATGGCTCGTCGGATCGCCCGCCACAGTGGCACGCAAGGTAAATGACCTCCAGGCGCAAACCGGCGGCTTCGGCCGACTACTGGCCGTCTCCTACGACGCGCGGAACGAGCGTGCGGCCTGGGAGCGCAGCCTGCGGCTCCTGGCGCACGAGGTGCTGCCGGGCTGCGGCGGCGTTGTCCAGGCAGAAGCGGCGTGAGCTACGTGGCGCTCGCCACCGACGCCTTTGACGAGGTGGCACATTTCTATGGCGCGTTGCTGGGCTTCCCGGTGGCATCCGAGTGGGACCGCCCGGCCGGCCGCGGGAAGAGGTTCGCCCTACAAGGCGGGCTGCGGCTGGAGATCCTGGACAACCGGCGCGAACGTAAACCTTTGCCGCTCGGCACGCCCGGCGACCGCCTCATGTGGTCGTCGAGGTGCCCGATATCGACGCGGCGCACCGGCGCCTGAAGACCGACGCGCCACCGCCGCAATCCGTGTCCTGGGGCGCCAGGCTGTTCCAGATCCGCGACCCCGACGGGGTGGCGGTCACGTTCCTGCAGTGGACCGACCCGGAGGCGCCAGCATGAAGCGCCTGATCGTCGGCATATCGGGCGCGAGCGGCTCGATCTACGGCGTGCGCCTGCTCGAAGTGCTACGCGGCGTGCCAGGCATCGAGACGCACCTGGTGCTCAGCCCCGCGGCCCGGCGCACCCTGTTGCTGGAAACCGACTACGCGGTGGAACAGGTGGAGGCGATGGCCGACCGCGTGTACCGATCCAGCGACATCGCCGCGGCCATATCGTCAGGCTCGTTCCGCCCATGGGGCATGGTCGTGGCGCCGTGCTCGATGAAAACCGTGTCGGACATCGCGACGTCTTTCTCGGACAACCTGCTGCTGCGCGCCGCTGACGTGGTGCTGAAGGAACGGCGTCGCCTGCTGCTGCTAGTCCGCGAAACGCCGCTGCACCTGGGCCACCTCCGCTTGCTGGTGCAGGTAGCCGAAATCGGCGCCATCGTGATGCCGCCCATGCCGGCCTTCTATCACCGCCCGGCGACCCTCGCCGAGGTGGTCGATCAAAGCGTCAACCGCGTCCTCGATATGCTCGACATCGAACTGGGCGCCGACCTCTTCCCGCGGTGGCAAGGCGCTGCACGGCCGCCGCGTGACGCCGCTTCGCAACCGCGAAGCAACATTCAGCATGACCGTTCAGTGAAGGAGAGCATCAATGGCGAAGTCGTCACATAGGATTCGCATGCACGCGGCACCGGCCAAAATCTACCAGGCGCTGACCAGCGAGGCAGGTCTGCAAGGCTGGTTCACGCCGCACGTGTACGGCTCCATGAGGGAAGGCAGCGAGGTGAGCATGTCCTTCAGCGGCAAGGAGCCGTTCCGCTGGCGCTTCTCCCAGCTTAAGCCGCAGACCCATGTCCATTGGGATTGCCTGGAAGGCCCGGGCACGGCCACTGGCACCTCCGTAACTTACACTCTGAGTCCAGCGGGCGAGGGCCAGACCGTAGTGGAGTGCCACCATGACGGCTGGCCCGAAGGGCACGACGCCCTGGCGACCTGCAACACGCTGTGGGGCATCCTGATGGGCCGCCTCAAAGACTTCTCGGAAACTGGCAAGGCCAACCCGGCTTTCACGTAGCGGCACATGAACCAGGACGTTGGATGTATCGTCTAACTCTAGTCGCGCCCTGCCTGGCGTGGCTAAATCTTAGGCGCAAGACTTGCCGGCTTAACAGCTGCATCGTCCACTTTTCCTGCTGGCTGAAAGCCGCCGAACTCCTGGCTGGATTCCACACCGGCATCACATCGAACTTGGTCATCGCTCGAGTGGGAGGCCTTATACCGCCGAACGTAGCCGATGACTTGGGAGTGATTTCACACGGCTCGATTGTGCCTGGTTAATTTCGTCCGTTCTGATGGGTGGGCACGATAAAGGGCCCACGCTTGGTGATCTGCGGTGATTTGTCTGCGGCGGAGATGCGCAAGCACGGACGCCATGA
This sequence comes from uncultured Acetobacteraceae bacterium, assembly GCA_964244655.1. Classification (GTDB taxonomy): domain Bacteria; phylum Pseudomonadota; class Alphaproteobacteria; order Acetobacterales; family Acetobacteraceae; genus LMUY01. Next base: position 30,957 of record CAXTJU010000002.1, on the reverse strand, counting down.
GCCTGACCGTGCAGCGGCACCGCGGATGATGGCGATTGCCAACGCGCTGGAGAGAATGACACGAGCCGAGGCGGCGCGCCTGGCTGGCGTGGAGCGGCAGGCGTTGCGTGACGCTGTGGTGCTGGTCGAAGGGGCGTGGACCTACCGGCTCCCGGCTCGCATGGGCGAGGACATTACCCGTCGCAATGAGGGGCTGCCTGAAGCGATCCGGGCCGCCGCCTGGAAGGCGCAGGTCCGGTTGTGCACCCGCTACCGGCGCCTGCAGAAAACCGGCAAGCCACAAAACGTCATCGTGGTCGCAATCGCCCGCGAGATGGCGGCTTTTGTCTGGGTCATCGCCCGCATGGCGCAGCCCACCATCACGCCCGCATAGGTCTGTTTGCGCCCAAGCAAGAAAGCGGCAACCGGGAAAGGAAGAGAGCGAAGATCCCCATTGTACAGGGGCGCGGCGGCAGGTCAGGGCAACCCTCGATCTGATTCGGCGGCACCGACCCGCGACATTGACAGAGGAAGGCCCAAGACGAACACCGGTCCTGCGGCAACCAACCCGCACATTACATTCTGATCAACCGTCGTCTTGCGCCGCCGCGTCCTCCCTTGTGCAACCCAACCCGCCGGACACCGCTGCACCCTGAACAAAATCCGAACCACCTTCAGCCTTCGCCACCTCGCTGCATGGCCCCCTGGGCAAGCTCTGGAACGTCGCGCAGTTCGTCATCTATCTGCTGGCTGACAACCCGCGCCTCAATGATGACGATAAGTGCCGCAACGATAACGAGAACAAAGCCTCCGATGGCCGCTATAGTCCCGCTCGCTGTCACGATCGCGACGTTCGGCGCGATCGCATCCAATGCACCGAAGATCAGCGAGCTGATAAGAAGAATGGCTGCCACCAGACCGATCAGGGTGGCCCATGTCATCAACTTGCATCTGCGTCGGTAGGAAAGAACCTGTCTTTTCAGGTTGCTGGTTCGATCGCCTTCATGCACCTCCGAGCGATAATCGCCGACCGCGCTCCGGTACCTGTCAGTGGCGGCGTCGTTACGCTGCTGCAGGAACCCCATGAATATCCATGCGGCGAAGATGATGGAAGCGTTAGGACCGATCGCCTTGAGAACAGCGTTGAGTTGGAACATCGTGCACCGTTTGGTAAATGAGACTGTCTCACCCTTTACACTGCTAAATTCTCCTCCAGCACGAGCGGCAAACACTCACGGCCCTACCCATTGACGACGAACATGAGAGGATCAAATCCGACCCGCGTCGCGCAAGCGCCTATTGCGTCGAAGGCGCGGAGAGTTGGTATAAGAGGTGCATGGTCTCGGCGCTGCGGCGCGGGCGTGACTGAAATAGTTGCAGCGTCTCGGCCCGGCGGCTCAGGGTCGTGTGGTCCGGCACCGCGAGACCGAGCCCGAGCAGGGCGATGATGGAGCCGATCATCCCCTCGGTCTGGCGCAGTATCAGGCGGAACACATCACGCAGCGTCAACGCCGTTGCGATCGCCAGGCCCGAATAGCGGGGCTGTCCCCCCGCGTGGTCCGCAGCTTCGGCGTCCATGCCGCGATCGCTTCCTCGGTGAACCAAACCGTCACGCTGCCACGCTGGCGCGGCGCGGCATCGTAGGCAGCCGAGTTCGTCGCTCGATACCGCTGCTTCGGGATGTGGTGGCGACGGTCGGCGTTGACCTTGAACGGCAAGGGCTCCAAGGCAGAAGCGCTGATTGTCTAGACGAGGCCGCGACTGGAGCAGTTCCTCGCGTGTCTCGCCGGAGATCGCCCGCGAGGACGTCACGGCTGGATATCAGGGTAGGCTGGCCGGCCGAATGAGTTGGCGCCTCAAACAAGCCTCCGCTTGATCGCGGCATCCAGGGCCTGCGCTCGCGCGCGACATGCTTGTTTGACTGCACCGCCCGCTACGCCTCAGGGAGCCATCTCCCCGCCGTTTGATAGTGATCGGTCCGTGCAGTGCTTAAGGCTCAGCGCTGAATCCGCCCTTGACGTCCAACCATCGACCGCGCCGCACACCGTTCTTTGCACAGGAAATCCATATGCGTTCCCGCTGCACTGGACCCTCTTTCCGCTTGCAGCGATCCATCCTGTCTGCCAGATTGCCAGACAATCGAGAAACGAGCGTTCATGGACATTGTGCCCGATCTTGCCGCGATTTGCCCATTCCCTGCTCCTTTGCGCGGCGCAGTGGTTCGGCGTTTGCGTGAGGCAATCATCTCCGGCCACCTCAAACCCGGTGACCGCCTGATCGAGGCGCGGCTGGCGAAATCCCTCAAGATAAGCCGGCCTTCGCTACGGGAGGCGATGCGGCAGATTGAGGCGGAAGGCTTGATCGAAATCGTTCCCAACACTGGCCCGGTCGTCAAGAAGCACACGCTCGACGAGGTCCGCCAAATCCGGGATTTGCGTGTGCCGATTGAAGGCATCTGCGCCCGCTATCTTGCCATCCACGCAAGCGAAAAGGCGGTTAGTCGCCTCGAGTGCGCCGTCGACCGGGTCGAGGCCGCGCTCGCAAGCTCGAACATCGGTGAAATCGTGAGAGCGAAACAATTGTACTACGGCGCCCTCACCGAAGAATGCGGTAGCGCAATTATTGGCAAGTACCTGCTCCAGTTCGTCGCTATGACCAGCTACGCCTGGGGTGCGTCGCTCGGGAAACCCGGCCGGCCGGCCGAGAGCGTTTTCGAGATGCGTCGGCTCGTCGAGGCGATCCGGGCGCGCGATCCCGAACGTGCCGCAGCCGCGAGCGAGACACTGGCACGACATGCCGCCTCGGTCGGTTATGAGGCCGAAGCCGCTGCGCAACCGCGGTTCGGGAAAGATGTCGATCGCACTGCCTGATTTACCCGGAAAGCCCAGCACATGGTCGGCACGGTGATGATCGGCTGAACTGATAACAATAACGGGGACGGTCTGATGCGATCGAGTGAGGAACTGCAATACCGCTTGACAAAGATCAACACGGGCTGGTTGCAACGGATTCGTGAGCCGATCAGCAACAAGATCCTGCCTTTGTTTAGACGCAGTGCAAAACCATTCCCCGGATGTGATCGCCGACAAGTGGCAGTGGATCGTCATCACCACCAACGCGCCGACCGCCGGCCGACGGTGGCCACGTTCTATGATGAGATCGTCAAACACTTCGGCATGAACCGGGATGTCTGGTCACGACTTGCGTGGATCGCGAAATGGGTTCGATACGATTTAAGGCCGACCCGCGAAGCATCCTGCGTGCCTGATCCGCGCTGAGCCATATCGCAACCGAACAGAAGGGGAGACGCCGACAATGCAGGCAGGCAGCCTCGCAAAGTCCATGACTTTTGCCGAGAAGATGTTCGCGCGCGCCTGCGGCAAGGAAGCCGTCAGCGCGGGAGACATCGTCTACCCGGACTCAAGCCTGGTCATCATTCATGATGGCTACCTCGAGGCGGCCTATAAGGAGCTGACGGATCTCGGCTACCGCCGGATCGTGAATCCGGAGCGGCTGGTTGCCGTAACAGACCATGAAGTGCTGTACACTACGCCGCGGGCTTTGGCACGCGGCATTGCCAACCGGCGGATCATGGAAAGCTGGCAGGGCGGCCGGTTCTTCGACGCCGGGCAAGGCGGGCACGGACATGTCTTCCCGATGGAAATGGGGCTCGTACAGCCTGGCATGTTCCTGGCGGCCTACGACTCGCATTGCAGCAATTTCGGCGCGATCGGTGCCTATGCGATGTCTGCCGTGACCGATGTCACCGTGGTCCTGGCGACCGGCACGAAATGGACAGCCGTGCCGGAAACCATCCGGGTTGATGTGAGCGGTGACTTTCCTGCTGGCGTGCATCCGCGTGACGTTTGCTTCCAACTCTCGAGCGACTTGGTGTCGGAGCGTCACGGCTTCGGCGCGGAAGCCGCTGTGGTGGAGTTTCGTGGCGCGACCGTCGATCAGATGGCCGTCGCGAGCCGCGTTGGTCTGATCAATACACTCACCGAAATTGCCGCAGCACATGTGCTGTTCCCGCCCAAGCACTACGACGGGCGCCCGGCCCCGGAACTGCAGCACCTGGTGAGTGATCCGGACGCGTCCTTGCGGGGCCGCATCACGCTGAACCTCGCCGAAGCCCGGCCGACGCTGGCATTGCCCGGGGCTCCGAGCAACGCAGCCGACATCTCGGAGGCTGCCGGTCGGGCCATCGACCACGCCTATATTGGGGCGTGCGGGTCGAGCCAGTACGAGGACTTCGCTGCAGCCGCCAGTGTCATGAAGGGGCAGGCGGTTGCCTCGGGCGTGCGGATGTTCGTTGTCCCGGGCACCGTCACGATGGCGGCGCGCATGATGAAGGACGGGTTGGCACAGGTTTTCATGGACGCGGGGGCTATCGTGCTACCCGCCGGCTGTGGACCATGCGCTGGCGGCGTGATGGCGCCGGTAGGCCCGGGCGAGGTCTCGATCTCCACTGCGGCGACCAACACCAAAGGTCGCATGGGCTCAGCCGAGGCGGAGTATTTCCTTGGCAGCCCGCTGAGTGTGGCGGCTGCGGCGGTCACCGGGCGGATCACGGATCCGCGCGAGCTTCTGGCTTAGGGTGCAGGAAGGAACGGGAAGCGGTCATGCAAGGCGATTGGAAGACACGTGGGCGCGCCCACGTGTACGGCGACGACATCGTTCACGACAACGGGATGATGGAGTGGAAGCACGTCATCGAACGGCAGACCGATCCAACCATCCTGATACCATGCCTGTTCACGGCCATCGACCCGGATTTCGCCAGCCGAGTGAAGCCGGGCGACTTTGTCGTGGCGGGTCGCAACTTTGGCGCAGGTAAGGCGCACACCACGGCTTACGTCGCCCTGGCCGCGCTTGGCATCCGCATCCTGTGCGAGTCGACGTTCGCGCGCGTGATCGCGGGCGCAGTGAACCTCGGTGTGCCCATCATGGGCAAGTGCGAAGGCATCAACTCGGCGATCAGCACGGGCGATGAGGTCGAAGTCGATATGGCCGCTGGCGAGGTCGTCAACCTCAGCACCGGAAAGTCTTACGCCTATCCTCCGGTGCCGGAGGGTTTGCGCCAGATCCTGCTGGATGGCGGTCGGAAGGGCTTCTTGCAGAAATGGCTGACCACCCACCCCGAACTGGCGCAACCCTTGGAAATGCACGCGTGATAACCGGCCGGCCGCTCATCATCTCGGTCGCCATCAACGGCTCGCACGCGCGCAAGACCGACAACCCGGCAGTGCCCTACACGGCGCGGGAAATCGCCGACGAGATCGTGCGTGCGGCCGAAGCTGGCGCCGCGATCGCCCATGTGCATGCGCGCGCAGATGATGGCCGCCCGACCCAGGACGCGGATGCATTCCGCCAAATCGTGGGGCTCGTGCGGGAGCGCAGCGACATCATCCTGGAGCTGTCATTGGGCTCGTCTGGCTTCAGCGTCGAAGAGGCGCTCGCTCCCATTGCACTGCAGCCAGCGATGGCGAGCTTCCCGATGGCGGTGCGCAAGGATGCCGCAGGCGGCGGGGGCTCGCTGGAGTCGACGGCACGAATGCTCATCGAGCGTGGCGTGCGACCCAGCCTGGCCGTGACCTCGACGGAGAGCCACGCGATGGTGAAGGATCTGATCGATCGTGACCTCGCTGGCACGGTCCCGTGTCTCGTTGTCGCCGCTGAGCCGTTCGGGTCACTCGGGTCAGCCGCACGCACCGTCGTGCAATTGGCCGAGGGCTTTCCGGAAAAAGTCCACTGGTGGGTGATGAAGGGCGGCAAGTCCGGCGCCAGCCAATATGCGCTGCGTGCGCTTTCCATTGGGCTCGGCGGTCATGTGCGCGTGGGTTTCGAGGACATGGTTCGGACGTACGATGACGCTGGCCTAGCGCCGTCGAACGCCTGGTATGTTGAACGAGTAGTGCAGCTCTCGCAATCCATGGGCCGTGCCGTCGCCACGCCAACGCACGCGCGAAGGGTGCTTGGGTTGAGCTAGACGTCCGAGATGAAGCAGGAGGTTACAAGATGACAGCTGAAACGGCTGCGCCCGAACAGACGACCACGATCCGTCCACCGCCCTCGCTGGGCTTGGTCATCGTCGCATCCTCGGCCGGCTCCCTTATCGAATGGTATGACTTCTATCTCTATGCCTCGATGGGCGTGTATCTCGGGCGGTTGTTCTTCCCGCAGGATACGCATCAGGGCATGCTGGGTCTCCTTTTTACGATGGCAACCCTTGGCATCGGATTTGCGATCCGGCCAGTCGGCGGACTGATTTTCGGCTCGATGGCTGATCGCCTTGGCCGGAAGTTCTCGTTCATCTCCACGCTGGTGCTCATGGGCATCTCGACAACCTGCATGGGCCTGTTACCCAATTTTCCCAGTATCGGATATGCAGCGCCGGTCGCGTTGCTGCTTTTGCGCATCCTGCAAGGCCTCGCTGCTGGAGGTGAGATCGGCGGCGCGTTCTCGTATGTCGCCGAGAATGCGCCTGATCACCGGCGCGGCTGGTATCTCGGCATCCTGACCGGAATGTCCCCACTCGGTAGCCTGATCTCCTTGGCCGTGGTGTATCTGTGCCGGGTGGTAACCGGGCCCGTGGACTTCGCAACGTGGGGTTGGCGGCTCCCGTTTCTGCTATCGGGGGTCTTGACCGTGGTTTCATTACGGTTCCGGCTCCGCCTGCAGGAAACCGCGGCCTTCGAGGCATTGCAGCGCAACCACCAGGAAGCAAAGTCGCCGGTGCGGGAACTGTTCGCCACCCGCGAGAACATCGTGAGGGTGCTGCTGGGGGTCTTTGGGTCGACCGCAGCGCAGGGCGCCTTAGGAACGACCGCGCTTGTTCTCACTCCCAGCTTCATGCAGGCCATCCTCCATATCGACATCGAAGTAGCAGCGTCCGTAGCGCTGGTGGCCGTGATGCTTTCCCTGCCGTGCTACATCGCCGCCGGCTGGATCTGCGACCGCGTCGGTCGCCGACCGATGATCATCCTGGGCAGCAGTCTGGCGCTGATTTTCTACGTGCCCATCTACTACGGCATCCACCTCGCGGCGTCACCGCCCCAATTCTGGCTGCTCGTATTCTATAACTGGGTGATGATCCTGTTTGTGGCAATTATGCTGCCGGCCACGGCAGCGTCACTTGCAGAGCTGTTCCCGACCCGGTTTCGTTCGACCGGTGTGGGTATCAGCTACAACATCAGCAACGGGCTGCTGAACGGCTTCTTGCCGCTGATCGGCTTCGGCCTGATCAGCTCAACGGGTAATATCTACACCGCACTTGCTTACCCGATGGCCTTGGCGGCGATTACCGTAGTCGTTTCGCTTACTTGGGTTAGAGAGTCTTATCGGATCAGCCTCACGTTCCCTTCCGCCCTGCCCTCCGCGTCTGGAGAGGCGAAGGCAGACCGGCATAGTGCTTCTGCAAGGCCTCGTCATGCCATAGGCGGCAAAAACGGTCAACTCGTAGAACAGATTGGAAATACTTTGCGCAAGTAGTTGCTGCAATGGATCGCTTGAGTGTCTGACGCGACAGCTAAGAGGAGGTCGATTGTTATGACAGACGCTTGTGACGTGGTTACGCGGCTGAGCGGGACAGGAAATGATCTGCTGATTACCTTCACCGAACAATGACTCTTGTTCTATCCAGGAGAATGGCAATGAAAACTGATACCAGTCCGACTGTCGCCGATGCAGGCGTTTTCGACGAGTGGCCGGGACATACGGGAAATTGGAACCGCTGGTCGAACGATCTGGGAACCCTGAACCTTGTGACACCCGCTGTAGTGATGCGCGGCATCAGCTCGGCCCGATTCGGCGATGTAGTCCCATGCTCCCGGAAGATCGCCCGAACCGACTCTGTAAAGCCTCGTATCCTGTTCGAACAAAAGATGGATCCCATTGTCGAGATGAAAGGTGCGTCATCAGGCGCCGTGCAGATCACCGCAGAACAATTGACATTCCGCCCCCACAACCTCGTGAATACGCATATCGACGGATTTTCGCATGTTGCCTACAAGGGCTTCTTGTTCAATGGACGTCCCTTTTCAGATGTCTGTACTGTGGAAGATGGTGCAAAGGCCCAAGACGTTACCAGCGCATTGGGTGTGGTCACCAGGGGATTATTGCTGGACGTAGCCCGGCGACGTGGCGTCGAGCACCTGCAGCCTGGAGAGCTGGTACTACCAGAAGATCTGGTTGATTTCGTCGACAGCGTGGAGTCCGGGGATGCCGTCCTGATCAGGACCGGGGCTACACTAACCGGTGGCCGCCATTCCGACGAAGACGAGCGGGGCATCTGGACCGGCATCCACACCGACTGCATTGAACTGCTCGCCAAAAGGGACATCGCTCTCATTGGCGCCGACGCGACCGAGGCAAAACCGAGCGCCATGTCGGAGCACTGCCAATATCCATTTCACGTCATGTGCATGGTGTTCTACGGCATTCACATCGTCCACAGCATGGATCTTGAGTTGCTTGCGTCGAAGTGTGCCGAGCAAAATCGTAACGACTTCTTACTTATGGTCAGTTCGCTGAATGTGCCTGGCGCTACCGGGTCGCCGGTGACCCCGGTAGCAGTCTTATAGGAGTCACCAACTGCAAGGAACTTATATGTTCGTTGAGGTTGCTGTGCTCGCTCGACTTACCCGTAACGACACAAGCAAGATATTGCTGGCTTCCCCTCGAAAGCCGTTCAGCTTCTCGGCGATTGCTGGGAAATCAACGTTATATTGCTCGGATGATGAGACACTCTGCACTGGCGGCCGACGACCGATTGGCCGACCGATCAATTACACTCGAGGTTGCGTCCTGTGAACTTTTGTTCAGCCGTCGAGCGACGGGATCCAGACCTTACGCCAGCAGCAACTCGACGAGGCTTCGGCGGCGACGATCCAGTTTGTCTAAAAGACGTGCTCGGTCAGGGCGCGGTAGAATCGCTAACAAACAACAGGAGAGACTGGGATGGTGTCCAAGGTTTTTGCCGCTGTGCTTACGACCAGATTGCAGTTCGCACCGAGACGCCGAGGGCTACGCACATGAGCCAGGGTCAGCAGGCACCGAACGCTTGGCGCGTGCTCTTCGTTTTGTTTTTGGCTAATTTCCTGAATATGTACGATCGTACAATGCCGGGTATTATCAACGAGCCGATAAGACTAGAGTTCGGCCTCCAGGACCTTCAGCTCGGCCTTCTTTCGACCGCCTTCACCGTAGTGTACGGTATTTGCGGGTTGCCACTTGGCAGGCTGGCGGATACCCGGTCGCGGAAGATGATCATAGGGTGCGGCCTGATCGTCTGGAGCATGTTTACGGCACTGAGCGGTTTTGCCCGCAGCTTCTACAGCTACTTGTTCATGCGCATCGGCGTTGGGGTCGGTGAGGCGAGCTGTGGTCCGGCTGCGATGGCTATGATTGGCGACTTGTTTCCCGCCAATCGCCGAGGGCGTGCCATCGGTCTTTATTGGCTCGGTCTCCCCTTCGGCATCATCCTAGCATCATTCAGCGTGGGCTTGGTCGTCCGCCTTTTCGGCACCTGGCGGGGAGCGTTCTACGTAGCAGGGTTTCCAGGTATCCTTCTCGCGGTGGTCATGTTCCTCACCCGTGAGCCAGTCCGTGGGGCAGCGGAGACCGCGAGCGTGCCCGCCACATCGATTGATCGTCCGATTAGGCGGCTGCTGCGAATTCCAACATTTCTCTGGCTGACGCTCGCCGGCGTGACAGTAAACTTCTCGACCCAGTCGGCCGGAGCCTTCGTCGTGCCGCTGATGCAACGCTACTACGGTTTACCGCTGGGAGAGAGCGCGGTCGATGGCGGCATCATCCTCGGTTTTACTGGATTAGTGGGCTTCCCGGTGGGGGGGTGGATTGCTGACAAAGTTTATACGCGATCCGAACGCGGCCGGCTTATGTTCGGCGCCGTCAGCTTGGCGGCTGCGGCGGGTCTGACGGTATGCGCACTGGCACTCGGCAGGGAGTCAACCGCCCTCACATTTGTGGCCGTGTTTTCGCTCGGCTGGATTTTGCAATACCAATTTTTCACAACAGCATTCGCTGCGTTTCAGGACATCTGCGAGCCGCGACTGCGTGCAATGGCGGTCTCAACATCTTATGTTTTCATCTACGTACTCGGCGGCTCCTTGGGCCCGATGATTGTCGGCGGTCTCTCGGATCACTTTGCTGGAGTTGCTATGGCTGCCACGGGCGCCACAAGCATTACTCCCGAAGTCCGCGGCTTGGCGCTGCACGACGCGATCTATCTTATCCCGGTCGTGCTCACGCTGACAGCCGCATCGCTCCTGTTCGCCTCCTTCACGTTCCGCCGTGATGCTGAGGCGATGCGCCTCACCATGGCAGCAGGCGATCCACAAACTCGAGCAAGTTCACCGAACCCAAAGGTACAATCCTTTGCTGCTGAATGATGGCCCACTTGCGCCATCCGGCTTGGCCGTCATCGGCATTGGCGCTTCGGCTGGCGGGCTTGAAGCGGTTACCCAATTGCTCAAGGCATGGCCGGCGGATGGCGGGATCGCGTTCATCGTCGTCCAGCACCTCGATCCAAGCAGCGAGAGCATGCTGGCAACCCTGTTGGCGCCGCATACTGCCATGCCCGTTTGCGACGCTTCGGAGGGCGTGCCCGTCACGCCCGGCAACCTCTACGTCCTGCCGCCAGGAGCCTACCTGTCCGTCGAGGAGGGCGTGTTGCACCTGAAGGCGCCCACCGCTCGCCAGGGCGCCCGCATGCCGTTCGACTTCCTCCTCAATTCGCTGGCCCAACACTATGGGGAGCGCGCCGGCTGCGTCGTGCTGTCCGGCACCGGGACGGACGGCACCGAGGGCCTGCGCTCCATCAAGGCGCATGGCGGCATCGTCGCCGTGCAGGATCCCGCGGAGGCTGGCTATGACGGCATGCCCCGCAGCGCGATCGAGACGGGCATGGCCGACTTCGTACTGCCGCTGGCAGGCATACCGGGCGCCCTGTCCGCCTATCGGATTGCCGCCGCGGACCCGGTGGACGGCGAGGCAGACACCCCGCAGCCGACCGAGATGGATGCGGCAGGCACTATGGACATCCTCGAGTTGCTGCGGGCCGAGACGGGCCACGACTTCACCCTTTACAAATCCGGCACCCTGGGGCGCCGCGTTGCCCGCCGCATGGCGCTTGCCAGGCTGCAATCCACCGACACCGCCGGCTACCACGCCATGCTGAGGGCCGACCGCGCCGAACTGGACGCGCTGGCAGCCGACCTGCTGATCCATGTCACTAGCTTCTTTCGCGACCGGCAGGTTTTCGACGTTCTGGAACGGACGACCATCCCGGATTTGGTGCGAGCCCACCCGGACGGCCAGCCATTGCGCGTTTGGGTTGCCGGTTGCAGCACGGGCGAGGAAGCCTACTCGCTTGCTATGCTGTTTCTGGAGCAGATCGAGGCGTCCGGGCGGCCGATCAAGCTGCAGATTTTCGCTTCGGACGTGGAAATGGAGGCGGTCGCGGCCGCCCGGGACGGTGCTTACGCGACCTTGGAGACCATCTCGCCGGAGCGCCTGGCGCGGTTCTTCGTGCGCGAGGCTGCCGGGTGGCGCGCCGCACCAGACCTGCGCGCCGCCATTGTGTTTACGGTGCAGGATGTGCTGGCCGATCCGCCGTTCTCCCGCCTCGACATGGTGTCCTGCCGCAACCTGCTCATCTATCTGCGTCCCGACGCCCAGGCACGAGTGATCGAGGCGTTCCATTTCGCCCTTCGGGACGAGGGCATCCTGCTGCTCGGCTCGGCCGAAAGTCCGGTCGGGGCCGACGGCCGGTTCGAGGCGGTGGCGAAAGGCGAGCACATCTACCAGCGCGTTGGACACGCATCTCCGCGCAAGCCCGGGCAGGCCGTGCTGCGCCCGGGACCGACCTTGGGCGCGGCCCTGGTCCGGCCCGGCGAAGAGCGGCGGGTTCGGCCGGCAGTCCTGCCAGCTTCCGTACGTCCGGCCGCCTTGGCCGAACTCGGCCGACGCCTAGTGGTAGAGAATTACGCGCCCGCCTCCGTCCTAGTCGATCCGGCCAACACCGTGCTGTTCTCGCTCGGGCCGACCGACCGCTACCTCCGCCTGCCGCCAGGTCACGCGAGCCACGACCTGCTGGCGATGGCTCGGCCGGGACTGCGTGGGAGATTGCATGCAGCGTTGCGGGCGGCGCGTGACACCAAGGCCAAGGTTCTGGATACCGGCCTGGTGGTCGGTGAGGACGGCAAGCGGCCGTTCAGCCTCGCCGTGCATCCCGTGGTGGAAGCTGACGAGCAGATGCTGCTGGTGTGCTTCCTGGACGCAGATCAGCCGGAACGCGTCGAGGGCGTTCCGCTGCCGCCGGGCCAGGTGTCGCGCGTAGCGGAGCTTGAGCGCGAGCTGGACGCCACCCAGGCAGAGCTGCAGGGGACGATGCGGGAACTAGAACTATCGGCCGAGGAGCAGCGCGCGATCAACGACGAGGCGCTGTCGGTCAACGAGGAATATCAATCCACCAACGAGGAGATGGTCGCCTCCAAGGAGGAGTTGCAGTCGCTCAACGAAGAATTGACTGCGTTGAACAGCCAATTGCAGGAAACGCTGGAGCGTCAACGGACGACGTCCGACGACCTCCACAACGTGCTCGACAGCACCAACGTCGCCACCCTGTTCCTCGATCTGGATGGCAGAATCCGCCTTTTCACACCGGCGATCAATGCGCTGTTCGCCATCATCCCTGGTGACGTAGGCCGCAAGCTGACGGATTTTGCGGCACTGGCGCCTGACGGTGCCCTGGCTGGCGACGTGGAGGCGGTACAGGACGGGCTTGAGCCGCTGGAACGCGAGATAGAGGCGGCGGACGGCACATGGTTCTGCCGCCGCGTTCTGCCCTACCGCACGGGCGGCGGCCGGGTGGAAGGCGTTGTGATCACCTTCACCGACATCACGGGCCGCAAGGCTGCCGGCATGGCTTTGCAGGCCGCCAAGCTGGAGGCGGAAGCAGCCAACGCCGCGAAGACGCGCTTTCTGGCCGCCGCCAGTCACGATTTACGCCAGCCGCTGCAAACATTGGCCCTGCTACAGGCACTGCTCGCCGACGCTGTCACGGGCGAAAAGGCCAAAGAGCTGGTCGACCGCCAGAACACCACGCTGAGCACGATGACCGGCATGCTGAACACTTTGCTCGACATCAACGAGATCGAGGCAGGCGCGGTGCAGCCGGCCATCTCGGTGTTCCCCATCGATGTTCTGCTGGAGCGGCTGCGCGGTGAGTTCACCTATCATGCGCAGGCAAAAGCCATTGAACTTCGCGTCGTTCCTTGTACCCAGCAGGTGCGGAGCGACCCGAAGCTGCTGGAGCAGATGCTCTGCAACCTCCTGTCCAACGCGATCAAATACACGCAGGAGGGCCGCGTCCTGCTCGGCTGCCGCAGGCGCGGCAGCGCGCTCACCGTCGAAATCTGGGACACCGGCATCGGCATCAAGGAAGCCGACCTCGTAGCAATCTTTCAAGAGTATCACCAGGTGGAGAACGCCGCCAGGCAGCGAAGTCGCGGCGTCGGCCTGGGACTGTCGATCGTCAAGCGCCTCGCTGATCTGCTGGGCCACCTCATCCGGGTTTCGTCCCGCTTCAACCATGGTTCTGGGTTCTCGGTCGAGCTGCCGCGCTTTGCCCCGGCGGAGCCTACGCGTTCGTCTGCGAGCCGTTCAGACGTCGTCGAGAACATTCCCGGACTAAGCATCCTGGTGGTGGAGGATGATCCCGACGTGAGAGAGATGCTTGGTGAGCTCCTCCGAAGCCAGGGCCACCAAGTCACGACGGCGATAGACGGCCCGCAGGCCATGGGCAGCGTGGCGCGCAGAATGCCTGACCTGATCCTGGCCGACTACAACCTTCCGAACGGGCCGAACGGGCTGGAGTTGGCGGTTTCGATCCGCGCGGCAGCCGGCTGGACCCTGCCGGTCATCATCCTGACGGGAGACATCTCGAGTGCCACGCTGCGAGCGGTGACGCTTGGGCGATGCGCCGTCTTGAGCAAGCCGGTCGGCCTTCCCGAGCTCCAAGGGGCTATCGCGCGCGCGATAGCACCCACGCTGGACGGGCAACCCGTGATTTTCGTGGTGGACGATGACGATGGCGTCCGCGGCTCGATCACCGAGGTGCTAGAGGGCGACGGCCGGGCCGTTATGGGGTTTACCAGCGGCGAGGCGTTCCTGAAGGTCTTTCGGGCCGCAAACGCCGCGTGCTTGCTTATCGACGCGGCACTCCCTGGTATAAGCGGCATCGACCTGCTGGAGCAGCTGCGCGCCGCGGGCCATGAGATCCCGGCGATCGTGATCACCGGGCAGAGCGACGTACCCATGGCCATCCGCGCCATGAAGGCGGGCGCGTCGGACTTCATCGAGAAGCCGGTGGACCGGCCGGGCCTGCTTGCCAGTGTCGCGCGCGCGATGGAACGCTCGCTTGACGCCGCGAAGCTCGCATCGTGGCATGAGGAAGCCGCAGCGAAGGTCGCCGGGCTAACACCGCGGCAGCGGGAGATCATGACCTTGGTGTTGGCCGGTTATCCCAGCAAGAACATCGCGGCTGATCTCGGCATCAGCCAGCGGACGGTCGAAAATCACCGGGCCTTGATCATGAGCAAGACTGGCGCGGCGTCGCTCCCCGCCTTGGCGCGGCTAGCTTTGGCAGCGAATTCGCCCGCCAGAGCAAGCTTTACGACGCAATAGGCTGACGTGCCGGGCGGGTCGCTTCCAGAATTGGTTCACGCGGCTCCGATCGGTTCCGGTTCGTTATCCAGGAAGGCGGTCTCGGTCGCCCGTGTTGCGGCCGACGTGCTGGGGTCCCCGTTGGTCCGGAACCGGCTGCATGTTTCCCAGCGCTTCAGCATGTCGTCCTTCACGCTGCCGACTTCTCGGTGCAGTGTGGCAGCAGACGGTTCGCGCCGAGATCGGGAACGCGGGGAGCGATGGCCGAGCGGGCAAGCAGGGGCTTGTTGAAGGTTTCGGTAGGTATAGCGACCTGCAATCATCGGCGTCTGGGATCGCAATCATCGGTCGGCCGTGCCCGAGATCACTGCAACGGGTTTGAGGGCTCTGACCCACAATCACTGCAACTGGGCGCATAAAGGCTGCAACTGGGATCGCAATCATCGGGGTCCTGCCACGCTGATTGCACGGCTGGGTGGGCAGGTGACCGGCCGGGGCGGGCCAGGAAGCGACCGGTTTGCTGCCGACTGGCAGAGCGCACCCGAAACGGCTTGGCAGGCCCGGATAACAGGCATAAACCCGGTAAGGGTATCTACGGCCAAGATCATTGACCCTGGACGGGTTCCCTGACCGGCAAGGGGCAGCATGCTGATCGGCTACGCGCTGGTCTCGACCGACGACCAGAACCTGGACCTGCAGCGCGATGCCTTGCACTTGGCTGGCTGCGAGAAGGTGTACGAGGACCGGATGAGCGGCGCCAAGGCGGCCCGCCCCGGATTGTCCATGGCGCTGGAGGTGGCGCGGGCCGGCGACGTGCTGACGGTGTGGCGGCTCGACCGGCTCGGCCGTTCGCTGCACGACTTGATCCTGCTCGGCCGCCGGCTCGATGAGATGAGCGTCGGCCTGATGAGCGTGCAGGAGAAGATCGACACCAGCTCCAGCGGCGGCCGGCTGGTGTTCCACATGTTCGGGGCGCTCGCCGAGTTCGAGCGCAACCTGGTGCGCGAGCGCACCCAGGCCGGGCTGAACGCGGCGCGTGCCCGCGGGCGCAAGGGCGGCCGGCCCAAGGTGCTGGAGCCGGCCAAGCGCCAGTTGGCGGTCAAGCTCTACGCGCCTGCGCACGCCGCTGCAGATCGAGCAGCACCTGACGCTGGCACTGGAGACGGGTTACCAGGCCAGCGAGAAGCCCGTCGGCGAGGGCATCGTGGACTCGGTGCTGTCCAAGCAGATCGACGACCTGGAACCCACCCTGACCCGGCACGGCTACACCGCCAAGGTGCTGGCCGAACTGCTGGACACCAAGCCCGGCGAGGTCAGGGCATTGTTCAGGCAGACCCTCGACGCCGAGCGCTCGCGCGAGTTGAAAGAGCAAATGCTCGCCGCCGGCCTGCCCGTGTGATGCTATGAGCGACCGCTCCATCTCGCCCGAGGCATCTGTGGGGCCGTATCGGCAAGTTCACCTGCCAATCTGGCTGTGGGTGGCCTTCGCGGCTTTCATCGGGCCGGCTCTCTACTTGGCCGGCAGTCCGACGCCTGCTGGTGTGGCGCTTGCGTTCACAACCATCGCCATCGCCATCGCTCATGCAACTATCGCATTAGGCTGGCGTGCCGCCTCAGCCTTCCTCGCCATCTGCCTCGCTGTCACGTTCTCCACAGAGAACCTGAGTGTTCTGACCGGGCTGCCGTTTGGGCATTACCACTTCGTGGTCGGCGCCGGCCTGCCTCATGTCGGGTCGATCCCAGTGATCGTGGGCTTCCTGTATTTCGGGATGGGGTATCCGTCCTGGGTGGTCGCAGGGGTCTTGCTGGACCGGGCCGGTCTTCAGTCAGACAACAGATTTAGGCTCACAGCCCTTCCGCTGGTCGCCAGCTTTGTCATGGTACAGTGGGACGTGGTCATGGACCCGCCAAGTTCGACGTTGGGCGGCGCCTGGGTGTGGCATGACGGCGGCGGCTATTTCGGCGTCCTGCTCACCAACTACCTTGGATGGTATCTAACCGTGTGGGTCTTCTTCCAGGCGTTCGCCTGGTGGCAGTTCTCACGGCGCAACATCCGTCCCACTTCGAGCGTGGACCAGAGAAGCTTGTTCTGGCTAATCCCGATCTTCTTGTATCTTGCAGCCGGTCTTTGCCAGATCGTGCCCCTGTTCACGACCGAGGATGCCGTTGTTGTGGACGCCGCCGGCCAGCAGTGGCGAGCCCACGACCTGCGCGAAACCACGGTGATCGTGATGACGGCCACCATATTGGCCACCTCGGTGCTGGCTCTTCTTCGATGGTTCGGCGGCTTGCGACAGTGATTGCGGTCGAGATCGAATACGCAGGACAGAAGGCGGTCGTTTGAATGCCCGCCCCAGCCGCCGCTCCCGTGCAGTCAGCGTGGGCAGGACCTCGATGATTGCGATCCCAGTTGCAGCCTTTATGCGCCCATGTGCAGCGATTGTGGGTTCGACCCCTCAAACCCGTTGCAATGATCTCGGGCACGACCCGCCGATGATTGCGGTTCGCTACAGGTAGGGTAGCGGCGTCAAGACCGAGCGGCGTGATGCCCGTGGGGATCGCCCAGCTGCTCCGGATGGGACGGTATCGGCCGGTCCGTCGCTAGTCGTTCCGATCGTAGAAGAGTCCGCATAGATCGAGAAGCCGAGTTCTCAAGGCGTGCAAACGAAGACCTTCAAGAGCATAACGGGTCTAAATCCGGCAGTGTCGGGCAAGACGCTTCGCCGGCGTCGGCATCGGCGACCTGTGGCGTTAGGGACTCAGACATGCCCGGGAGACGACCTGTCGCGAGGGAGCCCAATGACCGCCGAGCGGACCGGATCACCTGGTCGCAGTGGGCCATGGCCGCCTCGAGCGCCCCGTAGTCGATCACAGGCCGCTCGAAGCGCGTCACTGGCGAAAGCAACAACGGGGGCAGGTCCAGCACTTCGTCATCAAGGGGCAGCCGCGGCCGGCCACGGCCCCGGCCCGGTTCGGGCCGCCGCGGCGGCTGCGCGACCTCCCGCACCGGCGCCATGCCGGTCAACCCGAACAGCCGCCGGGCCGAGCGGTGCGTCACCTCGACGACGATGCCCTCAGCCAGGAACCCGTCCAGCAGCTCGGTCGCGCTCTTGATCGACATGCCGATCGCTCGGGCCAGGGTGGTCGCCGACAGCAGCGACGCCGCGGCCAGCACGTCGATGGCGAGCCCGGCGCGGGAGGTGCTGCGCCGGCCGGCGGCGGCGACCCGCGCCACCAGCCAGCCACGTTCGAGATCGCGCAACACCTGGTGGTAGTCGAGCGCCTCCGCCGCCAACGCCTGCAGGAAGCAGCACACCCAGTCCGGGTGCCCCTCGGGGGCGTCCGCATTGAGCGCGCGGGGTCCGGTCAGCGGCACGGGCGCCCGGAGCAGGTTGCGCTTGCGCCAGTGACGGATGAGCGCCGCGCGGATCGGCGGCCGTGTGCCGCCGCGGTCGAGCCAGGACCACAGGCCCTCGGCGGCGACGAGCAGGGCGCTGGAGCTGGTCGCCGCGAGGTGGCGTTCGGCCTCCTGCACCTCGCCCTCCTGGTCGAAGTCGGGCTCGGTGAGCCACTGGTGGTGGCCGAGTGCCGTGCGGGCGGCGTCGAAGATCGTGCCGCGGTCGATGATGCGCAGTGCGCCGTCCATGCGCAGGCGCAGGCCTTCGAGGACCGCCGCCAGGTGCCACGGATCGATGCCGTGGCCGTCGACCGCCGCCTGGCGGCGCACCGCTTCGAGCCGGGTGCGATACAGGAAAGCTGGCAGCAGTGGGTGGTTGTCGAGCGCCTGGTCGAGGCGGGCGAAGGCACCGGCCGCCTGCTCCAGGGCCGCCAGGAGGTTGGGGTCCACCAGCAGGGCAGCCGGCGCACGTGGCTTGAGGAGCGGGTCGAGCATCAGGGCAACCGGAACAGGTAGGTCGCCCAGCCGCGCGGCTGACTGCCAGAGGGGGCGCCTCGGTCTGTCATCCCGGAGGCCCACACGCGCGACCGCTGCCGGTCTGGCTGCCGAGGCGACCAAGGCCGCTTATTCATCGCCAGCCGCCTCGTCCGGCAGCATGCCCGGCTCAAGGTCCGCCGGGGTCGGCAGGGCGTTCGCCAGCGCCGCCGGCAGCGCGTCGGCGAGCATGCGTTGGTAGCGCGCGACACCGATCGGCGCGTCGACATGGCGCAGTGCATATTCGACGACGACACGGTTGTGCTCGCGGCACAGGATCAGCCCGATGCTCGGGTTGTCGCCGGGCTCGCGGTCGCGATCGTCGAGCGCCGCGAGATAGAAGTTCATCTTGCCGGCGTGCTCCGGCTGGAACGGCCCGATCTTCAGATCGACGGCGACTAGGCAGCGCAGCTTGCGATGATAGAACAGCAGGTCGACGTAGAAATCCTGGCCGCCGACCTCGAGGTGGTGCTGGCTGCCGACGAAGGAGAACCCTTTTCCCAACTCCAGCAGGAGGTCCTTCACCCGGGTGACCAGCGCGCGTTCGACGTCGCGTTCACGCGCCGCCTGGCGCAGGGTCAAGAAGTCGAACTGATAGGGATCCTTGAGCACCTGCTGGGCGAGGTCCGAGGTTTCCGGCGGCAGCACGCGGCTGAAATTGGTAACCGCCTGCCCCTGGCGGTCGCGCAGCCGGGTGTCGATCTGCACAGCGAGCACCGGCCGGCTCCAGCCGTGCGCGAGGGCAGCCTCGGCATACCAGAGGCGGGCGTCAGGCTGTTTGACCCCGAGCAGCTCGATGTTCTGCCCCCAGGGCAATCGTCCAACGACCCGTTGGACAATCGCCAGATCGGGCCAGGCCTCGGCGAAGGCGCGCATATACAGCAGGTTCGCCCGCGAAAACCCACGAGACTCGGGAAACTCCGCCCGGAGGTCGGCAGCCAGTCGAGCCACCACCTTGGCGCCCCAGCCGTGTTGCGCTTGTCGGTCGAGAATGTCGCGCCCGATCTGCCAGTAGAGGCCGATGAGTTCGCTGTTGACGGCGAGGGCGGCGCGGAGCCGGGTCTCCCGGATGCGAGTTTTCAGGTCGGCGAGCCAGGCGGCGTAGCCCGCCGGCGACGCAGCATCGGCCGGGACGGTCATGGTCGGACACAGCGGACGATCGGCCTGCTTTGGGCAGATGGAACGTTGTCGCCCCGGTTCTCGGACGGGCGGGCGTTCGGAGATGGGTGTCGGTGCATGCGCTTCGCAGTCCAGTCAATGCCTTAAACGGCTGGTTACCCTAAACCTGGTTTAGGCTCAAACAACCTTTTTTATTTTAAAGTCCCGTTTCCGGCCGCCCTACCCTGTCCCAAGAGGCTAACGTATGTCCCATAAACTGTGTTGTGGGACATACGGGAGGTCGGCTAGGTCTGGTCTGGAGGGGCGAAAATCCGACCCTTAACAGACGACTTTCAGGAGAACGCGGCGTGAATCGCTCTTTCAGTCCTGCCAGCACGCACGCTGACCGGCCGCGAGCCGCCACTACCCGGCGCCGCAGCTGATGGCGGACGGCGATCTGATCACTCGGCGGCTTCGGCAGTTGCTGGAGGATTGGCTTACGGCGAACTCAACCGTGAGCGGCATCGAAAACTTCTTCGCAGACGCCGACATCCCGTTCACTGAGGTGCCCGGCGGCAACGCCGGCGCCCGGCGAACCGTCATCCGTGGTTTCTACGCCTCGCTTGATCCCGCGTCGCGCCAGGACCTCCGACGCTTTCTCAACGTCCTCGCAGCCGTCATGGAGCGGATCGAGGAGCTGGACGCGATCTCATACCGGGGCACGACCGCCGACGCACCCGATCCGCTCGCGGGCTTCCGGAAGGAGCTGGCAAAGCTCGGCTACGAGTATGCAGAGGGCAAGATCCTGGCAGCGTCCGTGACCGCCCGCCTGGACGATGCCAAGGCGCATGCCGAAGCCTTCGACCTGGCGCATCTCGGCGAGCATATCCGCCGGATTGAGGGCGCGATCGACGCCGACCCGGCGCTGGCCATCGGCAGCGCCAAGGAGCTCGTCGAGACCACGGCAAAGACCATCCTGGAGGGCCGCGGCATCGCCTACGGCAAGAGCGACGATCTGCCCAAGCTGGCCAAGGCGACCTTTGCTGTGCTGCGACAGCTCCCCGATGACGTCCCCGATGCGGCCAAGGGCGCCGAGATCATTAAGCGCACCCTGTCCAATCTGGCCTCGGTCGTGCAGGGCCTCGCCGAAATCCGCAGCCTGTACGGCACGGGCCACGGCCGGGGAGGCGCCGCGCGCGGGGTCAGTCCCCGGCATGCTCGACTGGCTGTCGGGGCCGCAGCAACGCTCGCCACCTACCTGCTCGACACCCACAAGGAGACCCCCCTCCCCGCTCCTGGGAACACCCCATGACCACTGCGCCAGAGGATGTGACCGGGCCGCATGGCTCCGTGTTTGCGAGCATCCCAGCAGAATTGAAGGGCCAGGCGGAAGAAGGCGAACAGGTGTCCGCTTTCCCGAACGCCCCCGTGGGCAGCGGCCCCGTCGCCGTGCGGCTCTGGTTCGACGGGGTGGCGGCGGCGGCGAAGCCGGACAATGACGGTAGCCTCGCGGCGGCCCACGACTCCGCCCGCGCCTATCGCAGCCGCGCCAAGGCGGACAACACGCGCGCGGCCTACCGATCCGCCGTGCGCGCCTGGTGCGCTTGGTGCGATCGGCACGGGGTTCCTGCCCTGCCCGCCACGCCACGCGACGTGGCAGCCTTCCTGGCCGCCGAGCGCGACCGCGGCCAGGCCGGCAACACGGTCAAGCTGCGGGCGGCAGCGATCCGCTTCCTGCATCGGGCCGCCGGCCTCCCCTCCCCCACCGACACGGCTGAAGTGTCCGAGACCATGGCCGGCATCCGTCGCGACGCGCCCAACCCGCAGAAGAAACGCGCCGCGACGCTGACCGTCCTGCGCGAGCTGCTGGCCCCGATCCCGGACGACCTGCGCGGGCTGCGGGACCGTGCGCTGCTGCTGGCAGGCTTCGCCGGGGCGTTGCGGCGCTCGGAGTTGGCCGGCATCGACCTAGGCGACTTGGTGCGCACCGACCAGGGCTACCAGCTGACCCTGAAGCGCAGCAAGGGATCGCAGACCAGTGCGGTGCTGGTCCCCCTGCCCTACGGCAAGACGGAGTTGTGCCCGGTGCGAGCGCTCTCGCGCTGGCTCGATGCCGCGTCGATTAGCGAAGGGGCGGTGTTTCGGCGGATCTGGCTGCCGCCGCAGACTTCCCCAGACGCCCCCCCTGCCCTTCTCGTGGTTGGCTTCGAAGCCCTGACCACCCGCTCGATCGGCCGCATTGTTCAGGTGCGGGCCGCCGCAGCGGGCTTCGCGGGACGCGAGTTCGGCGGCCATAGCCTGAAGCGCGGCGCGCTGAGCGCCGGTATGGCCGCCGGCGCGCACGCTGCTCAACTCAAGCGGCTCGGGCGACACAAAAGCTTCGACGTCCTCGGAGAGTATCTCGAGTTCGGCAACCTGTTCGACGGACACCCACTCGGTGACGTCCTGTAGGAGTTGGCTCTCCTGCTTTCCATAGGCATTTCGAGGGCCGCCATTCCAGCGGACACGTCAGCTTCAATCATTCCTAACGTTTTGGCGCCAGAACCCCGGAACGTCCAAACGTAACCATCTCATAATAGCAGAAACGCGAAGCGCTTTAGCGTTGACTATTTATCGTGCCATGGCCTTACGACCTTAAAACACTTTCCGTAGGCATCGATCGACGTTAGGCAGCCCTAAGCGTTACGGGCTTTTGGCATCAAAACACTTTCTTATAATGATGCTGAGATCCCAGAGTGCCACGAAGTTTCGGCGTATTAACTCCGACGAGTTGCAGACCTATGATGTTTTGGCACTTTAACTCACGAGTAACCCGTTCTCGCCCAAGTATCTCTGCTTTCCAGACCTCGGCCTCTTTGGCGCAAAAACGTTCCAGGCGCAGAAAGTCGAAGTGTAATGACATCTCGACGCTTTGGTGTTTCGGCGCCACAACCCTGTTATGTCAAAGCCTTTAAACGCCGGGACGCACCATCACCGAAGGTAAAAACATGTCTCTCGAGACGATGCCGTCGCGTTGCAGCGTCTTCCTGGGTGATTAGAGTGTTACGTTTGCTTGTAAAAGCAGCGGCAGTCGTAGACACGGGGCAGGGCGCCCGGGCCGGGAAGGGCTGCCCAATCTGCCGGGGAACTGCGTGCGGGACAGTAGAGCAGTCGTACATCGGCAACCTCCAATGCGCCAAAAATCAACTAGGCCGAGCCCTGTGAAAGGATCCTGAACTGGTTCTCGCTTCCGGCCGCGACGGAGTTGAGGTATTTTTGAGTTTCAGACTCATGGCGTTCTGGTGCCAAAACACGTAGATGTCGGATTTAGGACAAGGGCTCTACAAGCTGGGTTGTTTAGACGTTTGCTGCCCCAGCCTGAGGAGACGTTCGGGTTTACAGGGACTTTTCTGGTGCTGGACCGCTGGGGGCCGTAGCCGCTTCAAAACTGTAAAGACTAAGTCCCATTCTCTCCAGGATCCGCAGCGCAAGCTGCTTACAGGGAGGATTGATCCTGGCTGCCGCACCCGTGTCGCGCAATAAAGACACGTAACCATTGATCTCAGGAACAGGAGACATCAGCCTGTCAAGGAAGCCTTCAAGCTCCTGGCCGAGTTCGCGATCAGCGACGTCACGCGCCCACTTCTGAGTCGGCCAACGATTGGGAAGGCCGATCGCATCGGGCAACCTAAGAAGATCTGCCTTCACCACCCGCAAATCTGTTTGTGATTGCATGAAGGGAATAACCGTTAAGTCCGCGGCACGGGCTAAAACGCGATCGATATCAGGCCGACCACCGCCACCATCGATTAACGCGACGGCTCCATCCATTGCACTAAGCTTGTCAAGGATCGCTCCCAGGGCTTTGGGGTCGCGCCCGTCCAGCGTTGCATAACGTCGCGATGCTGGCGGCAGGATTTCCCGGCGTGGATCGGTGGAGATGTGAAATGCCCGAATGCCGTGCATAGCTAAGCCGTGCGAGATCGCGTGGCTTGAGGTCGTTTTACCCGAGCCGCCCTTATCGCCCGCCAGTACGATCGTTTTTACCATCCTACTCTAGGCGTCCAGTTGGCGGCAGAGTCTCAGAGCCAATTCTGGTTCTCCCAAAGCACCACGAATTACGCTTCTCACCACGTCCTGGACTGTCGGCAAAGGTCTTCCGGGCACCATCAGTCTCGACGCAAGTTTGGCGAGAGCAAGATGATCCGCCTGCGACAGCCTCACGTTGACCGGAATTCCATCAATGCCCGCTTTCGCTGGACGGCCGCCTCTAGAGACCGGTTTAGCGTCTCGACGGGCTCTCGCGTCCCCTTGAGAACGCGTTGGCTGCGGTAGTGGGGAAGGGGAGGGGGCATCGGCAAGCTCAGCCGTCACGTTAAACGCCTGAGGCGTAGGCTGAGGGTTTGTCGCACCCGGAAACGACAGTTCTGTGAGCTCTGCCGCTAAGGCAGCTCCACTGAGTTTTGTCCGGCTAGCCATCTACTCTCTTTCCCCGCATTGCCTGACATTGACGTTAGAACGTTGTGTGTTAGTGGCGCAAGAGCGCTACGACGTTGAAGGGTTCTGGTGCCAGAACCCTTCAACGTTTTGTCGCCTCAGCTAGATTGCCTTGCGCGCGAAAATTGAGCTAAAAGGTTGTGGTGTAAGCGACTCGCCTTACCAGGGAGTTACGGCGCGCTTTTCATGGGGAAGGTAATGGGCTCGAGTCCTACTGACGGCCAAGGTGACCTGGGGCTTAGTAGTGATCGCCTGCGGGCGACAACCGCGAGAATCATACGTCTATCCTCCGAGATTGCAGAGAAACCCTCCGATCGCCCTGACTTCCTGCACGCCGGGCTCTGTCAAGTGGGCCTACCTCGCAGCCAGGTGAAAGCTCTCACGTTCGAACGAACGAGCGGTAAGGCATCGCTTCTCCTTGAAGCCGGAAAGCTTTGGGATGGAGCGGAGTGGGTTCAACAGCCACTCCCATACGGAACACGCCCACGTCTTGCTTTGGTTCATGTCAGCACCGAGGCAATCCGAACGCAAAACCCCTGTGTGGAGGTTGGGCGGTCAGCTAGAGAGTTCTTGATCAGGCTCGGGATAGATACGGGCGGCAGGGAATATCGGAGTTTCTCGGCCCAGATGAGGGCCCTAGCTGCATGCCATATGAGCCTTGGTTATGGTCAAGACACTTTGAGCGCGAAACCAATTAAGCGATTTTCAACGTGGCTCAATCACTCAGAAGCAGCGCCGAGCCTAATGCCTGGCTCGATTGAATTGACGCCCGAGTTCTTTGAGTCTTTGACACAGTTCGCCGTCCCGTTAGATCCCAGAGCACTTGGGGCTTTGAAGCATTCGGCTCTCGCTCTGGACGTCTATGCCTGGCTTGCTCATCGATTGCACAGGGTCAAGCCACCGAATGGTACTTTTCTGTCTTGGGAAAACCTGAGGCAACAGTTCGGACAGGAATACGGCGAGATAAAGGATTTCAAGCGAGAGATGAATAAAACGCTGCGTTTAGTTCATGCTGTTTACCCGGATGCCCGTATCGAGAAGGTGAATGGAGGTTTGAAACTGCTCCCGTCTCCTTCGCCGATTCCAAAAACGTCTCTGCTCGTAGCTCGGAGCCTCAAGGCTTAGAACCTGACCCTAAAGCGCTTGCGATGGTTCGGAGCGGATGATTGAGAGAGTCTAGCCACGGCTGATGGTGCGAGGGACGTGGCCAGACAACGATAGTGCGACATATCGGCAGCCAGGGCCCGTCCTTCCAAATGATTTAACTGGCGAGGAATGGACACGTCTCGGCCCATAGATTCCAGAGGCTGCCCCCGGAGGTCCCCCGGGCAAGACGGACATGCCCGCGGCGACGAGCGCGATCCTACACTTGCTGCGAACCGGGTGCCCTTGGCGCTATCAACCATGCGATGGCTTCCCACGCCGCTCGACCACCTACAACAATTTTCGCAAGTTCCAGCGTGATGACAGCTTAAAGGGCTTGGAGGCGATCTGGGCGCAGCTCTTCCGTGGCTTGCGCTAGCGTTTCGGCCGCGCTGCCAGTCCCTCGGCCGCAGTACTGGACATTCAGACGTTCACCCTCGAACGCCGATCTAAACGGATGCGACTGTGACGAAGGGACGAAGGCGGCCAGCGCCTGCCAAGTCCGCCCGGACGTGACCTTGTGAGTCAGGTTCTTAGCAGGTCATCTTGGTCTTGCCTCAGTAGCAGTATGTGATCAAGCCTGGCTGTTAGTCCGGAAACCAACGATCCACTTGAGCCAGACGATCGCTGTTCGGGCAATTACCCCCCGCCTTATCAAACTCCATCCGAAGTCTGTTTCGATAAGCCCTTAAGACTACGATATTTATCGAAAATCGCTTAATCGCTTTGCTCCCACGTAAGGAGCCCTTGCCGTTCGGGTAATCACCCCCCCCTTTGCAAAGAGATCGATGACCGTTGCCCTCTGCTAGATCACTTATTTTGCGGCTCACGGAAAATCGGTCGCCGTTCGCAAGCTTCTGTGCGGGTCTCCGCCCCCCCCTCGGGCAGGAAGTTAGTTGCTAAGATCACGAGTCGAGTGTTCTTGCGGGCTATTACCCCCCTTCCTGCACCGGTCCGACCCATTGCAACAACAAGATCGATCGGCCTTTGCTTGCCACGGGTATTTGCCCCCCCCCTTTGAGCCCAGTAGTAAAGTTGGTGAGCGCCGATGGAGAGGAAAATGCGGGTATTACTCCCCGGTCCAGGTTCGGGCATTTGCCCCCCCTCTTTAAGATTGAAGCTACCGATGAGGTGAGATTCTAATTTGGGTAATTCCCCCCCCCTAAGTCCAAAGCCGAGACAAACAACGCCAGATAAGTTATCCACAGAGGCCTGTGAAGGATGGAAGTTATACACGGGCCATTGCCCCCCAGTTATTCGGGTAATCGCCCCTCTTTCTGCACGGGTAATCGCACCCCCAACCTATAGATAGAATCCTTTAGCCTTCCTGTAGCTACAGCTGCGGTTCTGTGGATAACTTTCTGCACATCTACTAGTTCGTAGAAAGGGCTTACAGGGAGAAACGCATCCGCCGTTCGCAAGCTGCCCTGCTACAGAGAACCACCAAGCAGTGGAGGCATGAGTGGGTGCATCGATCTTACGAGGCCTATCGATCCTCTTTGCCGTCGCTGGGCCAGCTGCTGCGCAGGCGGCAGGTGATAGCGGGCCCATCGACCCAGGACCTCCATCGCTTCATCTATCGGCAACGGAGACCAGCAAGATCGCGCCCGACGAGCTGGCCACCGTGTCGGCGATGGCAACGGCGCCACGGGCCCTAGCGGCCCAGCAGCAAGTGAATGCACTCGTCGCCAAAACCAAGGCCGTCACCGACAAAGCA
Organism: uncultured Acetobacteraceae bacterium; assembly: GCA_964244655.1. GTDB lineage: Bacteria > Pseudomonadota > Alphaproteobacteria > Acetobacterales > Acetobacteraceae > LMUY01. The sequence goes on along the minus strand of CAXTJU010000002.1, from coordinate 3,925 downwards.
AAAGGTATCAAGACCGCCTTTCAGGGCTACTCCGTCACCTTCGTAGACGAGAAGCCGCCGCACTGGGTTGCGCAACAAGCAGTTGAGGTGAGGGGAGCGAACGGCGACGACGTCCTCGACATGGTTGGGCAGCTTCAGGGAGGAGGCCTCTCGATCACCAGCCTCGGCTGGCAAGTCTCACAAGACCGCGCCGAAAAGGCGCAGCGAGCGGCGACCATCGCGGCCCTTCACAAGTTGCGCGAAGAGGCCAACGAGGCAGCTAGGGCGCTCGAGGTGGAGGTGGACCGCTTTCAGCACGTGGACCTCTCGCAAGAGCCGCGGGTGGTGCCATTCATGCGGGGAGGGATGCAGATGGCAGGAAAGTTTGCCATGCCGACACCTGTCTCGACACCCGAGGAGCAAGACATCACCGCGACAGTCAGCGCGGACGTGTTGCTGCGCATGGCCAAAGCGGAACGGAGCCAGACACCATGACCACGACGAGCATGAGCGCGGACGACGGCAGCCTGTTCGCAGCCCTGAACGGCATTCCTGCTGTCGATTTTCCATCAAACCTGCAGACGGCGCTCTCGGGCGGCCGGCGGATGTCGTCCATCTTGTCAGAGGTAATCGCGCTGCGCCGCGGCCCAGGCAAGCTGACTCCCAACGAGTACTTCTACTACCGCCTCTGGGAACCGCACCTGTCCAAAGAGGACAAGCGCCGATTCGTCGGGAAGCAGGCGCAGCAGCCAATGCACATCGCCTGCAACAACACAGGCTGGTATGCAACGGCGGCCGACAAACTGCTTTTCCACACCCTGCTGACAGGCGCCGGGCTCCCGACGCCTACACTGTTGGCCGTCACAGGGCCTGACCGACGGCTGCCGCACGGCCAACTCTTGCGAGACGAGACGGCGATCGTGGCATTCTTGCGGGACCCCGAAAACTACCCGCTGTTCGGCAAGCCGATCGACGGAAAATACAGCATCTCCGTCATTAGCGCCGATGCCTATGACCGGAATGCAGACAAAGTCATCATGCAGGGTGGCGAGACCGTATCACCAGAGGCTCTCGCGGGAACGATGACAGGGCGCCAGGCGGGATATATCGTCCAGCGGCGTATGGCGGCCGACCGATCGCTGGAAGCTCTATTCGGGCCGCGGCTATGGTCGGTCCGAGTATTGGTCCTGCTGACACCAAATGGGCCCTTGATCCACAAAGCCTTGGCGAAAATTGCGACCGGCCAGAACCCGGCCGACAACTTCTGGCGCAAAGGCAACATGCTCGGCGCGATCGACCTAGAGACGGGAACGATCATGCGCACAGTCCGAGGTACCGGAGCGGAGATGGTCGTCAACCCGATGCACACAGACACCGGTCGCATGGTTCTTGGGTCGATCATCCCGGCATGGAGCAGGCTCGTGAGCATGGTAGGAGATGCGGCGAGGCTCCTTCCGGCCATTCGCACTCAGTCCTGGGATGTCGCGGTAACCGACACTGGTCCAGTGCCGCTGGAGGTGAACTTTGGCGGCGACCTCAATCTCACACAGCTGGCGTCGGGAGTGGGTATGCTCGACGAAACCTACCGCAACCATCTCCGGACTTGCGGATACCGCATCTAAACCGTGGACGGGCGCCTTGACGGTATGTGCCGTTCGCAGAACGGGTAGCTTCGCCGTTCGCAGAAAATAGCTGTCTCCGTTCGCAAGCAGGACTCGGAAACTTCCCGGCTGAAACGGGGAGATTGAGGATATGGAGCTACCGCTTGCGCAGGCCGCGCCGCAAGGGTCGCCGCTACGCGGCCGCCTTCGGCGCCCTTGCCCCGCGTCCGCTTCGCGGTCCTCGGGCCGTATGAAGGCGTGGTGAGGGGGATGGGCGAAGCCGCCCCCACGAAATCACACGCCGGTCCCCGAAAGGAGCACCGTGCGATGTCCGGCCAAGATGCCGAGCTCGATCAATTCCGACAAAGCGTGAGTTGTGCAGCTCTCCTCGAGCGGCTGGCTCCGCCCTGGCTGCTCGACCGCAAGGGCAGCACTCGACGCGCTCTGAAATTCCGCCGCGGCGAAGGCGAAATCGTCATCGTCAACCACGACGGTCGTGGCTGGTGGGATCCCCAGAGTTCCGCCAAGGGCGACGTCTTCGACCTGGTGCAATTCCTCGACCCGAGCCTGAACTTCGGCCAGGTGCGAAAGGTGCTGCGGCCATTCATCGGTCTTGCGCCCAGCTACCCGGAATCGCCACGGGCACGTCGCGCAGGTCCAAGCCGGCCAGTCGCCGAGCGCTGGAGCGAGCGTCCGAAATTGCGTCGAGGCTCAAGCGTATGGACTTACCTCGCTCAAACCCGCGGCCTACCACCCGCTGTGCTGGCCGCGGCCGACCAGGCGGACGTTGTTCGGGAGGGTCCGTACGGGAGCGCGTGGTTCGCCCACAGAAGCGACGACGGCGCAGTCAGTCACATCGAGATCCGCGGTCCGGACTTCAAAGGCTCCGTCAGCGGAGGAACCAAGGTCCTGTTCAGACTGCACGACGGTCGATCGACGGCGACCCGCCTCGCCATCGCAGAGGCGCCAATCGACGCGCTTAGTCTCGCGGCCGTCGAGGGCATCCGATCCGACACGGTCTACCTCGCAACAGGAGGCGGCATGGGCCCATGCACCGTGGAGGCGATCGAGCAAGCACTCGCCGCGGTTGCTGCCCATCCGGCTGCCCTGCTTGCCGGGGCTACCGACGCCAACAAGGCGGGTGAACGCTACGCCGACAAGCACGCGGCGCTCGCCGCCGCAGTCGGCGTGAGCTTCCAGCGACTCAGACCGCCCGCCGGGACGGACTGGAACGACGTGGTCCGACAGGGCAGGGGATCATGAGGCCCGATCGCGCGTGGGTGCTGCTCCCATCCGGGCGGCGCCTGGACCTTCTCGCACCCGAGCCGGACACGTGGACCGATCGTGATCTCGCGATCAGCCTGTCCCGGGCCTACCGCTGGGGTGGCCACTCCCGATGGGACCTGCCGCTATCGGTCGCACAGCATAGCCTCCTGGTCCTGGTGCTGCGGCAGCAGATGCAAGCGCTGCAGAAGCTGTCCACCGCCGAAGCCTTGCGGGAACTGCTTCACGACGCAGAGGAAGCATTCCTCTGTTTCGATCCGATTTCGCCGCTCAAGCCGCATCTTGGAGAGGAGTTCAGCGCCGTCACCGGCCGGCTGCGCGCCGCCATCGACACCCGCTACGGGATGACTCCTTGGAGCAGGGACGACTACCTCCTCCACAAGAGAGCCGATCACCTGGCTGCCGCATCTGAGGCCTTCCACATCACGGGATGGTCCCGCGAGGACATGCGGGACAGCCTCCACATCCAACTCCAGCCAGTCGATCAGGATCCGCTTCCAACGCCCGACGGTTTGCGGCCCTGGGAGCCGTGGCCGCCGCGCCTCGCGGCAGCATTGTTCCTCGCAAAGCTGCAGGAGCTGACACGTCCAGACCTCCACAGCGACGATCCAGGCGGCATAGCCGCAGCGGTCGAACGGGAGCGGACCATCTCTGTCCTCGCCGAGAGCTTTTCTCGGCTCCCTTCCGGCAATCGACGGCGATGCAGCGTGCCGCTCACCGGCAACAGCCTGTCCGACACCTACGTCTTCGCCGAAGCCCATGACGGTTCGCAATGCGTCGAGGGCGTGATCGTCGACGGACAGCGCGACGACGATGGCCAGTGGGACTTCGATGCCGATTTCACGATCTTCACAACCGACGAGGAAGTCCTCGTCTGTCACGGATACAGCTGCCATGTGGAAATCCAGTAGCGTCTCCAACGACACGACATCGATCCTGTCGGACCTGACACCGCCACAGCTTGAGGCAGCCACGGCGACCGGTCCGGTCCTCGTGCTTGCCGGGGCTGTGGAACAGCGTGGAAAATTGACCCTCTTAGCGGGGTGATCGGCGTCCAAAAC
>CAXTJU010000001.1:0-103840 GCA_964244655.1 uncultured Acetobacteraceae bacterium | reverse complement strand
CGTCGGCGCGCTGCGCGTCCAGGGCGGCCTGGCCGTCGCGGGGTGCGGCGTCGGCGGGCTCGGGGCCGGGCGTGAAGGCCGGCTCTGGGGTGGGTTGGGGTGCGCTGGTCACGAACGGAATAGGAACACGCGGTGCGGACGGGCGCAAGCTTTTGTTTGCTGGGCTAACGCTTGAGGACGCTGCTGCTGCCTTCAAGCACCGTCATGCTCGGACTTGACCCGGGCACCCACGCCGCGGCGGCGCGACCGGGGCGGGCCGTTGCTGGCGCCAACGCCAGGGCGGCCAGGAGCACGTGCGCTGCCCTCGCGTGGATGCCCGGATCAAGTCCGGGCATGACGGAGGGGGGGGGTACGGCGGGGGCGGCGCGTGCAGGTCGCGGTTCAGCGCGTCCAGGCCGCGGCACAGCGCCTGGCCGTCCTCGCCGAAGCCGGCTGCCTGGGCCGCCGCCGCATGGCGCGGCCGGACCGCGTCCAGCCCGAAGCGGGTGATGGCGGGCAGCAGCATGGCGTTGGACAGGCCGTGCGGCACGGGCGCCATGCCCAATTCCGTCAATGACCCGCTGGCATCCGTCGTACAGGCCGCGGTGGGCGCGCGCCTCGATGCCAACCTTCCCCTCGTCGGTCAGCGATCCGCATTGGAGCATCGAGTCCGAGGCTGGCAGCGCCGGGTCGTTGCCACGGAACCCGGCGCTGGCAAGACCGCCCCAATCGCTGATGCCAGGGCCGTCATTCTCGCCGGTGCGACGTTGCTGGTCCCCATCGCGCCGTCAGCCGGGGCCGCAAGCTCGAAGCAGTCGAGCCTGGTGCGCCGGCGTGACCGGCGCAACGGGGACAGGCCCCAGTCGAAATGGTGCTTTCGCCACCCAGCCGCCGCATCAGCCACGGCGACGCATAGAATACCCCCCTATGCCTTAATAAAGCCGCACGGCGCTGTTTGCCGCGGGTCGGTTGTTTCAGGCATGCCAAACAGACTCGCGGCTCGTTTCTTGCTTGACCCAGCGTTATTCAGCTTCCTAAGCTTGATATGCCGTTCACGTCATCGCAACGGCGCGATGGCTCCCGCCATGAACAGCCATTTTGCCCAACCCCCGGCTGCGGAGGCTCCTCATGCTCGGCTACCTGCAAGGCGTGTTCGACGAGCGCGCCACCAGCCTGCGCCGGCCGGTGATCGGCATCTATGCCTTGCTCATCCTCGGCAACCTGGCGGCGTGGGCGTGGGCGTGGGCGGCGTTCCGGGCGCAGCCGGTGCTGCTCGGCACGGCGCTGCTGGCCTACGGCTTCGGCCTGCGCCACGCCGTGGACGCTGACCACATCGCGGCGATCGACAACGTGACGCGCAAGCTCATGCAGGAGGGCAAACGCCCGGTCAGCGTCGGCTTCTTCTTCGCCATGGGCCACGCGACCGTCGTGGTGCTGGCTGCGGCCGCCATCGCGGCCACGGCGGGCGCCCTCTCGGCGCATTTCGATGACTTCAAGACGATCGGCGGCGTGGTCAGCACGGTCGTGTCGGCCACGTTCCTGTTCGCCATCGCCGCCATGAACCTGCTGATCTTCCGCTCGGTCTGGCTGACCTTCCAGCACGTCAAGCGCGGCGGCGCCTATGTCGAGGAGGACCTCGACCTGCTGCTCAACCAGCGCGGCTTCGCGGCCCGGTTGTTCCGCCCGATGTTCCGGCTGATCACCCGGAGCTGGCACATGTTCCCGCTCGGCTTCCTGTTCGGCCTCGGCTTCGACACCGCAACGGAGGTGGCGCTGCTCGGCATCTCGGCCACGCAGGCCGGGCAGGGGGTGCCGATCTGGTCCATCATGGTGTTCCCGGCGCTGTTCGCGGCCGGCATGTCCTTGGTCGATACCACCGACGGCATCTTGATGCTGGGCGCCTATGACTGGGCGTTCGTCAAGCCGATCCGCAAGCTGTACTACAACATGACGATCACCCTGGTGTCGGTGGTCGTGGCGGTGCTGATCGGCGGGATCGAGGCGCTTGGCCTCATCGGCGGCCAGCTTGGCCTGACCGGCGGCGTGTGGGACGGGGTCAGCGTCCTGAGCGACAACTTCAACACCCTGGGCTTCGTCGTGATCGGCGTGTTCATCGCCGCCTGGGTCGGCTCCGTGCTGATCTATCGCTACCAGGGCCTCGACGCGATCGAGGTCACCGAGGCGCGCGGCTGACCGGCCAGCGGCTGGATGCCTGGCCACGTCCGCTATTGCGAAGCATTCTCACTCGCACTAGGCAGCTTGCTCGTTGATGGCGGGCGCACGTTTTGAAGGCATTGGTCGATCATCCCTGCAAACTTGGCTGGGTGGCGCGTCCCGCGTGGCGCGTGGCCATGTTCGTCTGGCTCGGCCTGGCGGGGCTCGGGCCGCCTGCCCGAGCCGTCGAGGCAGGCCCGACGCCTGAGGGAGGGCCGCAATCCGGCGCGCCTGCGACGGCGCCGCAATCCGACATCTCGGCCGCGTCAGCCGCTCCCGAGGCGGCCCCCGTCTTTCAGAACTGGGCGATCCACGGCCAATCCACCTTCACCGAGATTTACCAGCCCGCCTTCACCTCGCCCTACCGCGGCCCGCAGAGCCTCGACCCGGGCAGCCGGGGGCGGGAGACGTGGGATGTCACGCTTTACGCCGGGTTCCGCCCCTGGCGCGGCGCCGAGATCTGGGTAAACCCGGAGGTGGACCAGGGCTTCGGCCCGAGCAACACCTTCGGCCTGGGCGGCTACGTCTCGGCGGAGGCCTACAAGCTCGGCGCGGCCGACCCGTACGTCCGCGTGCCGCGGCTTTTCCTCCGCCAGACGCTCGACCTGGGCGGCGAGGTGCAGGGCGTCCCGCCGGACCTCAACGTGCTCGGCGGGGCGCAGACGGCCAACCGGGTGGTGCTCACGGCAGGCAAGTTCTCCAGCTTCGACGTGTTCGACACGAACCGGTATGCCCACGACGCGCGCAATGATTTCCTCAACTGGTCGCTGATCGACGCCGGCAACTTCGACCAGGCGGGCGACGCCTGGGGGTTCAGCTACGGCGCGTCCGCCGAGTGGTACCAGGACTGGTGGGCGCTCCGCGGCGGCGTGTTCGACCTGCCGACCACCCCGGGCTACAAGTACCTGGACAATCATGCCTTCCACCAGCTGCAGTACGTCGCGGAGGCCGAGGAGCGGCACACGGTCTTCGGGCAGGACGGCAAGGTGAAGCTGTCCGGCTTCTACTCCCGCGGCCTGTTCGGCAGCTACGCGCAGGCGGTCGCCTTGGGAAAGGCGACCGATACCACGCCGAGCACTGGGAACGTGCTGCGCTATCGCGGCAAAGGCGGCGGCAGCGTCAACGTTGAGCAGGCGATCACCGAGGAGCTCGGCTTCTTCCTGCGGGCGGGCCTGTCGGACGGCACCAGCTCGGTCACGGCTTTCACCGACATCGACAACACGGTCTCGTTCGGCTTCTCGCTGGCCGGCAAGCGGTGGCAACGGCAGGACGACACGATCGGAATCGGCTTCGTGCGCAACGGCATCTCGCGCCACTTCAAGGACTACCTCAACGCGGGCGGCCTTGGCATCCTGATCGGCGACGGCAAGCTGCCAAACTCCGGCCCGGAGCAGATCGTGGAGCTGTTCTACAGCTACGCCCTCGCCAAGGGGATCAATCTCACCCCCGATTACCAGTTCGTGGACAACCCTGCCTACAACCGCGACCGCGGGCCGGTGAACTTCCTCGGCGCCCGGCTGCACGCGCAGTTCTGACGGCCGGCGGCTGCGCGGCGGCTTGCTTGACGGCTCGGTCACGCCCAGCTGCAAGCCCCTCAGCCAATGACGGTCCCGGGGGCAAGGCATGACGTGGTCGCGGCTTGCCTTGGCGCTGTTGCTCGCGGCGTCGCCGGGTCCCGTCCTGGGACGCGGCAGCGGCAGCGGCCCGACGCCGACCTGCCGCAAGGGCTGCAAGCCGCTGTCGCCCGAGCAGGTCCGGCAGCTGCGGCGGCATCCGGACGAGCTTCCGCCGCAGATCGGCGGCGATCCGGCGCGATGACCGCTGATCCCCGGCGGAGCGAGGCATGACCGCACCGGCGTTCTGCTTGCCTTGCTTCCCGCCACCTTGCTCCGTCACGGCGCCGAACTCGGCCTGATGGTCCTATATGGCCGCTCCCACGGCGCGGATCTCTCATTACCGTTATAATCACGTTCACTGACCCCGGCGCGATCGGGGATGACAAGGCCCGCCGGAACTGGCAATGGATCGCCCAGCTCCGGCGGCCTTCGCGCAGGGCCAGACAGAGAAGCATGCACATGATCATGCGACCGATGCGCCGCCTGGCCGTGACATTTCGGCTTCGGCAGCAAGGCTACGCACGCAGTTCACCGCAACAGCTGGCCATGGGAACACGATGACCGACGCCTCCCCCCTCGAGCGGCGCACGCTGCTGGCCGCCATCGCGCCGTTCCAGGCGCCGTCGCTGCGGCGCAGCCTCGTGCAGTTCAGCACCACCTTCCTGGCGTTCGTGGCGCTTGATGGCGCGATGTACGCCGGCCTTCACGTCTCGCTCTGGCTCACTTTGGCGCTGGCGTTCCCGGCGGCAGGGCTGATGGTGCGGCTGTTCATCGTCCAGCATGATTGCGGCCATGGCTCGTTCTTCCACTCGCGCCGCGCGAACGACATGCTCGGACGCTTCTGCAGCGTGATCACCTTCACGCCGTACGCGTTCTGGCGCCGGCAGCACGCCAACCATCACGCCAGCTTCAACAACCTCGACCGCCGCGACACCGGCATCGACATCTACTCGACGTGCGCCACGCTGGCGGAGTACCAGGCGCTGCCGCGCATCCGCCGGGTGATCTACCGCGTGTCCCGCCACCCGATCGTGATGCAGCTGGTGCTGCCGCCGGTCGTGTTCCTGCTGCTCTACCGCATCCCGTTCGACGCGCCCAAGACCTGGACCCGGGAGCGTCGGAGCGTGTGGCTGACCAACCTGGTGATCGCCGGCATCCTGGCAGGGCTCGTGCTCGTGTTCGGGGTGTGGCCCGTCGTGCTGGTCCAGCTGCCGATCCTGGTCATCACCTCGATCATCGGCGTGTGGCTGTTCTCCGTGCAGCACCGCTTCGAGGAGGCGCAGTGGGCGCGGCAGTCGGAGTGGAATGCGGTTCAGGCCTCCCTGCACGGTAGCTCCTACCTGAAGCTGCCGCGCGTCCTGCAATGGTTCACCGGCAACATCGGCTACCACCACGTCCACCACCTCGCCGCGCGGATGCCGAACTATCGCTTGCAGGAATGCCACGAGGCCCGGCCGGAGTTGGGCGCCGTGACGACGCTGACACTGTGGCAGGCGCTTCTGGCGCCCTGCTACGCGCTGTGGGACGAGGAAGGCGGCCGGATGGTGCGGTTCCCGGGCTGAAGCAACTCGCCGCGGCCGACGGCGCTCTGCTTGCATGACGGGGGCGGGCGCCATGGACGTGCGGGACAAGGCGCTGGAGATCCACCATCGGCTGTGCCAGGCCTACCATTGCCCGATCAGCTACTTTCACACGCTCGACCCCTTGAGCGAACTGGTCAGCTCGCTGCTGTCCCACCGCACCCGCAACGCGGACAGCGGCGCTGCCTTCAAGGCGTTGCGGGCGCGGTTCCCGGACTGGGCCGAGGTGACCACCGCGCCCACTGCGGAGGTCGAGGCGGTGATCGCGCGCGCCACCTGGCCGGAGCAGAAGGCGCCGCGCATCCAGGCCATCCTGCGCGCCATCCAGGCCGAGCGCGGCGCGTTGTCGCTGGATTTCCTCGGCGAATTGACCGTGGAGGCGGCGCGCGCCTGGCTCGAGCGGCTGCCCGGAATCGGACCGAAGACCAGCGCCGCCGTGCTCAGCTTCAGCAGCTTGCGCCGCCCGGCGCTGCCGGTGGACAGCCATCACCACCGCGTCGCCGCCCGCACCGGGCTGATCCCGGAGAGCCTGGCCGTGGGCCCGTCGCACCGGGTGCTGGAAGCGCAGCTGCCGCCCGACTGGGACGCCCAGCAGATCTACGACAACCATGAGGTTCTCATGCTGCACGGGCAGCGATGCTGCTTCTTCCGCAAGCCAGCCTGCGCGCGCTGCCCGTTGCTCGACCTGTGTCCGGCGGGACAGGCAATGCACGGGGGCCTCGCGCAAGCCTCGTGACCGCGCAAATCCGCGGCCATACCGGTCGGCCAATGCAGCAAACCCAGCATTCCCGGGCAGACGCGGCTCCTGCCGGCGGGGCCTTGCCGCCGGTTGATCCGCAAGCCATCCGGGGCGACCGGGCCGTCCAGCGCCTGAAAGACGCCAACCGGGCCAGCTTCGACTCGCCGCTGCCGTCTCCCGGCGCGGCGCAGCGCCGGGCCACCGCGCTGGAAGCGGCGCTGGCCGCCGTGCGGGCGGAGGCGGACCTGTTGCAGAGGCAACTCAGCGCCGTGCAGGGCAGCACGAGCTGGCGGCTCACCGGGCCGCTGCGCTGGGCCATGACCCGGCTTCGCCCGCGGCAGGCGCCTGCGGCTGCCGTGCCGCCCGAACCGCCCGCGGCGACGGGCCCGCGCGACTATGCCGGCTGGATCGAGCAATGCGAGCCCGCCTGCCTCGCCGAGCTGGTGGCGGCGCGGCCGGGGCGTCAGGCCGCGGCGACGCAGCGCCTGGCCGTGCTGCTGCTGCCAGGCCCGGGATGCGGCGCGGCGCTCGCCCGGCTGTCGCAAGCCTGCCCGCCGGGCGTGTCGGTGCAGTCCGTGCCGCCGGATCGCGACGCGGCCATGACCGCCCGCAGCCTGGACGCAGACCTCGTCTGTTTCGTCGATCCCCGCGACACGCTGGCCCCCGAGGCGCTCCGGATCGCCGCCGAGTTCGCCGCGCGCTACCCCCATTCGGACGTGATCTATGCCGACGAGGACTGGCTGGAGGGGGGCCGGCGGGTGCAGCCGTTCTTCAAGCCGGATTGGGACGAGGAACTGCAGCGCTGCCGCGACCTGCTGGGGCCCTTCACCTTCTTCCGGGCCGCGCTGGTGCGGGAGGCCGCGCCGGGAGGCGGCCCGGCCTGGCTGCACGGCCTGGCAAGCCAGGTTGCCGCGGCGGCCCGACCCGGCAGCATCCGGCACATCCCTGCCGTGCTGTGCCACCGGGGGGCGCCGCCACGGTGGGAGGGCGTCGCCGCCGAAGCCGCGCCGACGGGGAGTGGACGCCGCGCGGCCCACGGTCTGCCGCAGCCGGCCCCGCTGGTTTCGGTGATCGTGCCCACCCGGGATCATGCCGAGCTGCTGTCCGTTTGCGCCGACGCCGTGCTTCGGCGCACCGACTACCCGCGGCTGGAGCTGCTGATCGTGGACAATGGCTCCGTGGAGGCCGAAGCGCTGGCCCTGCTCGACCGGCTGGCGGAGGATGGCCGGGTGCGCGTGTTGCGCCACCCCGGCCGGTTCAACTGGTCCGCGATGAACAACGCCGCGGCCCGGGCGGCGCGGGGGGACGTGCTGCTGCTGCTGAACAACGACATCGCGGCCCTGCACCCCGACTGGCTGACCGTGCTGGTGTCGCATGCCGTGCAGCCCGACGTGGGCGCTGTCGGGGCCAAGCTGCTGTATCCGGACGGCCGGGTGCAGCATGCGGGCATCACGACGGACGCGACCGGCATCCCGCGCCACCTGCTGCGCTACGCACCCGGCGACAGCGCCGGGCCGTTCGGGATGCTGGGCACGGCACGGCAGGTCTGGGCGGTGACGGGCGCCTGCCTCGCCCTGACGCGCGACGCCTTCTTCGCCGTCGGTGGCCTGAACGAGGCGCTGCCGGTCGCCTACAACGACGTGGACCTCTGCCTGCGCCTGACCGCGCATGGCTACCGCATCGTCTGGACGCCCTGGGCGGCGCTGGAGCACCGCGAACTCGCGTCCCGCGTTCCGGACCATGCGCCGGAGCGCCGCGACCAGACCCGGGAGGAGCTTGATCGGCTGGTGCGCGACTGGGGGCGCCTGGCGCTGCACGACCCGTTCCTGAACGCCAACCTGCACCTGGAGCAGGAGCAGCCATGCTTCGGCGCGGCGGAGATGAAGCCGTAATTCGGTTGCGGCCCGCCCGCCGATACGGTATCGCGCGCTGGCAATGCCGAGCTTACTCTTGCCCGCGCGCGAGCGCGGGATTGACCTGCTGGCCAATGTGGGCGCTGGGGCGCGGCAACGGGTCGCATGGCAGGACGTGACGGACGGCCTGGCCGCCTGGCGCCTCACGGCCACGCTGGGATGGTTGGACATCAAGCTGCGCTACCGCGGCTCCGTGCTTGGCCCGTTCTGGCTCACGCTGTCCACCGCCATCATGGTGCTGGCCATGGGGGTGCTGTACTCGCAGCTGTTCCACATGGAGGTGCAGAAGTACCTGCCCTACCTGGCGCTGTCCCTGGTGCTGTGGAACACGCTGGGCGGCTTGGTGACGGATGCGTGCACCTGCTTCACCTCGGCCGAAAGCAGCATCCGCTCGCTCCGCATGCCGTTCACCATCCATGCGACGCGCGCAGTGGTGCGCAACGTGTTCGTGCTGCTGCACAACGTCGTGGTGATCGTGGGCGTGTTCGCCTGGTTTGACGTCTGGCCCGGCGTCACCGCCTTCGCCGCGCTGCCCGGGATCGTGCTGTGGGTGGTTGACGCCCTGGCGGCCTGCCTGCTGCTGGGGGCATTCTGCGCCCGCTTCCGCGACGTGGCGCCGATCGTGGGCAGCATCATGCAGATCGCCTTCTTCCTCACGCCGGTCATCTGGCAGCCCGAGCTGATCACGGACAACGCCCAGTACCTGGTGCTCAACCCATTTTACCCCCTGCTGGCCTTGGTGCGTGATCCGTTGCTGGGCGTGATGCCAGGGCCGGGCGTGTGGATCGCGGCGGCGGTGTGGAGCGCGGTGCTCTGCCTGTTCGCCTGGACCCTGTTCGCCCGGGTGCGCGGCCGCTTGGCGTTCTGGGTTTGAGCATGGCGGCCGGCATCCGAGCTGAAGGCCTGTGCATCGATTTCCCGCTGTATCACGGCAACAGCCGCAGCCTGAAGAAGACGATGCTGGCGGCCGCGTCTGGCCGGCTGGGCGAAGACGGGCAGCACCGCATGGTGGTGCAGGCGTTGCGCGACATCTCGTTCACCTTGCGCCCGGGGGACCGCCTGGCCCTGGTGGGCGGCAACGGCGCGGGCAAGACCACGCTGCTGCGGGCGCTGGCCGGCATCTACGAGCCGGTGGCCGGCCGGTTGCGCGTCGAGGGCGCGGTGGGCTCCCTGCTGGACGTGAACTCCGGCATGAACAACGACCTGTCCGGCCGCGAGAACATCATGCTGCGCGGCCTGTACAACGGCATGAACCGTGCCGCCACGGCTCGCCTGGTGGAGGACGTGTGCGATTTCGCCGAGCTGGGCGAGTTCATGGAGCTGCCGGTGCGGTTCTACTCCTCCGGCATGGCCGTGCGCCTCGCCTTCGCCATGGCCACGGCCATCCAGCCCCAGGTGCTGCTGATGGACGAGTGGTTCCTGGCAGGCGATGCGAACTTCCTGGACAAGGCGCGCGCCCGCATGGAAAGCCTGGTCAAGACGGCGGAAATCCTGGTGCTGTCCTCGCACCTGGAAGACATCGTGCTCGAGTGGGCCACCCGGGTGATCTGGCTGGACCATGGCCGGGTGCGCGAGGACGGTCCGGCGCGCGAGGTCATGGGCCACTACCTGGACATGGACATGGCTTTGCCGCAGCTGGCGGAGACCGTGGCGCCCTAGCCGTTTTGAAGCGCAGCCTCGGTCAAGTTGCCAGCCCTGCTGCCAAGGACCCGGCAGTGCCATTCGCCGAGCGCTTTGCCCGTGGGTGCGCCTGAGCACCGCGTAGCTGCGGCGCATCATTAAGCAGGGCAGTCACGACTTTGCTGCATCGATGGTCGCCAACAGGGCAATAGTTCAATTTGGAGACGACTTGCCATGCGCTGACGCGATAAGTGCGTTAACCCCTCGTTCCTCTGCATCCATGTCAAAGGTCTCAAGTAAGGCTTACGACAGGGGGTTAGATGCATGTGCTATCCATCCATTCTCTTCGTTGACGACGATGTCCTGACTCAATGGGTCATGACAGAAGTCCTCTCGCGAAGCGGCTACACAGTAACAAGCGTTTGCCGCTGCGAGGACGCCATCAAATTGCTACAGGACACTGCCGACTTTGACCTGTTGCTGGTCGATCTGGACTTGCTGGATGCGTTGGATGGCAGCAGCTTGATCACGCAATGGCGCGAAGCAACTTCCGGGCGCGCGGTGATCTTTACGTCGATGCTGACCTTTCCGCTTCGCCGCCTGAATCGTCATGAGCATTTCATGCAGCGGCCTTTCAGTGCGGGGCGGTTGCTCGAAGCGGTTGAGTTCGCAATGGAAGAAGCTTTGTTCCAATCGACCTACCCTGGCGCGATGCACGGCTTGCAGCACGTGCACTGATCGATCCGTGAGGGCTCAGCCTGGGATGAGCGGATCGAAAGGCCGGATTTGCCGCTCGCTTGGCAGCTGTTCCGTGGACCAGCCGCCGCCCAACGCGCGCACCAGGTTGACGGAGACTTGCTGGTAACGGGAGCCCAACCCGATCTGGGTCGTTTGGGCCTGCAACTGAGCGATTTGGGCGACCACCACATCGACGTAGTTGCCCACCCCGGCCGTGTAGAGCTGCAATGAGAGTGCCTGCGCCTTGCCTGAAGCTTCGGCTGCCTGCTTGTCCAGCGCGCCTTCCTTGCCGAGCAGGTCATTCAGCGAAAGCTGGTCCTCCACTTGCTGGAAGGCCGACAGCACGGTCGCCCGGTAGCGGTCGCGGGTCTGCGCGTAGCTGGACTTGGCGAAGTCCAGCTCCGCCTTGCGCAGCCCGCCCTCGAACAGCGGCAGGGCGATCTGCGACCCGATCGACCACACGGCGTTCGGCAGGCTGATCAGGTTGAACCCCGAATCTTCGGTGCCGGCGAGCCCGCTAAGCGAGATGTTGGGGTAGAACGCCGCGCGCGACACGCCGATCTCCGCGTTGGCGGCGGCCATGGCGCGTTCGGCGGCGGCGATGTCAGGCCGTCTTTGCAGCAGGTCCGACGGCACGCCGGATGGAATTTGCGGCATGACGAGCGGCGTGTCCTGCTGTGGCGGCAGGCTGAACGTGCTCGCGGACTCGCCCACGAGATCGGCGATGGCATGCTGCGCGAGGGCGCGCTGCGCCAGGTTGTCCTGATACAGCGCCTGAACAGTGCTTAGCTGCGTCTGTGCGCGTGCCACGTCCAGCGCGTTGCCGATCTTGCCGGCCAAACGCATCTGCGTGATGGTCAGGGCCGTTTGATAAGTGGCGGCCGACTGCTTGAACACTTCACCTTGCTGATCCAGGCCGCGCAAGGTGATGTATACGCTGGCCAGCTCTGCCTGCAGGCTGAGCTCAACGAAGGCCACATTGGCCGCCTCCGCCTGCGCCAGCCGCTTGCGCGCCTTGGCCTCGTTGCCGATCCGGTCCCAAAGGTCGATCTCCCAGTTTGCCTGGGCATCGACCTGGACTGAGGGTTCAACGAAGGGGGCCGCGCTCGTGGGCGAGCGGAACAGCCGGTATGGCGACTGCTTGTTCTGCGATGCGAACCCGCCCACGCTGACTTGGGGATAGAGGCCCGACGCCGCTTCAGCCTCCAGCTCGCGCGCCTGCGTGAAGGCTTCCCGTTCGGCGAGCAAATCCGGATTATCCGGTATCCTGGCCTCCAGCCGGTCGAGCGTGGGGCTGCCATACGCCTTCCACCATGCGCCGCGCGCGATCTTGTCCTGCGGGTGGGCGATTTGCCACGGCCCAGCGCCCTTGTATGAGGCCGGGAGCACGTAACTCGGAGGTTTGTACAACGGCGCGAGGTCACATGACGCGAGCGATCCCGCCAAGAGTGCGGCGGTCAGCCGGGCACCCAGTCTCACTTGGCAGCGTTGCCCGGGTTGCTGGCATCGGTCTTAGGCTCGTTGTCGGAGTTCTGCGGCGGCGCATGGACCACATCGACCGCTTGGCCTTCGAGCAGGCCATCAGATGGGTTGGCGATCAGCTGGTCGGTCAGCTTCAATCCCCGCATGACCTGCACGGTTTCCCCGAGATTCAGGCCAAGCTTGATGTTCTGCAGGTGCACTTTCCCATCCTGGACGAGCGCTACTTGCAGCCCTTGCGCGCGGAACAGCAACGCCTGCTCGGGAATGATGAGGATGTTTGGGTCAGTCGGAATCTCAAATCGCACATCGGCGTAGGCGCCGGGCCAGATCTCCTCCTTGGGGTTCGGCAGCGTGAGCTCCGTCACCACGGTGCGAGAAGCCGAGTTGAACGACTTGGCGGTCGTCGTGACATCGACCTTGAAGGTGCGGTCGGGAAACTGCGGCATGGTCATCGAGGCTGTGAGGCCCGGCTTGATGTATCCCGCGTAATCCTGCGGCACGGACACGAAGACCCGGATTTCGTGCACGTCAGCCACCGAGAACAGCTCCTGGGTGCCGCCTTGCTGCCCCGCGTTGCCGCCGGCAGCGTTGACGAAGTTGCCGGTGTCCGTGTTGCGGGACGTGACCACGCCATCGAACGGCGCCACGACCTGCTTGAACGCTTCCTGCGACTCGAACCGCCCGACGTTGAACTGCGCGGCCTGCACCTCGGCCTGCGCGGCCCTGGCATCGGCGTTGTTCACGTCCACGGTCTGTTGCGAGACGGCTTGCGTGCCGGCCAGCTTCTGCCACCGCGCCGCCGTCACCTGGGCCAGGGCGTACTTGCCTTTCACGACCTGCAGCTGTGCCCGCGCCTGCTCGAGCTCCTGGTCCAGGTTCGGGGTCGCGATGGTGGCCAGCAGCTCGCCCTTGTGAACGTCGGCGCCGTAATCCTTGTACCAGGCCTGCACGTAGCCGGTGACCTGGGCGAAGATCGGCGCCTGGTACCAGGCCTGGGTCTGGCCCGGCAACGTGACGCTGCGGATGCTCGGCCCATGCTGGGGCGACACCAGCGTCACCTTCGGAACGGACTCGTCGTCGGCCCGCTCCGTCAGTGCGGACACCGTGTTCGCCCGCCCGATGATGCCCCAGGCGGCGACCCCGCCGGCTGCCAAGAGCGCCACCCCGGCCAGCAGCCAGCCCCGGCCCCGCCGCTTTTGCACGCTGCCCCGCGCTCCGCGGCCGGCCTTCGGCAGTTCCGCCTGGTCCATCATGCTGTGGCCTCTTTGGGCTTGCTGTGGAGCAGCCGGCCGTGCACCAGCGCGAACACCGCCGGCACGAACAGCAGGGTGGAGACGGTGGCGACCGCGAGCCCGCCCATCACCGCGCGGCCGAGCGGGGCGTTCTGCGTGTTGCTGAGCGCCATCGGCAACATGCCGATGATCATCGCCAGCGCCGTCATCAGCACCGGGCGTACGCGGCCGTAGCCGGCCTCGATGGCGGCCCGCGCCGCGTCGCCGTGCTCGGCCAGCCGCTCCCGCGCGAAGCTCACCACCAGGATGGAGTTTGCCGTCGCCGTCCCCATGCACATGATCGCCCCCGTCAGCGCCGGGACCGAGAGGGTCGTGTTGGTGATGAACAGCGACCAGGCGATGCCGGCCAGCGCGCCCGGCAAGGCCGTGATGATGATGAACGGATCGACCCAGGACTGGAAGTTCACGACGATGACCAAGTACACCAGCACCACGGCGAACAGCAGGCCGCCGACCAATTGGCTGTAGGCGGTCGCCATCGTCACCGCCTGGCCCCGGGTCGCCACGTGGGCGCTCTTGGGAACGTCCTTCTCCGTGTCGTGCAGAACCTGCTGCACCGCATCGTTCACGGCGCCCAGGTCGCGCTGCTGCACGCTGGCATAGATGTCGATGGTGGGGGTGATGCTGTAATGCGAGACCACGAGCGGCATGCCGGTTTGGCTGATTTGGCTCAGTCCTCCCAGCAACTGCATGCCCTGGCCGGATGGGTTGCCGTCCCCGGCGTCGATCGGCAGCGTTTCCAGCGCATTCATGCTGTCGAGCTGGGGCTGCGGCGTTTGCATGTTGACCAGGTAGGAGACGCCGTTGGTGGTGTCGAGCCAGTAGGTCGGCGCGGTCTGGCCGCTGCCGGACAGGGTGGCGAGCGCGTTGCCCGCGATGTCGGCCTCGGAGATCCCGGTCCCGCTGGCGAAGGAGCGCGATGAGGTCACCCGCAGGGTCGGCGCGTCCAGGGCTTGCAGGATGTTGGCGTCGGCGATGCCGGGTATCTTGGCGATGCGGGCCAGCACCTCCTTGGCATAGTCGAAGTTCGCCCGCTGGTCGCGGCCGATCACCTGGATGTCGATGGGCGACGGCAGGCCGAAGTCGAGGATCTTCGCCGTGATGTCGCCGGGCAGGAAGCTGAAGGCCGTGCCGGGGAACGCCGCCGCGAGCTTGGGCCGCAGGGTTTGACGGTATTCCTGTACCGGCGAGGACTCGTCCGTCAGGCTGATCGTCAAGTCGCAGTCCGATGGCCCGATGGTGCCGCTGGCGCTGTACACCTCGTTGATGCCGCTGACCGGCAGGCCGCAATTGGCCACGATGCCGGCGACCTTGCCGGGCAGCGCCCTGCGAATTTCCTGGTTCACCAGCACCGACAGCTTGCCGGCATCCTCGATGCGGGTGCCGATCTGGGCGCGCATGTGCAGGTCCATCTCGCCCGAGCGTATCTCGGGAAAGAAGTTGCGCCCCAGGAACGGGATCAGCAGCAGCGAGGCGAGCGAGAGGGCGAGGAAGACGCCGATGAAGCTGCCGGTGCGGCCCATCACGTCCGTCAGCAGGTCGCGGTAGCCGCTCCTGAACCGCTCGAACCGGTGCTCGAAGCCGCGCTGGAACCGCGTGAACGGACCGCCGCCCTTGGCTTCACCATGCCCGGCCTTTGCCTGGCCGGCCAGCAACCAGATGGCCATGGTCGGCACCAGGGTGCGGGACAGGATGAACGAAGTGATCATGGCGAACACGATTGCCATCGCCAGCGGCTTGAACAGGTAGCCGCCGATCCCGCTGAGTGTGAACAGCGGCAGCCAGACGATGCAGATGCACAGGGTGGAGACGAAGGTCGGCACGACGATCTCGTTGGCCGCATCGATGATCGCCTCCTCAAGCTCTTGGCCATGCTCAAGGTGGGACGAGATGTTCTCGATCATCACGGTGGCGTCGTCCACCAGGATGCCGACGGCGAGCGCCAGGCCGCCCAGCGTCATCACGTTGATGGTCTCGCCGAGCCAGGACAGCACCAGGATTGAGGTGAGGATGCAGAGCGGGATGGAGGTCGCCACGATGAGCGTCGAGCGCCAGGAGCCGAGGAACAGCAGCACCATCGCCCCGGTCAGCACCGCGGCGATGGCCATCTCGCGCACCACGTCCTCGACCGAGTCGCGCACGAAGGTGGAGGCGTCGTTCAGCGGGGTGATCTTGATGCCGGGGGGCAAGGTCTTCTCGATGCCCGGCAGCATCTTCTTGACGCCTTCCACGACCGCGAGCGTGGAGGCGTTGCCGGTCTTCAGCACCTGCATCAGCACGCTCTGCTGCCCGTGCACGAGGACCATGTTGGTCTGCGGCGGCCCGCCGCGGTGCACATAGGCCACGTCGCGCATATAGACGATCGCGTTGCCGACCTGCTTGATCGGCAGGTTGTTGAACGTGTCGAGGTTGACCGGCGAGGCGTTGGTGGAGACGAGGTAGTCGAGCTTGCCGATCTTCTCGTCGCCGGCTGGCAGCACCAGGTTCTGCCGGGCGAGCGCCTTGGACACGTCCTCCGCCGACAGCCCGTGCTCCAGCAGCCCGCGCTGGTTGAGATCGACCTCCACCACGCGGGAAGTGCCGCCGTAGGGCGTGGGAATGGCCACGCCGGGCACGCTGATCAACGTCGGGCGGATGAAGTTCGAGGCCAGGTCGTAAAGCTGCTGCACGGTCTGGTTGGTGCCCGAGACCTGCAGGTCCAGCACCGGCACGCTGGAGGCGTTGTACACCAGGATCTGCGGCGGCGTGATGCCTGGCGGCATCTGCTTGAGCACCGTTTGCGCGCTGGCGGCGATCTGCGCCTGGGCGGCCGAGACGTTGGTGTTCGGCTGGAAGAAGATCTTGATGACGCCGCGGCCGTAGAGCGACTGGCTCTCGATGTGCTCGATGTTGCTGACCGTCGTGGTCAGCGTGCGCTCGAAATAATAAACGACCCGGCCGGACATGTCTTGCGGCGTCAAGCCGTTGTAGGTCCAGACGACGGCGACGACGGGGATGTCGATGGCGGGGAAGATGTCGGTCGGCGTCTTCCAGGCTGCCTGCCCGCCGAAGATCAAGATGACAATCGCCAGCACTACAAAGGTCAGCCGCCGCTTGAGCGCGATCAGGACGATGGCGTTCATCGAGCTGTCTTATCCCTCATGGTCCACCAGCGGTGTCTCTACCTGTTCGCCTTCGTAGCCACGAAGCAGGGCTTGGGCAACCAGGCTCGCGTCAAGCGGCTGGCGGGTGCGCGCTCATGCCCCCGCCTCACGCCCCCGCTTCAGGCTTTGAAGCTGCCCTCCATCACGATCTGCGACAGCGGGATGCGCTCGCTCGGGTGCTCGCGGGCCGCCATCGCCTCGGCCAGCATGGTCTTGTCGCCGGGCCGGCCGATCGCGATCATCTGTTCCACCCGGTATCCCACGGGCACGCCCAGCTCGGCGAAGGCGCGCTCCTTGTCGAAGCCGACCATGCCATGGGCTTGCCATCCCATCAGCGTCGCCTGAAAGGCGAAGCTGGCCCAGGCGGACCCAGCGTCCATCGAATGGCTGTGGGACGGCACGGGCGTGTCCTTGCCGGGGGGCAGCATGGTCGAGTTCGACACCAGCGTCACCAGCACGGAAGCGCTCTTGGCCCAGCCCTGGTTGAACTCGACCAGCAGGCTCAGCATCCTGTCGAAATGCGGCGTGCCGCGGCGGCCGTAGATGAAGCGCCAAGGCTGCGAGTTGTACGAGGACGGCGCCCAGCGCGCGGCTTCGAACAAGGTCATCAGATCGGCCTCGCTCATCTGCTCGTCGGTGAACGCGCGCGGCGACCAGCGTTCCAGGAACAGCTTGTCGATCGGGTAATCGGAGTGTCGATGATTTGCGTCGGTCATGAGTGGTTCCTCAGGAACTGCCACCCTAGTATCACTGCGCCAGCGCCGATGCACCAGGCGCCAACTGGGTGGAAATCTCTGCCAGGCGGTGTGCCGCCGTGATCACCCGCCCCAGCGCCTGCACCTGCCCGGCAAGGTCAACCTCATGCAGCAGCGCGTGGAACTCCTGCTCCAGCGCCGGCACGACGTGGGCGCGGCCGAAGCTCACCTCCGGCAGCCATTCCGGAAAGCCCTGCGTGATGTCGCACTGGTTGCCGAAGAAGAACAGCAGCGAACCATCCAGGTCGTGCACGGGCGAGATGAACAGCAGGTTCCAGAACATCGTGCCGTCGCGGCGGTAGTTGACGATCCATTCGATGCAGCCCTGCCCGGCCGCGAGGCAGGCGCGGATGTGCGGCGCGGATTCCGGATCGGTGTTGGAGCCTTGCAGGAAGCGGCAGTTGCGCCCGACCGCCTCCTCGGCGGAGTAGCCGGTGAGGTCCGCAAAGGCCTGGTTCACCGCCACCATGGGGCAATCCGGCCGGTGCGGATCGGACAGCACCATGGGCGCCGTGCTGTGCATCATGGCCATGGTCAGGGCCTCGCGGATGGCGCTCGCCGTCATGCCGCCCTTCGGCGCCGCGCCTGGCCCGGCACGAGCAGGGCCAGCACCGCCGCGAGCAGCACCAGCGCGCGCGAGGCGGCCAGCCCGCTATCATCGTGACGCAGCTCGCTGGTCAGCACGGCGGCGGACGCGCCCGCCACCAGGGCCCCGCCGAGCCGCCGGGTGGCGCGCGACGCCATCAGCAGGCCGCCAGCCGTCTCGGCGGCGGCCAGGGCCTGCATCTCCTCTCGGGTCCAGCCGAGATGGCGGAACATGCCGTCGTAGCCGCGGTCGCCGAACAGCTTGTCGGCGCCGGCCAGCGCGATCGCCGCCCCGAGGATGGGAAACAAGTACTTCATCGCAATACTCCTGCCCGTGCCCAACGCCGCCGCGCCGCCCGCGTTGCTGCCGGCTTGCCGGGCGCGGCAGTCCCGCCCATTTTGCCGGGACAGCAACCCAGGAGCTTCCCCGTGCCCAACGACATGGCGACGACCCATCCCGACTGGCGCACCCACGGCATCCGCGTGGTGCGGCGGGGCGGGACCAGCGGCGACACGCCCGTGACCATGGGCATGAACCGCGAGGTGGCGCTCAGCGGCGCGCGCACGGGCGGAGCGCTTTGGGCCGGCACCAACCTCATCAAGCCGGGTTCCGCCACCGGGGCGCACCACCATGGCGAGCTGCACAGCATCATCTACGTGGTCCATGGCGAGGCCCACATGCGCTGGGGCGACCGGCTGGAGTGGATTGCCAAGGCCGGGCCCGGGGATTTCCTGCAGGTGCCAGCCTGGCTGCCGCACCAGGAGATCAACGCGTCCGACACGCGGGACCTGCACTGCGTCATCATACGCAGCGGCCCGGAGGAGCTGGTGGTGAACCTGGAGCTGGACGTTGCCGCCGAGCCGCAATGGGTCAGCCAGGACTGAAGGCAGGGTTGCGCCGCCACAGGGAGGCGTTCAGCGCCCCGGCGAACGTCACCCAGGCGAGATACGGCAGCAGCAGCGCCGCGGCGACCGCGCTGATGGGCGCGAACAGGGCGGCGGTCAGCGCGATGCACAACCAGAGCAGCGCCAACTCGGCCAGCGCCCAGCCCGGTCGGTGCAGGCCGAAGAACACGGCCGACCAGCCGGCATTCAGCACCAGTTGCGCGCCGTAGGCCATGGACGCCGCGGGTGCGCCGGCCACGCCCGCCCGGCGCCAGGCGAGCCAGCCGGATACCGCGATGCAGACATAGAGCACCGTCCACGCCGGGGCGAACAGCCAGTTCGGCGGGCGCCAGCGTGGCTTGTCCAGCCCCTCGTACCACGCGCCCGGGCGGAACAGGGCGCCCGACAGCGCCACGCAGAAGCAGGCTGCGGCGAACGGCAGCAAACCCAGTGCATTCATCCCTGCACCGTATGACCGGGGCCGAGGCCTGTCGATCCGGCGCACCCTGGCTCGCCCTCGTGCGCCACCCTCCCGTGGCGTCCGGCGGGCGCTGCTACGGCCGCACCGACCTGCTGCCCGACCCGGCGGAGGCCACAGCCCTGGCGGAGCGGCTGCGGCCCCTGGCCGGCCTGGTCTGGACCAGCCCCGCCCGCCGCTGCCGCGACGTGGCGGCTGCCCTGGGGCCGCATCGGGTGGACGGCCGGCTGGCGGAGCTGGATTTCGGCGAGTGGGAAGGCCGCCCTTGGGATGGCGTGCCGCGCCCGGCGCTCGATGCCTGGGCGCTCGACCCCTGGCGCTTCGCCCCGCCCGGCGGCGAGTCCGGGGGGGCGCTCGCGGCACGGGTGCAGGCGTTCCACCGTGCCCTGCCTCCGGGCTGCCACGTGGTCATCACCCATGGCGGCCCGCTCAAGGTGCTGCGGGCGCTGGCGCGGGGCGAGCCGATCGACCTGCTCGCCCCCGCCCCGCCACCCGGCTCGGTCGAATGCTTCACCCGGCCTTGAGCGCGCCGCCTCCGGCCATGCCGTAGGACGCCGCCATCGCCCAGGCGGGCCGCAGCTCCTGGCGCACCACGCTCACCCCGGCCTCCTTGGGCAAGGCGGGCGCCGCCTCCTGCCGCGCGTTTCGCAGGTCGGACTGGGCTCGGGCCAAGGCGAGCAGCAGGGCAGGCGGGGCAGCCTCCTCGGGGATGGCGAACAGGCCGAGCCGCCGGGTCCACTGGCCGAGGCTGAGCCGGCTGGACCAGACCGCCACCGGCACGCCCGCGAGCAGGATGGCGGCCGCCCAAGGCGACACCGCCAGCCCGGCCAGCGCCGCCGCGCCGGCCAACGGCAGGCCCAGGCAGCGCCACGCCTCCGCCCAGCCGAGGCCGCGGTCGTCGCGCGGCTGGGCGTCCCAGCCCACGACGCGGCCGGCCAGGGTCTGGGCCACGAACACGGTGTGGAACACGGCCGTCACCGGGCCGACGAGCAGGCCGAGCATCTGGTCCAGCACCGCGCTGGCCAGCAGCCGGCCACGCCCGCCCAGCCCGGCCGAAGCCTGGCCATCCGCCAGCGCGGCCGCCAGCGCCAGCAGCCGCGGGGCGAACAGCAGGGCCAGCACGGTCGCGTCCAGCGCTCCCGCCGGCCCGGCCAGATGCCCGCCGGGCAGCGCGGACAGGGCGAGCAGCGCCACGAACAGCGGTGCCGACAGGTAGTGCGCGATGCCCTGGCCAAGGTGCAGGAAGGAGGCGGGCTTGAGCTCCTCCGCCCGCAGCACGGCCATGTGCTGCAGGTTGCCCTGGCACCAGCGGCGGTCCCGCTGCAAATGGTCCAGCAGGTTGGTGGGCGTTTCCTCCCAGGAGCCGCCGATGTCCGGCAGCAGCCAGGCGTCCCACCCGGCGCGCAGCATCAGCGCGGCCTCCACCGTGTCGTGGCACAGGATCTCGCCGCCGAGCGGGGCCGGCCCCGGCAGCTCCGGCAGCCCGCAATGGGCGGCGAAGGCGGCGATGCGGATGATGGCGTTGTGCCCCCAGTAGCTGCCGCGCGGCCCCTGCCAGAACGCGGCCCCCCGGGCCAGCAGCGGGCCCTGCAACCGCGCGCCGAACTGCTGCGCGCGGGCGAACAGGCTGGCGCGGCCGACGGGGTAGCACATGGACTGCACCAGCCCGGCGCGCGGGTTGGCCTCCATGGCGCCGACCAGGGTGGCAATGGCCGCGCCCGTCATCAGGCTGTCGGCGTCCAGCACCACCATGAAGTCGTACGCAGCACCCCAGCGCCCGCAGAACTCGGCGATGTTGCCCGCCTTGCGCCCATCGTTGCGCACCCGGCGGCGATAGTGGATCGCCGGGCCGCCGGCCGGCTGCATCGCCAGCACCCGGCGGTAGGCCTGCTCCTCCGCTGCCGCGCCGGCGGCGGAGCGCGTGTCGCTGAGCACGAAGATGTCCGCCGCCCCCAGCCGCTCCCGCGCCAGCGAGGCCCGCATCACGGCAGCGGCGGCAAACACGCGGACCGGGTCCTCCTCATAGACCGGCAGCAGCACGGCGGTGCGGGCCTGGCCGGTGGGCGGGCGCAGCACCGGGCCGGCCGCCTTGCCGGCCAGGCGCTCCCCGAGCGCCACGACGCCGCCCAGCACCCCGCCCCAGGACGCCAGCGCGAGCAGCCCCACGTTGACCGCCACCGCCACGGCGTAGAGCACCCGCGCGCCGCCCGCGAGCGGCATGGCGTGCAGCGCCAGCGCCAGGGCGGCCACGGTGATGGCCGCGACCGGCCCGAAGAAGCACAGATGCCGCAGCCACGGCTCGGGCGCGGCGGAGTGGGTGGACACGGTGCTGGCGAGGGGCAGCGGGCGCTCGGGCGGGAGATGCATGGACGGCCTCGGAGGTTGCGCGCGTCACGCTCTGACGCAGGCGCATCACGCCAGCCGATTGCGCCGGGCTGAGGCCGGGATTGTGGCTGAGACGGGTGCTTGGTGGGGCGATTGGGGCAGGCTGGCCCACCGCGGGGCCCTCGTACGTGCAGCTAAGGATTAGACGACGACTTCCCCGACCGGAGCCGATCAACTATCTCGCCGACAGCTTGGACGATGGCGTCGGGCCGATCGTGGACAACGTCGTGCGAAGTTCCTGTTGCGGTCAGCAGTATCCTGTTGGGCGCCTCTTGTGCAAAATCGGCATGTGCTTGCCTCCAAAACTCTGCATCTGGCTTGGACGTGAACGGCGTCTCCTCGGATACAATCACAACGCAAGGAATTTCTAGCGGCCACATAGCAGTATGAAAACTGTGGCTTAGGTCCATCATAGAAGCCACTATGGCGGCTGTAGTCCTGGTTTCCTTGCTGGGATGCTCAGTGAGCATGGCTGCCACTTGAGGCTGAATCTCGTTATACTGATGTTGCGTCTCATCATCAGTAAAGAAGTTAGGAACGTTCGTGTCTATCAGAACCGCACCGGAAACCCAGGTTGGATGCTTCAAAGCAAGGTAAGTGGCAATCTCGCCAGCAAATGAGTGAGGCACCAAGATCAAGTCGTGGGTTGCCCCAAGCTGCTTGAGGCCCGCTTCCAAGTCGGCAACAGCATTCTCCATCTTAAACGGTGGCTTGACTTCGTCGCTTTCACCAAAGCCTGCACGGTCGTAGGTGATGATCTCCGATCCTGTCCGCTTGGCGAGCTCGGGGATGATACTTTGCCAGTATGAGGAGTCTAAGCCGCCTCCGGCATCAAGAACCAAGATCGGCGAGTGACCCGGCATGACATGGAATGCGACACGGTGATCGCCAACCGTCACAATGGAAGAGGACGGCTCTAGAGGCGGTTCTGCTGAACCATGTTCTATCCATGCGAAGAGAATAGCTGTGACCAAAAACACGGTTTTTACTACGGAATAAGTCATTAAAACGGCTCCGCAGCCTCCTCCGGCAACGGCACCCCAAACGCCTTGATCGTCATCGAGATTAGCCCGTAGTACCCAAGCAGCCCCACCAGTTCCACTACGGCCTGCGTTCCCAGCAGTCCCTCCACCGTGCGGTACGTCGCCTCCGGCACCTCGCGGTCCCGCAACAGGTGGTGGGCGAAGCGCCAGACCGCCTGCTCGTCCTCCGCCTCGAAGTGCGGCGTGCCGCCGGTGCGCAGCGCCTCCACCGCCGCCGGGTCCAGGCCGGCCGCCAGCGCCAGCGGGGCATGGACGTGCCACTCGAAGCCGGCCTGCCAGTGCGCCCCCGTGGTGAGGATCGCCAGCTCGCTCAGCCGCGGCGGCAGGGAGGTGCCGTAGCGGCAGAATGCGCCGAGCGCCTGGGCGCGTTCCGCCAGCGCCGGGCTGTGCAGCCAAGCCAGCAGCGGACCCTGCACAACGCCGCGCGGCCCGGCCTTGATGGCATCGGCCACGCGGCGCTGCTCGTCCGTCATCTCGGCCAGCTCTGGCAGCCGGTACGTCATAGCGCCACCTTGTCGCCCCCCTTGAGCGCCAGCATCTCCCGCGCTTCGTCCGGCGAGGCCAGTTGCAGGCCCAGGCCCTCGATGATCTGCCGCGCCAGCCGCACCTGCACCGCGGACGATGTGGCGAGCTGCCCTGGCCCGGCCCACAAGCTATCCTCCAACCCCACCCGCACGTTGCCGCCCATCGCCGCCGCGATCGCCGCCACCCGCATCTGCGCCGACCCGGCGCCGAGCACGGACCAGCGGTACTGGTCGCCGAACAGCCGGTCCGCGGTGCGGCGCATGTGGGCGATGTCCTCCGGGTGGGTGCCGATGCCGCCCAGGATGCCGAACACCGACTGGATGAACAGCGGCGGCTTCACCAGGCCGCGGTCAAGGAAGTGCTTGAGGTTATAGAGGTGCGAGATGTCGTAGCACTCGAACTCGAACCGGGTGCCGTTCTCGCTGCACGTGGCCAGGATGAACTCGATGTCGGCGAAGCTGTTGCGGAACACCAGGTCCCGCGTGGCCTCCAGCGCCGGGCGCTCCCAGTCGTGCTGGAACTCGGTGTAGCGGTCGAGCAGGTGGTAGAGGCCGAAGTTCATCGAGCCCATGTTGAGGCTGGCCACCTCCGGCTTGAACGTGGCGGCGGGGCGCACCCGCTCCGCCACCGTCATGAACGGGCTGCCGCCGGTGGTGATGTTGATGACCGCGTCGGTCTGCTGCTTGATCCGCGGCAGGAAGCGGGCGAAGGCCTCCGGCGTCTGGTCCGGCCGGCCGCTCACCGGGTCCCGCGCATGGAGGTGCACGATGGCCGCGCCCGCCTCGGCCGCGCCCACGGCGTCCGCGGTGATCTGCTCCGGGGTGATGGGCAGGTAGGGCGACATGGACGGGGTGTGGATCGCGCCCGTCACGGCGCAGGTAATAATGACCTTGCGGCTGGCGGCCATGGCGCGTGCTCCCTGGTTTTGACCCACCCATAGCCGCCCGGCTTGCAGCGCGCTAGGTGACGGGGATGCCCCACCCGGACACCTGGCTCAAGGTCCTGCCCGACGGCCTGTACTGCGAGCCCGGCGGCTTCTACATCGACCCGGTGCGCCCGGTGGACCGCGCCGTCATCACCCACGCCCATGCCGACCACGCCCGCCCCGGCCATGCCCACGTGCTGGCCAGCCCGGAGACGCTGGCGATCATGCGGGTGCGCATGGGGGCGGCCGGCGCGGGGGCCGTGCAGCAGGAGCAGCCGTATGGCGCCGTGGTCACGGTGGGGGAGGTGCGCGTCTGGCTGCAGCCCGCCGGGCACGTGCTGGGGGCGGCGCAGGTGGCGATGGAGTGGCGCGGCAGCCGCGCCGTCGTCTCAGGCGACTACAAGCGCGCCGCGGACCCGACCTGCCGCCCGTTCGAGCCGATCGCCTGCGACGTGTTCGTGACGGAGGCGACCTTCGCGCTGCCGGTGTTCCAGCACCCGCCAGCCAGCGACGAAGTCCGCAAGCTGCTGCAAAGCGTGGCGTTGTTCCCCGAGCGCACCCACGTCGTCGGCGCCTATGCGCTCGGCAAGTGCCAGCGGGTGATCGCGCTGCTGCGGGAAGCGGGGTGGGACCGGCCGATCTACCTGCACGGGGCGCAGGCGCCGCTGTGCGCGGCCTACG
This sequence comes from uncultured Acetobacteraceae bacterium, assembly GCA_964244655.1. Classification (GTDB taxonomy): domain Bacteria; phylum Pseudomonadota; class Alphaproteobacteria; order Acetobacterales; family Acetobacteraceae; genus LMUY01. Next base: position 79,262 of record CAXTJU010000001.1, on the reverse strand, counting down.
AGGCGATGGGCGTGCCGCTCGGCGAGCTGCGCCCGGCGACGGTGGCGAACAAGGCGGATCTGGCGGGCGCCATCGTGATCGCGCCGCCGGGCGCCATCGCCGACCGCTGGGCGCGGCGGCTGGCCGAACCGGTGGTGTGCCTCGCCTCCGGCTGGATGCGGGTGCGCCAGCGGGCGCGCTCCCGCGGGGTGGAGCTGCCGCTGGTGATCAGCGACCACGCCGACTGGGCGGAGCTGAACGCCACGGTGGACGAGGTGGGCGCGCCGGAGATCTGGGTGACGCACGGGCGGGAGGAGGCGCTGATCCACGAGGTCGCCAAGCGCGGCGTGCGCGGGCGGGCGCTGCGGCTGCTGGGATATGGCGACGAGGAAGAAGAGTCGGCGGCGGAGGCGGCGTGATCGCCTTTGCCGAGCTGCTCGACCGCCTGGTGCTCACCCCCGGCCGCCTGGCCAAGGTCGCCCTGCTGCGCCGCTACTTCGCCGCCGAGCCCGACCCGGACCGCGGCTTCGCCCTGGCCGCGCTCACCGGCGAGCTGGCGTTCCAGGCGGCCAAGCCCATGCTGATCCGCGGCCTCGCCGAAGCGCGCACCGACCCGGTGCTGCTCGCCTGGTCCTACGACTTCGTGGGCGACCTCGCGGACACGGTGGCGCTGATGTGGCCGACCCGCCCCACCAACCAGCCGCCCCCCGGCATGACGGAAGTGATCCAGACCCTCATCACGACGCCCAAGGCCGACCTGCCCGCCATCGTGGCGAGCTGGCTGGACGCCTCGGACGCCTCCGGCCGCTACGCCCTGCTCAAGCTCATCACCGGCAGCCTGCGCGTCGGCGCCTCCGCCCGGCTGGCCAAGGTGGCGCTGTCCGAGCTGGCCGGCGGGCGCATCGCCCCCGACGAGATCGAGGAGGTGTGGCACGGCCTGACGCCGCCCTACCTGCCGCTGTTCGCCTGGCTGGAAGGCCATGGCGACCGGCCGGACCCGGCGGGCGCGCCCGTGTTCCGCCCCCCCATGCTGGCCCACCCGCTGGAAGCGCCGGACCTGGCCGCACTCGACCCGGCGGCGTTCCGGGCGGAGTGGAAATGGGATGGCATTCGCGCCCAGTTGGTCGTCGTGCCGGGCGGGCGGCGGATCTACTCGCGGGGGGCGGACGACATCTCCCACACCTTTCCCGAGATCGTGGAGGCGATGGACTTCCACGCCGTGCTGGACGGCGAGCTGCTGGTCATCCGGGACGCTGAGGTGGCCCCGTTCGCCGACTTGCAGCAGCGGCTGAACCGCAAGGCGGTGACGGGCAAGGCGCTCAAGGACTACCCCGTCCACGTCCGGCTGTACGACCTGCTGTTCGAGGGCGCGGAGGATCTTCGCCCGCTGCCGTTCGACGTGCGCCGGGTGCGGCTGGAGCAGTGGTTCGCGCGGACGCGGCCGGCGCGGATGGACCTCTCGCCGCTGATCCCGTTCGGCTCGGTGGCGGAGCTGGCGGCAGTGCGCGAGGGCACCCGGGCCGCATCGATCGAGGGATTGATGCTGAAGCGGGCGGACAGCGCCTACGTGCCGGGCCGGCCGAAGGGCCAGTGGTGGAAGTGGAAGCGCGACCCGCTGACCATCGACGCCGTGGTGATGTACGCCCAGCGCGGCCACGGCAAGCGCAGCTCCTACTACTCGGACTACACCTTCGGCCTGTGGCGCGAGGACGGCGAGCTGGTCCCGGTCGGCAAAGCCTACAGCGGCTTCACCGATGCCGAATTGGTCAAGCTGGACCGCTGGATACGCAACCACACCACCAACCGGTTCGGCCCGGTGCGGGAGGTGGAGCGCGGCCTGGTGCTGGAGATCGCGTTCGACGCGGCGCAGCTGTCCAACCGGCACAAATCCGGCGTGGCGCTGCGCTTCCCCCGCGTGGCGCGCATCCGCACGGACAAGCCGGCGGCGGAGGCGGACCGGCTAGAGACGCTGATGCGGCTGGTGGAGAACCCGGCGGACTAAACCGGCGTCAGTCCGCCGCGGCTCCCATCTTCTCCGCCAGGGTCGGCATGGGCGCGCGGCGGCGCGGGGCCAGCCATTGCTGCAGCTTGTCCAAATACAGGTAGATCACCGGCGTGGTGTAGAGCGTCAGGATCTGGCTCAGGAACAGCCCGCCCACCATCGCGTAGCCCAGCGGCTTGCGCAGCTCGGACCCGGCGCCGCTGCCCAGCATCAGCGGCAGCCCGCCCAGCAGGGCCGCCATGGTGGTCATCAGGATGGGGCGAAAGCGCAGCAGGCAGGCCTGGCGGATGGCGGCCAGCGGGGTGGCGCCCTCCCGCCGCTCGGCGTTGATGGCGAAGTCCACCATCATGATGCCGTTCTTCTTCACGATGCCGATCAGCAGGATCACCCCGACCAGCGCGATGATCGACAGGTCGTAATGCGCGAGCAGCAGCATCAGCAGCGCCCCCACGCCCGCCGAGGGCAAGGTGGACAGGATGGTCAGCGGCAGGATGTAGCTCTCGTACAGGATGCCGAGGATGATGTACACCGAGACCAGCGCGGCCGCGATCAGGTAGGGCGTGCTGCTGAGCGAGGACTGGAACGCCTGCGCCGTGCCTTGGAACGTTCCCGTCAACGTGCTGGGGGTGCCCAGCTGGCCCATCGCCGCCTCGATCTGGCCCACGGCGTCGCCCAGCGCCGCCCCCGGCGCCAGGTTGAACGACAGCGTGACAGCCGGGAACGAGCCTTGGTGCGACAGCGACAGCGGCACCACCGGGTCCGTGTCGATGTGGACGAAGGTGCTGAGGGGCACCGCCGCCCCCGTTGCGGACCGGATGTAGAGCTTGCGCAGCGTCTCGGTGTCGCCCTGCATGTCGCCGGGGACCTCCAGGATCACGTGGTAGGAGTTCACCTGGGTGAAGTACTGGGTGATCTGCCGCTGGCCGAACGCGTCGTAGAGCGTGTCATCGACCTGCTGCGGGGTGATGCCGAAGCGGGAGGCGGCGTCGCGGTCGATGGTCAGGGTGGCGGCGGTGCCTGCCACCTGCTGGTCCGTCGCCACGTCCCGCAACGCCGGCAAGGTGCGCAGCTTGTCCAGCACCTGGGGCGACCAATGGTTGAGCTCCGGCAGGTCCGCGTCCTGCAACGTGTACTGATACTGCGTCCGGGACAGCCGGCCGCCGATGGTGATGTCCTGCACCGCTTGCAGGAACACCTGCGCGCCCGGCACCGCCTGGGCCTTCTGGCCCAGGCGGGCGGCGATCTGCGTGGCGGTCGCGTGGCGCTGGTCCCAGGGCTTCAGGCTGATGAAGATGCGGCCGTTGTTGCCGGTCTGCCCGCCGGAGCCGGCGCCGATCGAGGACGAATAGGCGTCCACGTCGGGATCGTCGCCCACGATCTTGGCCAGTGCCACCTGCCGCTGCGCCATCTCCGCGAACGAGATGTCCTGCGCGCCTTGGGTGACGGCGAAGATGGTCCCGGTGTCCTGCTGCGGGAAGAAGCCTTTCGGGATGATCACGAACAGGTAGCCCGTGAAGGCCAGGGTGCCGAGGAACACCATCAGGGTGGCGAGGCGGAACCGCAGCGCCACGTCCAAGGTGCGCCGGTAGCCGCCGATCATCGCGTCGAACATGGCTTCAACCAGGCGGTACAGCCGGCCGTGCCCGCCGCCGTGGTGGCGCAGGAAGCGGGAGCACATCATGGGCGTGAGGGTGAGCGAGATGATGGCTGACATCACCACGGCGATGCTGACCGTCATGGCGAACTCGCGGAACAGCCGGCCGACGATGCCGCCCAGCAGCAGCAGCGGGATGAACACGGCGATCAGGGAGACGCTGATGGAGACGATGGTGAAGCCGATCTCGCCCGCGCCGCGCAGGGCGGCGTCCATCGGGTTCATGCCGTCCTCCACGTAGCGGTAGATGTTCTCCAGCATGACGATGGCGTCGTCCACGACGAAGCCGACCGCGATAGTCATCGCCATGAGCGAGAGGTTGTCCAGGCTGTAGCCGAACAGGTACATGACCGCGAACGTGCCCACCAGCGCCAGCGGCACGGTGACGCTCGGGATGATGGTGGCCCAGGCGCTGCGCAGGAACACGAAGATCACCGCCACGACCAGCGCGATGGACAGCAGCAGGGTGAACTGCACGTCCTTCAGGGACGCCTGGATGGTGAGGGTGCGGTCGATGATCGTCTGGACGTGAATGGAAGGCGGGATGGCCGCCTGCAGCTGCGGCAACCTCTGCTTGATGCGCGCCACCGTGTCGATAACGTTGGCGCCGGGTTGCTTGAAGACCAGCAGCTGGATGCCGCGGCGGCCGTTCTGCCAGCCGGCCAGCTTGGCGTTCTCCGGCCCGTCGATGGCATGGCCGATGTCCGACACGCGGACGGGCGCGCCGTTGCGGTAGGCCAGGATGGTGCTGTCATACTGGCTGGCCTTGGTGATCTGGTCGTTGTCGTAGATGGCGAAGGACTGGCGCGATCCATCCAGGCTGCCCTTGGCGCTGCTGACGGTGGAGTTGGTCAGCGTGGCGCGCACATCCTCCAAGGTCAGCCCCATGGCGGCCAGCCGCGCCGGGTCCACCTGCACGCGCACCGAACGCTTCTGCTCGCCGCCGATCGACACCTGCGAGACGCCGGAGATTTGAGAGATTTGCTGGCTGAGGATGTTGTCGGCGTAGTCGTCCACCTCGATCAGCGGTGCGGTGTCGGACTGGACGGACAGGATCAGGATGGGGCTGTCCGCGGGGTTCACCTTGTAATAGGTCGGCGGGCTGGGCAGGTTTTTCGGCAATTGCCCGCTGGCGGCGTTGATGGCGGCCTGGATGTCCCCGGCGGCCGCGTCGATGTTGCGGTCCAGGTCAAACTGCACCGTCACCTGGGTTGATCCCAGCACGCTGCTGGAGGTGAGCTGGGACACGCCGGAAATCTGCGAGAATTGCCGCTCGAGCGGTTGCGCCACGGTGGAGGCCATGGTTTCCGGGCTGCCGCCGGGCAGGGAGGCGGAGACGGCGATGGTCGGGAAATCGACCCGCGGCAGCGGCGCCACCGGCAGCAGCGGGTAGGCCGCGATGCCCACGAGCAGCAGGGCCGCCATCAGCAGCGAGGTCGCGATCGGACGGCGGATGAAGGGGGTGGAGATGCTCACCGGTGGTTCAACCGCCTGCCTTGGCCTGGGTGGCGTGAAGGTCAGCGACCCTGGTGCCCTCCGTCAGCCGGGACTGCCCGCCTGTCACCACCGTCTCGCCACCGTCCAAGCCCTTGGTCACCACGGCCAGTTGGCCGTCATCCTGCCCAGCCTCGATCGGCGCCAGTCCGGCCGTGCCGCCGGGTTTGACGACATACACGTACAGCCCATTCACGCCGTGCTGTACCGCCGCGGACGGCACTGCTACCACGCCTTTGGCCAAGCTCAGCTGCAGGTGGGCGTTGACGAACTGGCCCGGCCACAGCCGGTCGTCAGCGTTGGCGAATTGCGCCTTGAGCGTGATCGTTCCGGTTGCGCCGTCAATCTGGTTGTTCAAGGTCAGCAGGGCGCCGTCGCTCAGCTTCTGCTTGTCGTCGCTGCTGTAGGCCTCCACCGCCAACGGCGCGGCGCCGGCCGCGCGCATCGCGTCCTGCACCGTGGGCAGCATGTCCTGCGGCAGCGTGAACAGCACGGAGATGGGATGGATTTGGTTGACGGTGACGATCCCCGTCGCATCCGTCGCGTGCACCAGGTTGCCGGCATCGACCAGGCGCAGCCCGACCCGGCCCTCGATCGGGGAGACGATGCGGGTGAACTCAAGGTTGAGCTTGGCCGCCGCGATCGCCGCATCGTCTCCCTCGGCGGTGGCGCCGGTTTGCAGCACCGTGGCGTTCTGGGTGTCGACGCTTTGGCGGGAGGCGAAATCGCTGCGGGCGAGGTCGGAGTAGCGCGCCAAGTCCCGCTTGGCGTTGCTCAGCTGCGCCAAGTCGGCAGCCTTCTTGGCCATCGCCTGGTCGAGCGCCGCCTGGTAGGGGCGCGGGTCAATCTCAGCCAGCAGCTGGCCGGGCTTGACCTCCTGGCCCTCGGTGAACGCGATCCGGTCCACCGTGCCGTCCACCCGGGCGCGGATCAGCACCGACTGGAACGCCTGCACCGCGCCGATGCCGCGCACGAAGATCGTCACGTCCTGTCGGGCAGCGGAAGCGGTGCTGACGGGAACGGGGGTGGGCTGCGCCAGAGCGGGCTGCGCCAAGCCAAGGACCAATCCACCTAAGAGAGTAAGCCTGGCCACTTGGCCTCCTTCGCCGCTGCGCCTGCCTGATAGGAGGTATCAGGGACACCGTGGGGAGACATCACCTTAAATTCAGGAAATATCTTGCGCTCCGACAAGTGTTCAGGACGCGCGGGGGCCTCGCAATGCGAGATTGATCGGCATGGACCGGTAGGAGTCCAGGCTGCGAGAAGTGACCAGCCCTCCGCCCACTGCGGTGGCGCCCGGCAACGGCAAGACGCGAATGGCTTCGGAGCCCGCGTTGGGCAGCATCACCGCAACCCGGCTCGGCGCCGCCGGCGCAGCGGAGGTCATTGCTTGGGCGGGAACGCTGGGAGGCATGCCATGCGTCACCGCCTGGCTTTCCACGGGAAGCTGCGGCACGCCCCAGGCTGCCAGCACCTTGCGCGCGTAATCCGCGCCGAGGTCGGGCGTGAAGGAGTGGTAGGCGGCGGCGGCCAAGGGCCAGGCGTTGGTCTGCGCGAACAGCTGCTGCAGGAAGCGGGCGGCATAGGCTGCGTTGGCCACCGGGTCGAACGCTTGGTCCAGGCTGGTGAACGCGTCGGCATGATACAGAATGTTGACCTGGGTGCACCCGACATCCATCGAGCGCACGCCCCGCGCCTGGAACGCCTCCGCTGCGGCAACCGCTTCGGCCTTGCTCTCATAGAAATGGCCGATGCCCTCGGCGTTGATGGTCCAGGGCCAGGCATAGACGGCGCCGCTCACCGGGTCCCGCCGGCCGCTTTCCACCACGCCGATCGCGTCCAGCAACCGGTCCGGCACGTGCGTCACCCGCTCGGCCTGCAGGATGGCGGCCCGGCACAGCGCCGAAGGGGCGGGGATGCTGGCCGGCGGCATCGGGCGGGCCGAGCAGGCGAGGGGAAGCGCCACGAACCAGATGCACGCGATCACAAGCCGTGTCATGGCGCCATTCTATAGCAGCAAAAGTTTCACGGGTCTTACCTTCCGCGCGAAATGGTGCACTGCAAAAAATGGCTTGCAGCCAACTCCTGCGAGGCCTATCTATCGTCGCGTAGCGAGGCTCTTGTCTCGCTACTTCTTGGACGTTTCCTCCCTAAACTTGGCGATGCCGCAAGGCATCGCCTTCTTTTTGCGGTGCGAGCGGCAAGCTGCCGCATGCCTCCGCCAGCTCGCCGAGCAACGCATCCAGCCGAGTGCGCAAGGGCTCGAACCCTTCGACTTTCAGCAACGTGTTCTCGTCCATGTACAACCGGCGCGCCACCTCGATCTGCAAGGCGTGCACTCCCTCCCGTGGCCGGCCATAATGCCGGGTGATGTAGCCGCCAGCGTAGGGATCATTGCGGCGCACGTCGTAGCCGAGTCCGCCCAGCACCCGCTCGACCAGTGCGGTGACGTGCGAGGTGCATGCGGTGCCATGGGCGTCGCCCAGCACGAAGTCCGGTCCGCTGAAACGGCCCGGGCCTGCGGGCATGGAGTGACAGTCCAGCAGCAGGCAGCTGCCAAACTGTGCCCTCGTGGCGGCGAGCAGCCCGGCCAGTGCGTCGTGGTAGGGTTGCCAGCACTCCCGCACACGGGCTTGCGCCTCAGCAAAGCGCAACTTGCCGCGGTAGATCGCCTCACCCGAGGTCACGACGCGCGCGATGGTGCCAAGCCCGGCGCCAACGCGGGGGCTGGTGGTGTTGACCCACTCGGGCAGGGCGTCGGCGAACATGGCCGGGTCGAGTTCCCAGGCCTCCCGGTTGGGGTCGCAATAGGCGCGGGGGAACTGGGCGCACAGCAGGGGCGCGCCGTGGCTGACGGCGGCGGCGAACAGCTCCTCCACGAAGCTGTCCTCGCTGCGCCGCAGGTCGAGCGGGCCGAGCCGGGCGGATTGCAGGAAGGCGGTGGCATAGAAGCGCCCGGAGTGCGGCGAAGCCACGACCAACGGGACCGTTTGGCTGGGTGGATGCCGGATGATGAAGGGCAGGGTGTCCAGCGGCGGAGCGGGCAGGTCCATCCCCGTATAGAAGCCCTGCTTCAGCGTCCTGTCATCCCTGCGCGTCGCACGCGTCCTCGAAGAGCGCTGGTAAATGGCTTGGCTTGCACCCGACGTTGGGCCAAGCTAGGAAACGCGAAGGGGCGCGTAGCTCAGCGGTAGAGCACTGCCTTGACATGGCAGTGGCCACAGGTTCAATCCCTGTCGCGCCCACCACTCCCCTTCGGCGCTGCCGAGACCCGCACCATGCACGCCTACCGCACCCACACCTGTGACCAGTTGCGCGCCAGCGACGCGGGCGAGACTGTCCGTTTGTCCGGCTGGGTGCACAGCAAGCGCGACCATGGCGGGCTGTTGTTCATCGACCTGCGCGACCATTACGGGTTGACCCAGGTGGTGTTCCCCGCCGGGTCGGCCGCCTTCGAGGAGGCAGACGCGCTGCGGGTGGAAAGCGTCGTCACCGTGACTGGCACGGTCGTGCGGCGGGAGGGCGCCACGGTGAACCCCCGCCTGCCCACGGGCGAGGTGGAGGTGCGGGCCGAGGCGCTGGCGTTGCAATCGCCCGCCGCCGTGCTGCCGTTCCCCGTGGCGGGCGAGGCGGCCACGTCCGAGGAGCTGCGGCTGCGCTACCGCTACCTGGACCTGCGCCGGGACAAGATCCACCGCAACATGCTGCTGCGGGCGGGCGTCATCGCCTCCCTGCGCCGCCGCATGATCGAGGCCGGGTTCACCGAGTTCCAGACGCCGATCCTGACGGCCAGCTCGCCGGAGGGCGCGCGGGACTTCCTGGTGCCGTCCCGCGTGCACCCCGGACAGTTCTATGCGCTGCCGCAGGCGCCGCAGCAGTTCAAGCAGTTGGCCATGGTGGCCGGGTTCGACCGCTACTTCCAGATCGCGCCCTGCTTCCGGGACGAGGCGGGCCGCGCGGACCGTTCCCCCGGCGAGTTCTACCAGCTCGACTTCGAGATGAGCTTCGTCACGCAGGAGGACGTGTTCGCGACGTTGGAGCCGATCATGGCCGGCGTGTTCGCCGAGTTCGGCGGCGGACGGCGCGTGACGGAGGGGGCGTTCCCGCGCATCCCGTATGATGCGGCGCTGCTGCAATATGGCTCGGACAAGCCCGACCTGCGCAACCCGTTGCTGATCACGGACGTGACGGAGCACTTCGCAGGCTCTGGCTTCGGCCTGTTCGCCCGCATCGCGGCATCGGGCGGGGTGGTGCGGGCCATTCCCGCCCCCGGCGCCGGGCCGAAGCCGCGCGGCTTCTTCGACAAGCTGAACGAATGGGCGCGCGAGCAGGGGGCCGGCGGGCTGGGCTACATCCAGTTCGAGGCGGAAGGCGGTCGCGGCCCGATCGCCAAGAACCTGGAGCCGGCCCGGGTGGAAGCCATCCGGGCCGGCTGCGGCCTGCGACCCGGCGACGCCGTGTTCTTCGCCGCCGGCCCGCGCGACGAAGCGGCCAAGTTCAGCGGCGCCGTGCGCACCCGCCTCGGCCAGGAACTGGACTTGATCGAGCAGAACGCCTTTCGCCTGTGCTGGATCACCGACTTCCCGATGTACGAGCGGGTGGAGGAGACGGGGCTGATCGATTTCAGCCACAACCCGTTCTCCATGCCGCAGGGCGGGCTGGAGGCGCTGGACACCCAGGACCCGCTGACCATCAAGGCCTACCAGTACGACATCGTGTGCAACGGGGTGGAGCTGAGTTCCGGCGCCATCCGCAACCACCGCCCCGACATCATGATCCGCGCCTTTGCCATCGCCGGGTATGACGAGGCGGAGGTGGAGGCGCGCTTCGGCGGCATGTTGAGCGCGTTTCGCTACGGCGCGCCGCCGCATGGCGGGTCGGCACCGGGGATCGACCGCATCGTGATGCTGCTGGCGGACGAGCCGAACATCCGCGAGGTGATCCTGTTCCCGCTCAACCAGCAAGGGCAGGATTTGATGATGGGGGCGCCCGCTCCGGTGCCGCCGGCGCGGCTGAAGGAGCTTTCGTTGAAGGTGGAGCTGCCGCCAGCGAGGCCGAAGGCATGACCCTTGAACTTTGGATGCTGCTGGCGACCGCCATGCTGATGCTGGCGCTTCCTCTCATCTACAGCCCTGGTTACGCCCGTGCGGTCGGCGCGCAGACCTTCGGGGGCAACCGTGAGAACATGCCAGCTGTCGAGGGCTGGTTCGCCCGAGCCAAGCGGGCGCACGCCAACCTTGGCGAGAACCTAACCCCGTTCGCCGCGGTCGTTTTGGTAGCGCACGAGGCGGGGGTGCACAGCGGGTGGACGCGGGCCGGAACGGTGCTGTTCCTTGCTGCCCGGGTCGTTCATGCCATCAGCTACACAACCGGTTTCACACCCACCCGGGGACCGGCCTACGTGGCCGGGATCATTGGGACAGCGATGGTGGCCGGGCCGGTGCTTGCGCTGCTGTAGCCCGAATCCTTAATCCTCGACCTTGCGGTACCGCGCCCGTGCCCCGCGCTCAATGGCGCTCGCCACCAACGGGTCAAGGTGCAGCTCGCCCAGCACGAACTCCAACATTTGCAGCGTGCTCTGGCCCGCGAACCCGTCACCGGCGACCACCTCGCAGGCCAGCGCGTAGGCCGTCTCGCGCAGCCGGGGAACCAGCGCGTCGCGGATCATGCGGCCGGCGTGGGCCAGGCCGTCATCCTCGCGCAGCAGGTTGATCGCGGCCTCCGTCGCCGCTTCCAGCTGGTCGCTGCTGAAGCCGTTGAACGCCGGCAGGGTCTGCACCAGGCCGGACATCACGCCGATCTCCCGGTCGGTGATCCCGCCATCGGTGGCCGCCACCAGCACCATGGTGCACACCAACGCTTCCTGCGGGTCCAGGCCAACTCGTGCCAGCATCATCGTTCCCTATCGTCGGGCGGGACCCTGGGCGAAGCCGTGCCGGAGATCAAGCCTTCGCCTTCCCGGAGGAAATCACGCGTGCGCGCCGCCGCCTCGGCCAGGCCCACGCGCTGCGCCTCCACCCCCGGCGGCAGCGCGGAGAGCAGGCGGGAGGGCGCGCGGCGGTCCAGCAGCACGAACACGCCGCGGTCCCCTGCGGCGCGGATCAGCCGGCCGAACGCCTGGCGCAGCCGCAGCCGGGCAATGGCGTCGTCGTAGCCGCGCGGGTTCCCTGCGGAGAGGTGGATGCGGCGCTCGCGGTGCAGGATGTCCGGCCTGGCCCAGGGCACGCGCTCGAACACCACCAGCCGCAGGGCGCGGCCGGGCACGTCAACGCCGTCCCGCATCGCGTCCGTGCCGAGCAGGCAGCTGTCCACCTCGGTGCGGAACACGTCCACCAGGGTGGCGTTGTCCATCGCGTCGATGTGCTGGGCCAGCAGCGGGATGCCGGCCTCTTCCAGTGCGGGGGCGATGCGGGCATGGACGGCTTGCAGCCGCGTGATGGCGGTGAACAGCCCCAACCCGCCGCCGCCTGCCGCCAGGAACAGGGTGCGGAAGGCTGCGGCCAGCGCTGGCACGTCGCCTGCCACGTCGTTCACGATGAAGGCACGGGTCTGCCGGGCGTAGTCGAACGGGCTCGATACGGCGGCGCGCATGGCGGGGGAGGGCAAATGCGGCATGCCGACCCGCGCCTCGGCTGCCGCCCAGGCCGCTTCCGGGTCGGCCTCGCCACCGTCGCGCAGGGTGGCGCTGGTGATCAGCAGGCCGTGGGCGGAAGCGGCCACGGTGGCGGTGAAGGGCAGGGTGGGGTCCAGCCAGTGGCGGTGCAGCCCGGCGTCGCGGTCCCCCGCCTCGCGCCGGTCGAGCCGCAGCGTGGTGACGTAGGTGGGGCGCTGCCCGGGTTCGGGCGGCGGGTCCGCCAGGCTTGCGAGCATGGCCTGCCAGGCGGCCAGCCGGTCCACCGCGCGCTGCTTCACCACCCGGGCGGCCGCCTCGATCCGCGCCCGGGTGGCCGCGTCCAGCTCGTCCGCCTCCGCGTCGAGCCGATCGTGCAGGCGGGTGACAAGCGTGCGGAGCGGTTCGGCGATGCGGCCCAGCGCGCGGTCGAGCCGGGCGCCGGCCTCCGCCAGGCCGGGCAGCAGCGGGTGCAGGTCGCATTCCAGGCTGGCCCGGCGGCTCGCCGTCGCGTCCAGCTCCGCGCCCGGCGTGCGGGCGAGCACCTGCTGGCGCACCAGCCGCAGCAGCTCCTCCGCCACGTTGGCCTGTCCGGTTTCCAAGCCTCCCAGCTCCGGGCCGGGTTCGGCCAAGCGCAGCGACCATCCGGGCACCGGCAGGGCGCGGGCGGCTTGCAGGGCCGCGTCCAGCGGCGCTTCCAGCTCCTTGCGCCCGCCCACCAGCTCCTCCAGCCGGCGTCGCAGCCCGCGGGCGCGGGAGACGCCGCCCTCCGCGCCCAGCAGCCAGCGGCGCAGCTCGGCGCCCTCGATGCCGCTGAGGACGGCGGAAAAGGCGCTGTCCGCCGCGTCGAACAGGTGGTGGCCCTCGTCGAACACGTAGCGGGTTGGGACCGTGTCGCCATCCGGGCCTTCCCCGAAGCCTTGTGCGGCCTGCACCATGACCAGCGCATGGTTGGCCACCACCAGTTCCGCGGTGCGGGCGCGCCGGATGGTGTGCTCCACGAAGCAGCGTTTGTAGTGGGTGCAGGCGCCGTGGATGCATTCGCCCCGGCGGTCGGCCAGGCCGAGCAGGGCAGTGGGGCCGAACAGCTCGCCAAACCAGCCGGGCAGGTCGCCGCCTGCCAGGTCCCCGTCCGTCGTGGCCAGCGCCCAGCGTGCCAGCAGGCTGAGCGGCACCACCCCGGCCGACCCGGCGGCGCTCGACAGGCCGTTCACCCGGTCCTCCAGGTTCAGCAGGCAGAGATAGTTCTCCCGCCCCTTGCGCACCACGACCCGGCGGCGGCGTTCCGCCGCATCAGGATGCAGGCGGGCCAGCTCGCTCTCCACTTGCCGTTGCAGGTGCCGGGTGTAGGTGCTGATCCAGACGGGGACGCCGTTGCGCTCGGCCCACAGGCTGGCGGGCGCCACGTAGCCAAGCGTCTTGCCGGTGCCGGTGCCGGCCTCGGCCAGCACGGCCGCCGGGTCGCCGCGAGCCCCGCGCGGAGCGAAGGCGGCGGCGGCGGCGCTGGCGTAGTCGCCCTGGCCAGGGCGTTGCTCGGCTTCCGGCCCCAGCATGGCGGCGAGGCGGCGGCGGGCATCCGCCGGGAGCACGGGATGGGCGGCGGGCGGCGGCGGCGGGGCTTCCTCCTCCCACTCGGGCAGGCGCTTCCACACGCGCAGGCCGTCACCCGGCTTGCCGCCGCCGGCGCTGTCCAAGGCCGCGAGCACGGCGGGCGCCCAGGCCCAGCCGGCGCTGCCCATGCGCGCGGCGAGGCCAGCGGCGTCCCGGTTGGCTGGCGTGTCCCGCCCCGCGGCGAGGCGCGAGAGCAGCGCCTGCGCCAGGTCCGGCAGCAACGCGGCGGCGGCCTCCATGTCGGCAGGCGGCGTCATGTCCAGCGCCAAGGCAAGGCCGCGCGGGGTGGGCGTCGCCGGGCAGGCAGGGCGGACGAAGGCCCAAAGCTCAAGTAGGTCCAGGCAGGGCCTGGGGCGCAGGCCCAGGCGGCGCAGCGTGGTGGGGGCATGAACGAGCAGCGGCGAGTCGGCGCCGAGCAGGGCCGCGACCTCGGCCGACGCTCCGGACGCGAGTTCGCCGTCTCCGGTCAGGATGCTGGCCCGGCCATGCCCGGCGACGACGGCAGCGGGTTGCGTGGCGGGCAGAGGCGTCATGCGTGCTATATGTCGCGGCGAACGGGCGTTGCGAGCAAGGGAGGCGGCAAATGGCTCAAGGGTATCGCTGCCGGGAGAGGTGGCTGCGAAGCCGGCGCCAGATGTGGCTGATTGACCACCCCGGGCACAATTCTTAGCTTACGCGCGATGTCTGACACAGTTCGCAATGATTTGCCCAAGGCTTGGCCGTACGAGGAGGCCGCCAAGGTCGCCGCGCGCCTCCAGGCGTCCGGCAAGGCGGAGGCGTTGTTCGAGACCGGCTACGGTCCCTCCGGCCTGCCGCACATCGGCACGTTCGGCGAGGTGGCGCGCACCAGCTGGGTGCGGCGCGCCTTTGCCGCGCTGACTGGCAAGCCCTCCCGCCTGCTCGCGTTCAGCGACGACATGGACGGCTTGCGCAAGGTGCCGGACAACGTTCCAAACGCCGCCATGCTGCGGGAACACCTGGGCCAGCCGCTCACCCGCGTGCCTGACCCATTCGGTACCCATGCGAGCTTCGGCGCGCACAACAACGCCCGGCTGCGCGCCTTCCTGGATCGGTTCGGCTTCGAGTACGAGTTCGCCTCCTCGACCGAGTATTACCAGTCCGGCCGGTTCGACGCGGCGCTGCTGCGAGTGCTGGCCCTGCATGACGAAATCCGCGCCGTCATCCTGCCGACGCTCGGGCCGGACCGCCGGGCCACCTACTCGCCCATCCTGCCGATCCACCCGATGAGCGGCCAGGTCATGCAGGTGCCGATCGAGGCGGCGGACCCGGCGGCCGGCACCGTCACCTGGGTGGACGCGGCGGGCGAGCGGTTCACCACTCCCGTCACCGGCGGCGCGTGCAAGCTGCAGTGGAAGGCGGACTGGGCCATGCGCTGGGCGGCGCTGGGCGTCGATTACGAGATGAGCGGCAAGGACCTGATCGACAGCGTGCGGCTGTCCGGCCGGGTGTGCCAGGCGATGGGCGCGGCTCCGCCCGTGGGCTTCACCTACGAGCTGTTCCTGGACGAGGCGGCGCAGAAGATCAGCAAGAGCCGCGGCAACGGCCTAACGGTGGACGAGTGGCTGCGCTACGCCCCGCCGGAAAGCCTGGGCCAATTCATGTACCACCAGCCGCAGCGGGCCAAGCGGCTGTTCTTCGACGTGATCCCCCGCGCCGTGGACGACTACATCGCCAACGTCGGCAAGGGCGGCGACGACCCGGCAAATCCCGCCTGGCACATCGGCGGCGGGCGCGTCCCCAACGAGGCAGGCAGCCCGATCCCGTTCACCATGCTGCTCAACCTCGCCAGCGTGGTGAACGCCGACACGCCGGACATGCTGTGGGGCTTCATCCGCCGCTACCACCCCGGTGCTGGTCCGGACAGCACGCCGTTCCTCGCTCGGCTGGTGGACCACGCCGTCGCCTACTATCGGGATTTCGTGCGCCCGGCCAAGCGCTTCCGGCCTGCCACCGCGATGGAGGCTGCAGCGCTCGCGGACTTGGCCGACACGCTGGCCGCCCTGCCGCCAGGCAGCACGCCCGAGGCGATCCAGGACGAGGTGTACGCAGTCGGCAAGCGGCACCCGTTCCCGGCGCTGAAGCAATGGTTCGAGTGCCTGTACCAGGTGCTGCTCGGCCAGCGGGAGGGGCCGCGCTTCGGCGGTTTCGTGGCGCTGTATGGCATGGGCGAAACGGTGGCGCTGATTCGCGACGCCCTGGCGCGGCCGGCGCAAGCGGCTTGAAGCGCCACCTCCGCCATCTGCCCGCGCTGCTCGGGGTGCTGCTGCTGTTCGGCGCCATCTACGTCGTGCAGCGGGAGTTCCACAGCCTCAAGCTGGTCGATATCCGCGCCTCCATGGCGGCGATCCCATCGCAGGCGTTGCTGCTGGCGGCCGGCGCCACGGTCGTGTCCTACGGCGTGCTCACCTTCTATGACCGGCTGGGCACAATCTATGCCGGGCACAAGGTGCGCTATCGCCGGGTCGCCTTCGCGTCCTTCTGCGCCTACGCGCTGTCGCACAACCTTGGCTTCGCGGCCGTCTCGGGCGCTGCGGTGCGCTATCGCCTGTATTCGCACTGGGGGCTGACGCCGGTGCAGATCGCCAAGGTGGTGGGCTTCTGCTCGCTGACCTTCGGGCTGGGCGGCCTGGTGCTCGGCGGCTGGATTTCGTTCTTCGAGCCGCGCTCCATCCCGTTTTTCAGCGGCGTGCTGCCGCAATGGGCCTTTCCCACCATCGGCGCCGCCATGTGGCTGGTGGTGGCAGCTTACATCGTGATCTCCCGCGTTGCCGGCCACGTGCGCTTCCGCGGCCACGAGTTCGACCTGCCGGGCTGGCGCATGGCGATCGTGCAAGTGGCGCTGGCCTCGCTCGACGTGGCGGTCACGGCGGCGATCTTCTTCACGCTGCTGCCGGCCACCCATGGGCTGACCTACCTGCGCTTCCTCGCGTGCTATCTCGCCTCCTACAGCGCCGGGCTGCTGGCCAACCTGCCCGGCGGCATCGGCGTGTTCGACACGGCCATGCTGCTTGGGTTGGACAGCTACCTGCCTGCCCCGGTGATCCTGGGCGCCATCCTCGTGTTCCGGCTGTACTACTACGTCATTCCGCTGTTCCTGGCCGGCACCATGTTTGCCGGCAACGAGATCCTGCTGCGCGGCGGCGTCCTGCTGAAGCGCGGCGCGCTGGCTCGCAGCGCGCAATCCCTGGCGCGGCTCAGCGAGCCGGACTTCGCGGTGGGTGCGGCCACCGGCGCGGTGGCCATGTGCGGTGCGTTGCTGCTCTCGCTCGGCGTGCTGGACGATCGGCCAGACTTCTCCTGGATTGATCCGGACTTCGCCGACGCCGCGGCCGGCGCCGGGCAGTTCGTGCCCTCCCTGATCGGCGCGGCGCTTATGGTATTGTCCATCGGCCTGTCCCAGCGGGTGACGCTTGCCTGGGGCGCAACCATCTCCCTGCTGCTAGTGGCCGCGGCCTACGTGGCGGTGCAGGGTGACCAGCTGTGGATCTCGGCGGCGCTGGTGCTGTCCGCCATCCTGGTCGCGCCGTTCCGGGACGCATTCTACCGCCATGCCCGCATCCTGAGCGGCACCCTGCAAGCCGACGTGATCGTGCCGTTGATCGCCCTCGGCGTTTGCGTGGCGGCCTTGGCCGCATTCGAGCCACGGATGCGCATGATGTCCGAGAACTCGTGGTGGGAAATCGTGCTCTCGCGGAACTTGCCGAATGGCCTGCGAGTGATGATGGCGCTGGCTGTGCTGCTGGCCGCAGGCGCGCTGTGGCGCATGTTCCGCCCCAGCCACGTCGTCTGGCTGCCCTGGGCGGGCGAGGGGCGTGCCGCCTATGCCGCCCTCGGCGCGGACTTGCCGCCGGACGCGGACGGCATGGTGATGGGCGAGGCCGGCCGGTCCGGCGTCCCGTTCCGCCGCATGGGCGGCGTCCTGCTCGGCCTGGGCGACCCGGCGGGCGCGCCCTCCGACCGCATCTCCGCCATCTGGCGCCTGCGCGACCTGGCGGCCCAGGAAGGTCTGCACCCGGCGGTGTGGCGCGCCGGGCCGGGCTTGCTGAAGATCTACGGCGACCTCGGGCTGACGGCGCTGCCGCTGGGGCCGGACGGCCAGCTGCTCCCCGAAAGCGAGGACGTGGCGCCGTTCTCCTGCCAATACCTCTGTTGCGTGGCGGAGCGTGACCTTGGCACGCTCGCGCCGCAACTTGCGATGCTGGCCGAGCGCAGCCTTGATCATGCTGCGGAGTGAGCCGGGCGCTTGCTGCGGCACTCGGCAACACATCGGTCGGAGGGGTTACGGGCGGCGGACTTGCCCTAAGCCGTGTCACCAAGGCGCTTGCCCGGTGCGCCACCAGCGCCCCGCCGCGGCGGGGCGCTGGTGGCAGACCGTAACACGCTGCATGACGCATGGGACTCGGGCACGCTGCTTTGCCGCCGTCAGGCTGGTGGCCGATTCCCACTCACAACCGCGTCGCTGCGCAACACCATGATCAACCCGTTCATCTCCTGCACCGCCTGCCCGTGCTGGTTGCGGGTGGTGGTCCGCAGCAGAACCAGCCCGCGGTCCGGCTTGGAGCGGGAGGGGCGCAGTTCCATCACCTCGCTGACCGCGTGCAGCTCGTCGCCGGGATAGACCGGGTTGGACCAGGTGATGTCGTCCATCCGCACGCCCAGGCCGCGGCCGCTGGTGCCCTCCATGGCGCTGTCCAACATGAGCCGCATGGTGAGCGCCGCGGTATGCCAGCCGCTTGCCACCAGCCTGCCGAACAGGGTGTGCTCCGCCGCCGCCTCGTCCATGTGCTGCGGCTGAGTGTCGAACTGGGCGGCGAACGCCTTGATGGCGTCGGTGCAGATCGTGCGGGGCGGCGAGGTGAATACCTGGCCTACCACGAATTGCTCGAAGCCTGTCACTCTCATCGCTGCGCTCCCTGCTAATTTGGCCGTAGCCTAGCGCGTTCGCCAGCCGCCGCCCATTATGCGGCCGCCTGCGCCTGAGGAGAGCCTGCCTTGTCAAATGCCGTGAACCGGGAACGCATCAGCGAAGGCCGGCCTCATCCGCTCGGTGCGACGTGGGACGGGCTGGGCGTGAACTTCGCCCTGTTCTCCGCCCACGCCGAGAAAGTCGAGTTGTGCCTGTTCGATGAGACGGGGATGCGCGAGCGGGAACGGATCGAATTGCCGGAGTACACGGACGAGGTGTTTCACGGCTACCTGACGGACGCCCGCCCTGGGACGGTTTACGCCTACCGCGTTTACGGGCCCTACGCGCCGGAGGCAGGGCATCGGTTCAACCCGCACAAGCTGCTGCTCGACCCCTACGCCAAGGCCCACATGGGCCAACTCGACTGGAATCCGGCCTGCTACGGCTACACCGTCGGCGCAAAGGCAGAAGACCTGTCCTTCGATACCCGGGACAGCGCCCCCTTCATGCCGAAATGCCGCGTGATCGACCCGTCGTTCACCTGGGGCCGCGACACGCCGGTGATGGTGCCGTGGGAGCGCACCATCCTGTACGAGGCGCACGTCCGTGGCTTCACCAAGCTGCACCCCCAGGTGCCGGAGGCGCAGCGCGGCACCTTCGCCGGCCTCGCGATGCCTGAGGTGCTGGACTACATCCGTTCCCTTGGCGTCACGTCCGTCGAACTGCTGCCGGTTCAAACCTTCGTCGATGAACCGCGGCTGCAGCAGCTGGGCTTGAGCAACTACTGGGGCTACAACTCGATCGGCTTCTTCGCGCCTGACCCGCGCTACGCCTACAGCCCGGATTTCGCCTTCGCCGAGTTCAAGCAGATGGTGGCGCGCTTCCACGACGCCGGGCTCGAGGTGATCCTGGACGTGGTGTACAACCACACCGCCGAGGGCAACGAACGCGGCGCCACGCTATCGTTCCGCGGCATCGACAACCTCAGCTACTACCGGCTGCACCGCGACCGGCGGTTCTACATCAATGACACCGGCACCGGGAACACCGTCAACATCAGCCACCCCCGGGTGTTGCAGATGGTGATGGACAGCCTGCGCTACTGGGTGAGCGAGATGCACGTGGATGGGTTCCGCTTCGACCTCGCCACCGTGCTGGCGCGCGAGGCGCATGGCTTCGACGAGGGTGGTGGCTTCCTTGACGCCTGCCGGCAGGATCCGGTGCTCTCAGCCGTGAAGCTGATCGCGGAACCGTGGGACGTGGGGCCGGGCGGCTACCAGGTGGGGCAGTTTCCGCCGGGCTGGGCCGAGTGGAACGACAAGTACCGCGATACAGCGCGGGCGTTCTGGAAAGCGGAGGCGCCGGCCTCGGCCATGGCGGCGCGGCTGTCGGCCTCGGCGGGCGAGTTCAACCGCCGCGGCCGGCGGCCTTGGGCCTCGGTGAATTTCGTCACCGCGCATGACGGCTTCACGCTCAACGACACCGTCACCTACAACGAGAAGCACAACGCGGCGAACGGCGAAGACAACCAGGACGGCACCAGCCACAACATCAGCTGGAACTGCGGTGCTGAAGGCCCCACTGATGACCCCGACATCAGCGAGGTGCGGGAGCGCCAGATACGCAACTTGCTGGCGACGCTGCTGCTGAGCCAGGGCACGCCCATGCTGCTGGCCGGCGACGAGTTCGGCCGCACCCAGGGCGGCAACAACAATGCCTACTGCCAGGACAACGAGGTTGGCTGGCTGGACTGGCAGGTGGGCGAGCGCGGCCAGCGGCTGATCAGCTTCGTGCGGGAGCTGACGGCGCTGCGCCACCGCTATCCCATCCTGCGCCGCGGTCGCTACCTGACCGGTGAGCTGGACCCGGAGTCCAACGTGCGGGACGTGACCTGGCTGACGGCGCTCGGCACGCCGATGGCGGGCCCGGACTGGGCAGATGGCAATTTGCGCTGCTTCGGCATGCTGCTGGACGGCCGCGCCCATGCAACAGGCGTGCGCAGGGTGTCGAGCGACTCTTCCATGCTGATCGTGCTCAACGCGCATCACGCCGGCGTCGGCTTCATCCTGCCGGCGGTGGCAGGCGGCACGGCGTGGCGGCTGGTGTTCGACACCAATGCGCCCAATCATGAGGAGGAGGTTCCGGTCGGCTACGAATACGTGGTGACGGGCCGCTCGGTGCTGCTGTTCGAGCGCGTGGTGGAGGTGCGTGAGGCGGAGCGACGCCGCCCCCGCCGCCGCCGCTCAGCCGAGACGCACGCGGCGGGGGAGTAGGCAGGGTTCCGGGTGGAAGCGGCGGCAAACCATCCGGCTGGAACGGCTGGCCTCAGTCCTTGCGCTTGCGGAAGGCGTCCAGGCTCACGACCTGCGGCTTCTCGGCCGGCTCAGGCGCTTCCGGCTCCGGCTCGGGCACGTCTTCCTCCGTGTTTGCGGGCTCCACCGGGGCAGCGCGGAAGCGGAGGCCGAACTGGGCGTGCGGGTCTGCAAAAGCGGTCAGCGCGTTGAACGGCACCAGCAGCGTGCTCGCCACGCCGCCGAACGACAGCCCCACGCTGAACGACCCCGCGGCTTCGTCCACCTTGAGATCCCAGAACTGGTGCTGCAGCACGATCGTCATCTCCTCCGGGTATTGCGCCAGCAACCGGGGAGGAATGGCCACGCCGGCCTGGTCAGTGCGGAAGCTGACGTAGAAATGGTGCTCGCCCGGCATGCCTTCGGCCGAGGCGTGTTGCAGCGCGCGCACGGCCACGCCTCGCATCGCCTCCTGCGCCCACACGTCGTATGGCAGCAGGCTGTCTGGCCGGGGGGCGGGAGTATCGTCTTCCATGTGGATCGCTCGATCTTGTGACGGCTTCATAGCGCGGATTGGGCCAGCCGGGCAAAAGCCCGCACCGCATGGCGGTGGCCATCCCAAGCCACGACACCATGCTAACATGGCAAGGTCACGGCAGAGGAGCCACCGATGTACATCGCGATGAACCGTTTCAAGGTCGCCCCCGGGTCGGAGCAGGCGTTCGAGGCCATGTGGGTCAACCGCGACAGCCACCTGCGCTCCGTGCCCGGCTTCGTCGAGTTCCATCTGCTGCGCGGCCCCAAGAAGGAGGACCACATGCTGTATTCCTCCCACACGGTCTGGACCGACCATGCGGCGTTCGAGGGCTGGACCCGGTCCGAGGCGTTCCGCGCCGCGCACGCCAACACCGGGAACAGCAAAGTGGCCTACCTGGGTCATCCCGAGTTCGAGGGCTTCGCGGTGGTGCAAACCATCAAGTGACGACGCCGGCCGTGCAGTCAGCGGAGCTGCAGGACGCCGCACGGGACGGCGACCTGCCGCGCCTGGCGGCCCTGCTGGGCAGCGCCGACCCGGACCAGCCGGACGACCGCGGCTTCACGCCGCTCATCATGGCCAGCTACCACGGCCAGGCCGGTGCGGTGGCGCTGCTGCTGGGGGCGGGGGCGGCCGTGGACGTGGTGGACGCCAAGGGCAGCACGGCGCTGTCCGGTGCGGCTTTCAAGGGCCATTGCGGCATCGCGCGCTTGTTGCTGGACGCCGGCGCTGCGGTCGATGCACCCGACGAGGCCGGGCGGACGCCGCTGCTCTATGCGGTGATGTTCGGCCGGACAGAGATGGCGGCGCTGCTGGTGGCGCACGGCGCAGACCCGGCGCGTGCCGATGAGGAGGGGGTGAGCGCTGCCGACGTGGCGCGGCAGGGCGACGCGGCGTTGCTGGCGGCGCTGGGATGTCCGGCCTGACACCGCGCCTGACAGAGGCCGTGGCCGCCGGGTTTGCCGCCACGGCGCTGGGCCACGTCACGCGGGAGTACCCCAACAAACCCGGCAACGTCATGGCCGGGCCAAGCGATGCGCGCACCCCGCGCGCCCTGCACCCGGCGTTCTACGGCAGCTTCGACTGGCATTCCTGCGTGCACAGCTACTGGATGCTGGCCCGCCTGTTGCGACTCTACCCTGCCATGGCGCCCGCCGCCGCCATACGCCGCCTGTTTGACGCCCATCTTACCCCTGAGGCCATCCTGGGCGAGTGCGCCACGGTGCAGCATCCCATGGCCGCCGGGTTCGAACGGCCGTATGGCTGGGCGTGGTTGCTCAAGCTGGCCGAGGCGCTGGCCCTCCTGCCGGACTCGCGATGGGCGGAGGCGCTGGCCCCGCTGACAGCCCTCTTCGTGCAGCGCTTCACCACGTTTCTGCCCAAGGCAAGCTACCCGGTGCGGGTCGGCACCCATTTCAACACTGCATTTGCGCTTGCGCTCGCTTCTGACCACGCGGCCGGGGTCAGGGATGCAGCATGGGCTGCCTTGCTGCGCCGAACTGCCGAGGGCTGGTATGGCGCCGACCGGGACTGCCAGGCTTGGGAGCCATCCAGTGACGACTTCCTGTCTTCCGCGTTGATCGAGGCCGAGTGCATGCGCCGCCTGCTGCCCGCAGAGCAATTCCTGCCATGGTTCGATGCGTTCTTGCCCAAGCTGGCCCAAGCTCGGCCGGCCTCCCTGTTCTCGCCGGCAGCCGTATCCGACCGGAGCGACGGCAAGATCGCCCACCTGGACGGGCTGAACCTCAGTCGCGCTTGGTGCTGGTGCTCACTGGCGCATGCGCTGCCGCCGCGAGATGCGCGGCGGATGATTATGGAGCAGGCGGCCCGCCTGCACTTGGACGCCGGGTTGCCGCACGTGACGGGTGACTACATGGGGGAGCACTGGCTGGCGACGTTCGCAGTGCTGGCGCTGGATCACTCCGAGTAGCGCTGTTCCGCCCATGGGTCGCCGCGGTCATGGTAGCCGCGCGTCTCCCAAAAACCCGGCCTATCTGCGGTTACGAACTCGATCCGCTGCAGCCACTTGGCACTTTTCCAAAGGTAAAGATGCGGCACCACCAGCCGCACCGGGCCGCCATGCTCGACGGTGAGCGGCTTGCCCTCCCAGGAATGAGCCAGCAGCGCGTCCGCGGCGGCGAAGTCGGCCAGTGGCAGGTTGGTCACGTAGCCGTCCTGGCTGTGCAGCACCACGAACGTGGCGCTGGGCAGGGGGCGCACCGCGTCCAGCAGCGTGCGGGTGGACACGCCCTCCCAGGCATTGTCGTAGCGTGACCACGTGGTGACGCAGTGGATGTCGGTCACCTCCCGCACCTGCTGTTGCGCGCGGTAGGCTGGCCAGTCCCAGGTCAGAGACTCCTCCACCGCACCGAACACGCGAAGTGTCCAACGCGCCGGGTCGATACGGGGGTGGACGCCGAGGTCCAGCACCGGCCAGTCTCGCACCACGTGCTGGCCGGGGGGCAGCCGATGCTCCGCCGGGCGGGTGATGCGGCCCGTGAGAAAGCGGCCCTGCTCGGCCCAGCGCTGCTTGGCGACGGTGAGCTTGCCATCAGGCGGCAGATCGCTCACGCGGCCTGCTTCTGCCGTTCCAGGGCTGGGACGACCTGGGCCAGGATTTCATAGGAGCGCAGCCGGGCGGCGTGGTCATGGACGGCGGCTGCGACCAGCAGCTCGTCCGCACCCGTCCAGTCCAGCAAGCCGGCCAAGCCTTGCCGCACCGTCTCGGCGGAGCCCACGAAGGAGCAGGCCAGCATGGCCGTGACCTGCGCCTGCTCCGAGGATGACCAGTAGGCCTCGATGTCATCGATCGGCTGGGGCAGCTTGCCACGGGTGCCGCGAATCATGTTGGTGAAGGCCTGCTGCATCGAGGTGAACAAGCGGCGTGCCTCGGCGTCGGTGTCGGCAGCGACCACGTTCACGCCGACCATTGCGTGCGGCTGGGACAGTTGGGAGGAGGGGCGAAAGCGGGCGCGGTAAACCTGCAGCGCCTGCTCCAGCGCAGCTGGCGCGAAGTGGGAAGCGAAGGCGTAGGGCAGGCCGAAATGCGCCGCGACCTGGGCGCCGTAGAGCGAGGAGCCGAGAATCCACAGCGGCACGTTCGTGCCGCCCCCTGGCACGGCCTGCACGCGCTGGCCGGGCTGCACCGGGCCGAGCAGCGCCTGCAACTCCGCCACATCCTCGGGAAAGGTGTCGGCAGCCGCCGGGTCCCGCCGCAGCGCGCGCTGGGTGAGGCCGTCGCTGCCGGGGGCACGGCCGAGGCCGAGATCGATGCGGTTGGGATAGAGCGTAGCCAAGGTGCCGAATTGCTCGGCGATCACCAGCGGGGAGTGGTTCGGCAGCATAATGCCGCCAGCGCCGACGCGGATGCTGCTGGTGCCGGCCGCCACGTAGCCCACGGTTACGGCGGTGGCGGCACTGGCGATGCCGACCATGTTGTGATGCTCCGCCAGCCAGTAGCGCCGGTAGCCAAGCCGTTCGACATGACGGGCGAGGTCCAGCGCGTTGCGCAGCGCGTCCGCCGGGGTGGAACCTTGCGGCACGGGGGCGAGGTCCAGCACCGAGATCGCTTGCATCCATGCCTCCAAAGGAAAGAGTGGGGGGCTTCTGTTGCCCGGCGCCCCCCGTGCCGCGTCTATCGCAACTTACGCTGCGACTGCGAATGCCTCATGATTGTCATTGGCATCTGTGATATAGCCCGATAACGGCGGTACAATGCCGAGCAAAAAATGCGTCTTTACCATGCGTGTCGAGCCTATTTCGTCCCCTTGCCCACCGAGGTGGTGGAGACGCCGGGTACCGCCCCCGGGTCCACAACAATTATTCCACACATCGTTTATCGCCATATCTGGCAAGCCAGCCCCTCTCATATAGTCCATTGCGCGGCGAGATGGTAGGGGGGACCATGCCCCTCTCTCCCGAGCAAGCCGAGTCGATCGCCGACCTCCGCAGCGCGCCTGCGCCCACCCACCGCGCCACCGTGCCGGCCTTGGAGGCGATGCTGTACCAGGCCATCCCCGTGCTGGACCACGGCTTCGTCCGGGTGATCGACTACATGGGGGACGACGCGGCCGTGGTGCAGGCGGCCCGCGTGTCCTATGGCCGGGGCACCAAGCGGGTGAGCGAGGATGCCGGGCTGATCCGTTACCTGATGCGCCACAGGCATTCCACGCCGTTCGAGATGTGCGAGATCAAATATCATGTGAAGCTGCCGATCTTCGTGGCCCGGCAATGGATTCGCCATCGCACCGCCAACGTGAACGAGTATTCCGCGCGCTATTCCGTCATGGACCGTGAGTTCTACATCCCGGCCCCCGAGCACCTGGCCGCGCAGTCCGACAGCAACCGCCAGGGTCGCGGCGCGGTGCTGGAGGGGGACGAGGCGGCGGCCGTGCTTGACATGCTGCGGGCAGATTCGGAGCGAGCCTATGACGGCTACGCCTGGATGCTGAACGAGGGGGGCGCCGACCCAGCGCGTCAGGGCCTGACGCGCGAACTGGCGAGGATGAACCTGACGCTCAACACCTACACCCAGTGGTATTGGAAAGCCGACCTGCACAACCTGCTCGGTTTCCTGTCGCTGCGGGCCGACACGCACGCGCAATATGAAATCCGCGCCTACGCAGAGGCGATGCTGGCCACAGTCGCGGCTTGGGTGCCGGCCACTTACGAGGCATTCAAGGATTACCGCACCGATGCGGTGACGTTCTCCGCTGCCATGCTGGCCGTGTTGCGCCGGAGACTGGCAGGCGAAGTGGTGGATCAGCCTGGCAGCGGCCTGGGCAAACGCGAATGGGCCGAGTTAGAGGACATCCTGAAGGGTTCCGAGGCGTAACTAGCCTTTGGCAGGTTCGGGCAAAGGCCCCGGCGCCTGGCTTGCCTGTCGCGAGATTTCTGCCAGCAACGACCACACCCGCTCCGGTTCCATCTTGCTGTCCGGATCGTTGAGGATACGCTCCAACTCATCCAGCTTCAGGTCATACTCAGAGTTGTGCATCGCCTCACCGCATTGCTGCCATGCAACATAACGTTAAACCGGCGCTGGTTTGAAAGAGGCTGAAAACCAGCCTCACGAAGCTATCAGATTGAAGAGGTGACAGCGGGGGCCAGGGCGGCGGTCTTGGCCGCCGGGTGCGAGGGATTGCGGAAGCGAAGCTCACCGTCTGCTGCCGCATCCGGAGCAGGCATGCCGAACATCTCCAGCCGGGAAGCACAAGTGACCGCAACGACCGCGCGGGCGCCAGGATTGGTCAGGAACTGCCGTGCCTCGCCTTCGAGGTCCATGCGTTCCCGCAACAGCCGCCATTCCGCCTTGTCGGTGTCTTCGATGAACATGGCAAGGATGCCAGGCCGGGTGCCGCTTAGCCGTGCGGGCGCCACGGCAGCCATGCGGCGGCGGATTGCGACGGCAACCTCGTTCTCCTGCCCGGCGCGAGCTGCCATGACGAAGAGGCTGCGCTCCGCGGTCGTCACTGCCAGGTGCGCCTCTGGCCCGAACTCGCTGCGCAGCCGCGGCATGAGGCCCAACTCGTCTGCCTGCGACGCAGCCAGCATCAAGGGGTCGAGTCGCAACACCGCCGCCTCGTCGTGGTCGGCCCGGCGCATGGTGGATAGCATGGTGGTGATCCGGCTGTGCAGCGCGCCCAGCGCATCGCCTTCCGGAAGGTTTTTGAGGCCCTGCGGCAGCGTCATCTTAAGCAGGTAACGACCGGGATGGTTGGCGAGCCAGGCCTGCAAGTCAGGGTCCACCCGGTCGCACAGCCGGGTCCATGCGCCGCGGTGCACCTCACGTCCGTCCTCGGCGGACACCACGTCGCACACGACTTCCGCTTCCTGGCCAGAGCGGTGCAACAGCAGGTCAAAGCTGGTTTCGTCTTCCAGCCCGGTAAACGCGACGTCGAACCCGCGGGCACGTTGCAGGGCCGCGATCCGCATCAGGTGAAAAGGCGCAATGAGCGTGTTGTCCCCCGTCGCAGCCTCGCGGAGTTGCGCGCGCAGGCGGTCACGGCCCGGGACTGGCAACGCGTCAAACAGGCGGCTTGCATCGGCCGCCAGGCTGGAGATGCGGCGTTCCGCCGGGCTCGGCGGACGGTTGCGCCCGGCGACTCGCCAGCGATTGATCGTCAATTCCACCACATGGCGCTGCAGCACGGCCCGGCCCAGCCGCGTCGAGCTGGCAGCGGCCCTCTCCAGCTCGCCCAAACGTTCCGACCAGGCGCGTGCGCCGAAACCCTCTACGAAAGCCTGAAGCGCCGCAGCGTCGATCTGCTCGTTTGGGTCGTTCATTGCTTTGCAGACTAGGGGATGCGCGATGCTGCGCCCCATTCACAAGCCCGCGAGTCTGCCCGGCCGCGTCACTCGGAACCTGACACGTTGATGTCAGGCGCCTTGGGGTTCTTCATGCCGACGGTGTGATAGCCGCTATCCACGTGGTGGATCTCCCCCGTGACGCCCGAGGACAGGTCCGACAGCAAGTACACTGCGGCGCCGCCCACTTCCTCGATGGTGGTGTTGCGCTCCAGGGGCGAATTGTACTGGTTCCACTTGAGGATGTAGCGGAAGTCGCTGATGCCGCTGGCCGCCAGGGTCTTGATCGGCCCGGCACTGATCGCGTTCACCCGGATGCCCTGTCCGCCCAGATCCGCTGCCAGGTAGCGCACCGAGGCTTCCAGCGCCGCCTTGGCCACGCCCATGACGTTGTAATGCGGCATGACCCGTTCGGCGCCAAGGTAGGTCATGGTCAGCATGGAGCCGCCCGGCCGCATCAACGGCACGGCGCGGGCGCAAACGGCCGTGAACGAGTAGCAGGAGATATCAAGCGCAGTGAGGAACGCCTCGCGCGGCGTGTCCATGTACTTGCCCCGCAGGAACGCCTTGTCCGCCCAGCCGATCGAGTGGACCAGGAAGTCAAGCTGGCCCCACTCCTCCCGCACCTGGGCGAAGGCCGCATCCATGCTGGCGTCATCACTCACGTCGCAGGGCACCACCATCGGGCTGCCCACGCCTGCCGCCAACGGGCGGACCCGCTTCTCCAGCGCGTCCCCCTGGTAGGTGAAGGCCAGTTCCGCCCCTTGCGCCGCGCACGCCGCGGCGATGCCCCACGCGACCGACCGGTCGTTGGCCACGCCCATGACCAGGCCGCGCTTGCCCGCCATCAAGCTCCCAGTGGCGGGCTTGGTCCGCAGGTTGGTGTCCGGCATGGCGTTGCTACCCTAAGTTTCTATTTGACGTGTCGGCGGTGGTGGCACACGCGGCCGGGCAAGGGAAGCAGTGCTTGGCGAACCGCCGGGCCAGCCCCAATGTGTTGATCCAGAAAGGTTGCCCCATGCCCGATACGCCCCAGTCTTTTCAGGTCATGCCATCGCGTGATCTCGCGCCTCAGGCGATGCCCGCCGTATCCGACCCGATCGGCTTGTTCCAGGACTGGTTGGTGGAGGCTACCGGCACCGAGCCGAATGATCCCAACGCCGTGGCGCTGGCGACCAGCACACCGGATGGGCGCCCTTCCTTGAGGATGGTGCTGCTCAAGGGCGTCGATGCACGAGGCTTCGTGTTCTACACCAACTTCCAGAGCCGCAAGGGCGGCGAGCTGGCCGCCAATCCTCGCGTTGCACTGCTGTTCCACTGGAAGACGCTGCATCGCCAAGTGAGGGTGGAAGGCTCCGTAGCCCCCGTGACTTCGGCGGAGGCGGACGAATATTTCGCCAGCCGCGCCCGCATCTCCCGGCTCGGCGCCATGGCGTCCGACCAGTCCCGCCCGCTGCTGCAGCGTGCGGAACTGGAGCGCCGAGTGGCCGAATGCGACAGCCTCTACCCCGGCGACAGCATCCCGCGCCCGCCGCACTGGTCCGGCTACCGGGTGCATCCGGAGGCGATGGAGTTCTGGCAGGACATGCCGTTCCGCCTGCACGACCGCCGGACCTACGTCAGCAGCGGCGAGGGCTGGGCGTCTGAGACGCTGTATCCCTGACCAGGGCTGGCTTCAGGTTTGAGGCTTCCTGCAGCGCTTGGCTGGAGTCCTGCCGCAGCAGACTCAGCGTCCCACCTCGCCTTCCGCTTCCCCGTCATCGGCAGCGTGTCGGTGCATGGCGCCATGGCGGAGTTGCCGCGGACGCTGGGCCTGCGGGCCTGCGCCTAGGCATCAGGGCGCTTGCGCCGCGGCGGGCCAGTCTGCTTGTGTTGCGCCAGGAACGCCCAGCAAGGAGCATCGCCATGCCCATCCGCAAGCTGCTGCTTCCGCTGATCGGCACTGCGGCGGGCGAGTCGGCGATCGCCACGGCGGTGATCGTGGCGCGGCAGTTCAATGCGCACATCCTGGCGCTGCACGTCCGCGCCGACAGCCGCGACGTGGCGCCGCTGGCGGGCGAGGGCCTGTCCGGCCCGATGATCCAGGAGATGATGCAGGCGACCGAGAAGGAGGGCGAGGGCCGCTCCGCCGCCGTGCGCGCCCTGTTTGAGCTCGCGATCGAGGCCGAGGGCATCCATTTCGAGCGGCCGACGGACAAGGCGCATCACCCGACCGCCGGGTTCGTGGTGGTGACAGGGCGGGAGGAGGACGTGGTGGCGCAGCAGGCGCGGCTGGCGGACCTCACCATCGTGCCGCACCCGGAGGCGGGGGAAGACCTGTCCTCGTTCGACGCGTTGCACGCCGTGCTGTTCGACAGCGGCCGCCCGGTGCTGATCGCGCCGCACGAGCCGCCCCGCACGCTCGGCGCCCGGGTTGCGGTCGCCTGGAACGGCACCGGCGAGGGGGCGGCGGCGGTGGGCGCGGCGCTGCCCTGGCTGCGGCACGCGGCGGCGGTGCGCATCCTCTCGGCCGCCGAGTACCAGCGCAACGGCCCGCCCGCGCGCGACCTGGCGGGCTACCTGGCGCTGCACGGCGTGGCGGCCGAGATGGCAACCTTCCGCCCGCTGGACCGCGAGGTGGGGGCGGGGATGCTGGCCGCGGCCCACGAGTTCGGCGCGGACCTGCTGACCATGGGCGCCTACTCGCACTCCCGCCTGCGCCAGCTGATCCTGGGCGGCGTGACGCGCTACGTGCTGGAGAACGCGGACTTGCCGGTGCTGATGAACCGATAGGGTTTGAGGAAAACCTTTAACGTCCAGCACCGTGCCATGAGCGCCGGCATCCGCAACAGGCGCATAGACCTGCTGAGGGGCGTGTCGATCATCCTGGTGATGCTGCACCATTTCAACATTCCATACACCCTGGATGATACGGCGCTGTCGCGGCTGATTGGGTGGCAAGCCGTCCACGCCATCGTCCGGAACGGGAACTATGCCGTAACGATGTTCTTCGTCACATCTGGCTTCCTGATTACGTCCAATGCTGAAGCTCGGTGGGGCAGCCTGCAAAACCTGAGTGCCCGCACCTTCTACAGCTTGAGAGCTGCGAGGATCATCCCGAGCTTGCTGCTTTTGCTGGTGGTCGTGAATGCCTTGGCAGCTATGGGGCTGACGATCTTCCAAAACCATCCTGAAGAAGGTCCGCCGGTGTCGTTCTGGCTGGTCAACTTCGCTTCACTGACCTTTTGGATGAACGGGCTGATGGCCACTCCGGCAGGGTGGGTGAACTACCCCCTCGGCGTCCTGTGGTCCTTGTCGGTGGAGGAGATGTTCTACCTCTCATTCCCGATCCTCTGCCTCACCCTTCGCCGTCCGGCTTTCCTCGTCGCATTCTGGACCGCCGTGATCGTGATCGGCCCGATCTGGCGCGGGCTGCACCAGGCGGACGAGGCGCAGTTCCTCTACTCCTACCTCGCTTCGTTTGACGGCATTGCCGTGGGCTGCTGCACGGCCCTGCTGGCCCGCCGTGCAAGTGTCTCCGGGGTTTGGGCCGGCGTTGCCCAGCCTCTCGTCATTGCCGCCATGATGGTGCTCTATCTCGTCCGCTCCATCGCGGTCACCAACGTCTATGGCGTCACGCTCATGGCGCTCGGCACGGCCTGCCTGCTGTTCCAGGCCTGCCATCGACCCGGCGCGGCCTTGTTCGAGCGGCGCCGAGCCTTCGCGGCGGTCGAATGGTTCGGCAGGCTCAGCTATGAGCTTTACCTGTTTCACCTGGTCGTCCTTGGCTTGCTGCGGTCGGCATTTCCAGCGGACGCCGTGTTCGGCGACCGCAAGCTGGCACTGCTGCTTGCCTATCTTGCCCTGTCGGCTGGGATCGCCGCCATAGTGGGGCGGGCCTACTCGGAGCCGCTGAACCAGGGCATTAGGACGTGGCTAGGCGCGAGGCGTCCGGCCGTGGCCATATGACTGCCGGGTGTCAGTCCGCAACGTCCGCCTTATCGCGGGGCGCATCTCCCGGAACCGCCTTGGGCGGGAATGGCGCGTCCAGCTCCCGCGTCTCCTCCAGCCACAGCGCCACGGCCAGGGCCAGGGCGGCGGGGGCCGCCAGGGCGAGCAGCGCACCGGTCCAGCCCAGCCACTCCACCAGCAGGCCGCTGAACACGCCGGACAGCGCGCCGCCGACGCCTTGCAGGCCGTTGACCGTGCCCAGCGCCGTCTGCGTGCGGCCGCTGCCCCAGGTGAGATCCGCCACCAGCACCGGCACCGCTACCCCGAGCAGGCCGGAGGACACGCCGTCCAGCACCTCGGCCGGGATCAGCCAGGCCGGGCCGCTGACCAGGGCGGACAGGCCAGCGCGCACCACCAGGGCGGCGCAGGCGACCATGAGCAGGTGGCGGCGGCCGCGCTTGTCCGCCAGCGACCCCGCCCACAGCGCCACCGGGATCATCGTCAGTTGGGCGACGACGACGTAGGCAGCCACCCATCCGGTCGCGGCCTGCACGCCGTCCGCCACCAGCCGCTGCGCCACCAGCGAGAGCATGGCGCCGTTGCCGAGGTTGAACAGCGACAAGGCCAAGGCAAGCAGCAGCAGCCGGCGGTTGGCCAGCACGGCCAGCGCCGGGTGCGAGCGGTCCGCCTCGTCCGGCTCCTCCGTCTTCCAGCCATGGGCCCGGCGGCCGTTCCAGGCCTTGCCCGGCGTGATCGCAATGGCGGCCAGTGCTGCCACCGCCATCAGCCCCAGGGCCAGGAAGGCGACGCCGGGCCCCACGAACCGCACGCCGCCGGCGATCAGCAGCGCGGCCGACAGGATGCCGGCGTGGTTGAATGCCTGGTTGCGGCCCTGCTGGCGGGGGAAGCCCGCCTTGCCGACCATGCCCAGCGTGAGCGAGGTGAGCGCCGGCACCACCAGGGTGCCGCCGCACGCGGCCAGGCCCTGGGCCAGCAGCACCGCCGTGAAGCTGCGCGCGGGCAGCAGCAGGACCGTGCCGGCCAGGATGGCGATGCAGGCCAGGCCCAGCAGCAACCGCGGTCGGCCCGTGCGGTCCGCCAGCAGCCCGGCCGGCGTGTTGAGCGCCAGGGTGGCGAAGCCCACGATCGTGGTGACCAGGCCGATGCGCGCCGGGGTCCAATGCCCGGCCTGGGCGAGCCAGGTGGACAGGAACGGCCCCAGCCCGCCCTGGATGTCGCCCACGAAAAGGTTGATGGCGGCGAGGTGGGCGGAAGGGGACATTGGCACGCCTGCGGTGGAGCTTGGTGGGACATAGCGTGCCAAAGCCGTGGGTCCCATCCGCGCCCGGTGATGCAGTGATGCTTGGCATTGCCATAATTGCGTGAATTAAATGCGAGTCCGCGCAAGAAAGTATCAAAGGCCAGAGTCGATTGCGGTAGCGCCGGCCGTCGCAAAGCCATATCTTGCCCCCAAGCAATGACTGGGGCCGAAGCAGTTGCTCGGCGCTGGCGCGAGGGGAAGCGACGAAAACCATGGGCGGCGCCGTACGACCTGCTCAGCATGACGCAGCCCTTGAGGTGGTTGGCGTGCCTGGCACCGAATCCTTCAAGGTGTGGTCGCACGGCTATCCCTACCGGACGGTGCGCTGGCATTTTCACCCCGAGTACGAGCTGCATCTGATCACCGAAACCACCGGGCGCTGCTTCGTAGGCGACCACATCGGGCCGTTCGGCCCCGGCAACCTGGTGCTGACCGGCCCCAACCTGCCGCACAACTGGATCAGCGACGTGCCCACCGCGGCCGTGGTGCCCCGCCGCTGCCTGGTGCTGCAGTTTACCGGGGCGATGGCGGCCGGCATCGCGGCGCTGTTCCCTGAGATGCGGTTTCTGCCGGCGCTGCTTGACGAGTGCGGGCGCGGCCTGCTGTTCAGCCCCGCTGCTGGTGCCGCCGCCAGGCCCATGCTGGAGGAGTTGCTGCAGGCCGGCGGCGCCCGGCGACTGGAGCTGCTTTTTGGCCTGCTCGGCATCCTGCACGGCGATCCTGGCCGCCAGGCCCTGGCCAGCGTCGGCTACCAGCCGCGGCCCGGCGACTACATGGTGCGCCCGCTGAACCACGCGCTTGCGCACATCGCCCGCAATCTCGCGAGCGACCTGCGCGAAACCGACCTGGCGGCGCTGTGCGGTTACAGCCCCAGCGCGTTCAGCCGCGCCTTCCGCCGCCATGCCGGGATGAGCTTCGTCAGCTACGTCAACAGCCTTCGGGTCAATCACGCGTGCGACCTGCTGACGCTCGGCCGCCAGCGCGTCGCCGACATTTGCTTCGAGGTCGGCTTCAACAACGTGTCCAACTTCAACCGCCAGTTCCTGGCGCAGAAGGCAATGTCGCCGTCCACCTACCGCAGCCACCATGCGGCGCAGGCGTCCGGCGCCATGGAGGCGCCTGGCGGCGTCCGGTCCATCAACCAGAAGCAGAGGATGCGAGCGACCCTGAACTGACGAGGCGTCCTGCCTCCACCAAACAGCAACGGCCCGTAATCATTCCACGAAGGAAGCGTCCATGCCTCAGAAGCCCACCTCCAAGAAGTATCAGGCGTCAACGTCCATCACGCCGCTGGCCGGCGCCGCGGCGCTCGTTCTGTCCGTCCTCGCCGGGCCGGCCGCCTCCGCGGCCGGGATTTCGGACACGACGGTCGCGTTCCTGATGCCGGACCAGAGCTCGACACGCTATGAGGAGCACGACCACCCCGGCTTCGTGGCCGAGATGACGAAGCTCTGCCCCAGCTGCAAGGTGCTCTACCAGAACGCGGACGGCGACGCCTCGCGGCAGCAGCAGCAGTTCAACTCGGTCATCTCCCAGGGCGCCAAGGCCATCGTGATCGACCCGGTCGACTCGGCCGCCGCGGCATCGCTGGTGAAGCAGGCGCGGGGCCAGGGCATCAAGGTCATCGCCTATGACCGGCCCGTGCCGTCCACCCCGGCGGACTATTACGTGTCGTTCAACAACGAGGCGATCGGCAAGTCGATTGCGGAGTCGCTGGTCGAGCACTTGAAGGCCATGCACGTGGCGCCCGGGGATGCCGGCCTGCTCGAAGTCAACGGCTCGCCCACCGACGCGGCGGCCGGACTCATCAAGAAGGGCATCCACGAGGGCATCGGCGAGGGCGGCTACAAGACGCTGGCCGAGTACGACACGCCGGAATGGGCGCCTGCCAAGGCGCAGCAATGGGTCAGCGGCCAAATCTCGCGCTTCGGCAAGAAGATCGTGGGCGTCGTCGCCGCCAATGACGGCACGGGCGGCGGGGCGATCGCGGCCTTCAAGGCGGCCGGCGTCGAGCCGGTGCCGTCGGTGACCGGCAACGACGCGACGATTGCCGGGCTGCAGCTGATCATCTCCGGCGACCAGTACAACACGATCTCAAAGCCGAGCGAGATCGTGGCTGCTGCGGCCGCGAACGTCGCGGTGCAGCTGCTGTCCGGCCAGGCGCCCAAGGCCGACGCCCAGCTGTTCAACACGCCGACGCAGCTGTTCACGCCGACGCTCATCACGGCTTCCAACCTCAAGGCAGAGATCGTTGACAAGATGGTCAACGGCAAGCCGATCGAGACGGCGGCGGTACTGTGCACCGGCCGCTATGCCGAAGGCTGCAAGAAGCTCGGCATCACGCCCTAAGCCGACCCGGGCCGCCTGGCTGGCCTTGTGGCCGGCCAGGCGGCCCCCACGCCTTTGCGCTGCGGCCACGTTTCCCGAAAGGTTCGCCGGTTATGACTGACACATGGACTGAACCGGCGCACCAAAGCGAAGCGGTGCCCGCGCACCAAAGCGAGCCGGTGCTCAGCCTTCGCGGCATTTCCAAGAACTTCGGCGCGGTCTCCGCGCTGACCGGCATCGACCTGGACGTGCAGGCGGGCGAGGTCGTGGCGCTGGTGGGTGACAACGGCGCCGGGAAATCGACGCTGATCAAGGTTCTCTCCGGCGTGCACCAGCCCAGCGCCGGGACCATGACGTTCGCGGGCAAGCCCGTAACGCTCTCGGGGCCGAGCGATGCGCTGGCCCTCGGCATCGCGACCGTCTTCCAGGACCTCGCCTTGTGCGAGAACCTCGACGTGGTCGCCAACATCTTCCTCGGCAAGGAGCTGCGCCCGATGCAACTCGACGAGGTGTCGATGGAAATCCGTGCCTGGACGTTGCTGAACGAGCTGTCCGCCCGCATCCCCAGCGTGCGCGAGCCGGTCGCCTCGCTCTCCGGCGGGCAGCGCCAGACCGTGGCGATCGCGCGCTCCCTGTTGCTCGATCCCAAGCTTATCTTGTTGGACGAGCCGACCGCGGCGCTGGGCGTGGCGCAGACGGCCGAGGTGCTCGACCTGATCGAGCGGGTGCGCGACCGCGGCTTGGGGGTCATCATGATCAGCCACAACATGGAGGACGTGCGCGCCGTGGCGGACCGCATCGTCGTGCTGCGGCTGGGACGCAACAACGGCGTGTTCTACCCCGACGCATCCAACCAGGAGCTGGTCAGCGCCATCACCGGGGCTGCCGACAACTCGGTCTCGCGGCGCTCCGGCCGGCGCCAGATCCAACGGGACGCCACGGCGGAGATACGCGCATGACGATCGAGACCAAGCCGGCTGTGACGTCGTTGCTCGACCGCAGCGACGTGCGTGTCCGGCACGACACCGGCGTTGCGGGCGCGATCCGCTCCATGATCGACCGGGTGCGCTCAGGCGACCTGGGCTCGCTGCCGGTCGTCGTCGGGCTGGTGGTGATCTGGACGGTATTCGAGAGCCTCAACCCGATCTTCCTGTCGAGCAACAACCTGGTCAACCTGCTGTTCGACAGCTCGACGGTGGGCGTGATCTCGCTCGGCATCGTCTGCATCCTGATGGTCGGCGAGATTGACCTGTCGGTGGGCTCGGTCAGCGGCTTCGCCTCGGCCATGCTCGGCGTGCTGTGGGTCAACATGGGCTGGCCGGTTTGGCTCGCCATTTTGGCTGCGTTGGCCGTGGGCGCCGTGATCGGCTCGGTTTACGCGCTGCTATTCAACCGCCTGGGAATGCCGAGCTTCGTCTCGACGCTGGCGGGCTTGCTCGCCGTCCTCGGCCTGCAGCTCTACATCCTCGGCGCCAGCGGATCGATCAACCTGCCGTACGAATCGCCGATGGTGACGCTGGGTGAGACGCTCGTGATGCCGCACGCCGTCAGCTACGGGCTAGCCGCGCTGGCCGGCATCGCGACCTTCGCCACGGGGCTGCGCACCGCATCCCGGCGACGCCAGGCCGGGCTGTCGGCGCAATCGCTCAACGGCCTGCTCGTCCGTGCGGTGGTCCTCGCTGCCGTACTCGAAATCATCGTTTTCTACCTCAACCGCGACCGCGGCATCCCCTGGATGTTCGGCTTCTTCGCAGCCCTAGTCGTGGGCATGGAATATGCCCTGAAGCGGACGAAGTGGGGCCGCTCGATGATCGCCGTCGGCGGCAACCGCGAGGCGGCCCGGCGGGCGGGCATCAACGTGCGCGCCATCTACACCAGCGCCTTCGTGCTGTGCTCGACACTGGCCGCGGTCGGTGGCATACTGTCTGCTGCCCGCCTCGCCTCCGCCAGCCAACAGGCCGGCACCGGCGACGTGAACCTCGACGCCATCGCCGCCGCGGTGATCGGCGGCACCAGCCTGTTCGGCGGACGTGGCAGCGCCTACTCGGCCCTGCTCGGCATCATCGTCATCCAATCGATCGCGAGCGGGCTGACCCTGCTCGATCTGTCCTCCTCGCTGCGCTACATGATCACCGGCGCGGTGCTGGCGACGGCGGTCATCGTCGATTCCCTGGCGCGCCGCTCGCGCGCCTCCCACGGCCGCGCATGACCCGGCGCGCCGCACCATGAATGGAGCTTCAAGATGAACGCAATCGGCGCCAATGACCGCATGACGGCGATCGTCTGCCACGGCCCGGAGGACTACCGGGTGGAGAAGGTGTCGCGTCCGGCGCCGAAATCCCGCGAGATGGTGATCCGCATCACCGCGTGCGGCATCTGCGCCAGCGACTGCAAGTGCTGGGGCGGGGCCAAGATGTTCTGGGGCGCGCCGGGTACTCCCGCCTACGTCAAGCCGCCGGTGATTCCCGGGCACGAGTTCTTCGGCATTGTGGACGATCTGGGCGAGGGGGCTGCCGAGCATTTCGGCGTGCAGCCTGGCGACACCGTGATCGCCGAGCAGATCGTGCCGTGCGACCGCTGCCGGTTCTGCCGCTCCGGCAAGTACTGGATGTGCGAGGTGCACAACATCTTCGGCTTTCAGCGCGAGGTGGCCGATGGCGGCATGTCCGAGTACATGCTGATCCCGCCCACCGCCCGCATCCACGTCATCCCGAAATCCATGCGGCTGGAGGACGCGGCGATCATTGAGCCGCTGTCCTGCGCCATTCACACGGTGCAGCGCGGCGACGTGCAGCTGGACGACGTGGTGGTGATCGCCGGTGCCGGGCCGATCGGGCTGATGATGGTGCAGGTCGCCAAGCTCAAGACGCCGAAGAAGCTGATCGTGATCGACATGGTGCCGGAGCGGCTGGCGCTGGCCACCCAATTCGGCGCCGACGTGGTGATCAACCCCAAGGAGCAGGACGCGCTGGCGATCGTGCAGGGCATGACCGGCGGCTATGGCTGCGACGTGTACATTGAGGCGACGGGGTCGCCCTCTGGCGTCACGCAGGGCATGGCGATGATCCGCAAGCTGGGCCGTTTCGTGGAGTTCTCGGTGTTCGGCAGCGACGTGACCATGGATTTCTCGATCATCGGCGATCGCAAGGAGCTGGACGTGCGCGGCGTGCACCTCGGCCCGTACTGCTACCCGATCGCGATCGACCTGCTGGACCGCGGGCTGGTGACCTCGCAGGGCATCGTCACCCATGGCTACGCGCTTGAAGAGTGGGAGGAGGCCATCAAGGTGGCCAACTCGCTCGACTCAATCAAGGTGCTGCTGAAGCCGATGACCGCTTAGTCATGCCCTACGTCGTCGGCGTCGATATCGGCACGCAGAGCACCAAGGCGCTGCTGGCCGATGCAGGCGGGCGCATCCTGGCGCAGCATAGCCACGCCTATGCCCCGGACACGCCGCAGCCGCTCTGGGCGGAGCAGGATGCGCGGGTGTGGCTGGAGGCGGTGGCGGTGTGCATCGCCGGGTGCGTGGCCAAGGCGGGCGTGCCGGCGGGCGAGATCGCCGGGCTTTGCGTCAGTAGCCTGTATGGCGGCTCCGGCATCCCGGTAGATGCCGAGATGCAGCCGCTGCATCCGTGCCTGATCTGGATGGACCGCCGCGCCGGGGCGGAAGTGGCGCACGTGCGGGCGACGCAGGACCTGAACCGGCTGTACGACATCACCGGCAACGG
Source organism: uncultured Acetobacteraceae bacterium (assembly GCA_964244655.1). Lineage (GTDB taxonomy): Bacteria > Pseudomonadota > Alphaproteobacteria > Acetobacterales > Acetobacteraceae > LMUY01. Next base: position 40,546 of record CAXTJU010000001.1, on the reverse strand, counting down.
CGTAGACAGCTATTACGGCTTCACCAAGATGCTGTGGCTGCAACGCAACCGCCCCGAGGTATGGGCGCGGACTCGGCACCTGCTGCCGCCGAACGCCTGGGTGATTGAGCAACTGACGGGGGCCGTGGCGGTCGATCATTCCTCGGCCGGCAACATCGGCGGCGTGTATGACATCAAGGCGCGCGCCTGGTCGGGCGAGATGCTGGACGCGCTGGGTATCCCGCGCTCGATGATGCCGGAACGGCTGGTGGAGTCCTCGGCGCCGGTAGGTGTGATTTCGGGCACCTGGGCTGGACGCACTGGGCTACTCGCGGGCACCCCCGTGATGGCGGGCGGGGTAGACGCGGCGGTCGCTACCTTCGCCGCCGGCGCCACCCGGCCAGGCCAGCACGTCGCCATGATCGGCACCAGCATGTGCTGGGGCAGCGTCACCCGCCACGCCGACGCGCGGCACGGGCTGATCGCCATGCCGCACGTGTTCAACGGCATGGAGGACCTCTACGTGTTCGGCGGCGCGATTACCGCCGGGGCATCGGTATCCTGGTTTCAGTCGCAGTTCTGCCGCGACGGCGCGGGCACCGTGTCCGCCGCGCAGCTGGATGCGGAAGCTGCGGCGGACAGCGGCGGCGTGGTGTTCCTGCCTTATCTGATGGGCGAGCGCAGCCCGGTGTGGGACGACCAAGCCAGCGGCGCGTTCGTCGGGTTGAACCTGTCCAACAGTCGCGCCGAGATCTATCGCGCGGTGTTGGAGGGCGTCACCTTCGCCCTGCGCCACAACATGGACGCCGGCCGTCACACCATGAAGGATCTGGCGGATGCGCTGATCGTGGTCGGCGGGGCGGCACATTCGGATTTGTGGATGCAGATCATCGCCGACACCACCGGCTACCCCGTCCGCACCATCGCTGAGAACGTGGAGGCGGCGCTGGGAGCGGCGCTGCTGGCGGGGTTGGGCGCCGGGCTAGTGACGACGGAAGCCGCATCGACCGGGTGGGTGACGCTGGCGGACCGCGCGCAGCCGAACCCGGCGGCGCGTTCGCAGTACGACCGGCTTTATAGAATTTACAAGGACCTTTATCCGGCGTTGAAGGATGTGATGCACCGGTTGCGCGGCGCAAACTAAGTTGGCGACTTTCAGCATAGATTGTTGTGAACGTCACTTGGACGAAGGGGCACTTGCCAGACGTTGGCCGTCAATATCACCCGGCTTACGGAACAGCACGACGTTACCTTGACGACCCCCGCTTATGAACACGCTCTCCCCGCTCGGCAGTGGCAGAAGCTTTTCCAGATTGGAATGGGGGAAAGTCTCGAAGGATAAGCTGGACTGCTCCGCTGCGATCGATTGACCAAAGTTGGCTTGAGGCGAAGAACAGTGGTACGTCCCACGAAGGCACATAAGTTACAGTTTCTGCATCAATCAACGTAAGTCTTGGTGGCTTCGGAAGCCAGTCAAGGTCATTGTGTTGCGTGAGCTTGAATAGTCTTTTTGTTGTAGAAATAGTAATCAAGTCCATTCCGCCCGCGTCTTTGGCTCACACGAACTTGCCAATCTCAGGACGCTTGCCATCCAGAACCAGCCTCAGTCCTTCTGATTTTGTATAGATGTAAGCTGCATAGTCGGCTTTGATCAAAATGGCACGCCTTGATGGCGTCTTAAAAAATACACTCCGGCTGCACCCTTCGGAAAACCTTTGACGGGGCGTAAGATGTCCCTGTTTAAACGCCACAGTCCACGCCATGACCAGAGATGTTATGGCTGCCACGCCATCCCCCAATATAGGCGTGAATCGGTCCTGGAAGAACTCATGCCGGCCTGCCTAGAAGCTGGCTTGGTTTAGGGAGGGGCATCCTGTCAGGGTTTGCAGCCGTTTTGGGATGAGCTTGTGGCAGGCGCTGCAGAGGGCGTCGATGATGGCGTTGTACTCGGCCAGCATCCTGTGACTGGGGTGGCGCTTGCGCAGGTGGAGCCAGACCCGCTCGATCGGGTTCAGCTCAGGGCTGTAGGGCGGCAGCCAAACCAGTACACGTTGGGCAGCGCGGCCAGGGCGTCGGCGACCACTTCGCGGCACAGGTCTGCCAAGCTCCAGGCGGACAAGCCAGAGGCCTCCACGTCCGGCCCGTCCAGCGCCAGTTGGCGCAGTGCCGCGCGCTGCGTCTCGTCCAGCCACGGCTCGGAGCCGGGCCGCGGGCGGTCGTGCAAGCCTGCCAGCCCCTCGGCGTTGTAGCGCACCAGGGCATCGCGCAGCGCTTGGCGCTCCATGCCGGCCAGCCTTGTCGCCTCCGCCCGCGTCAGCCCATCCAGTGCGCCTGCAATCGCCTGCATCCGGGCCGCCACGGTCCGGCGCGCGCCGGGCCAGCCGACCAATCTTCGCCACAGGCATCTGACCGCAAACCACCAACCGTTTGCCATCCAGGCTGCCCACCCAAACCAGGTCAGGCCGTATCAGAACCAGAAAGCCTCAAGCCGCCCCAAAGCACATCCAAGTCAATTTCAAAGCGGATCGGTGTCACACACCGCTTGGTCTCGAAATAACCGGGCAGCATGCGGTGTGGACACAACTAAGATAGATCATGCCGAAGTAGTCGAGGATCATGTCCCAAGTGGGACGGAACAGCTGCCGCCGCTCCGCCAGTGTAACCCTCACGCGCTGGCCCAGTAGGTCGCCCTCTCTGTAATACGCCAGCTCGACCGAGGTTGGCCCGACATCCTGCGGGTTGCGATGAACTGCATACCACAGCATCGCCACCATCAGCCCGGCCATGCCTATAACAACGAACATCCAGCGCCAGCCTAAGGCCACCATTAGGAAAGCCAGCAGCGGCAGAGAGTTCGTGGTGCTGAGAACAAAATAGATTTTAGAACCCCCGTCGCCAAACCGCGATCGTGCGGGTTGAATCAGTCCCGCGCTACCCAAGCGCCGATGAGAAGTTATGGCACCTCGCCGACGCCCAGCAGCAGTCGCGTGCCGAAGCACTGGCCGAATGTACTCACCAATTCCCCAAGCAACCGCGCCGCCGACCACAGCTCCGGCCCGGCTGTCAGCAGCCGCGGCCCGAGTTTGTCCACCATGGCGCTCGTAGGCAGCTGGGCGAGGGCGTAAACCCACAGGAATGCCGACAGCAGATAGCCCATGTCGGCGATAGACAGTCCCATCTCGCTGCGGATCAGCGGGTTGGCGGCGGCCAGGGTAGCGCGGTCGATGTAGTTGACCACGCCGGCCAGCACGAGCATGGCCAAGGCAGTGCGCTGGATGGCCTTGACTCGCGGGGTTGCGGCGATGGCGGACACGGTTCCCCCTGTTTTTTCTCTTTCATCAAGCCTAATCCGGCTTCGGCAGGCTTGGCGAGGGGGTGACCGCTGGCCGATGGAGCGTGAGTGCATGGCCTACTCAGTCAAGGAGTGCTTCCACACCCTGCAGGGGGAGGGCGGGCAGACCGGCCGCGCCGCGGTGTTCACCCGGTTCACCGGCTGCAACCTGTGGACGGGGCGGGAAGCCGACCGCGCCAGCGCCGTGTGCCGGTTCTGCGACACCGACTTCATCGGCACGGATGGCCAGAATGGCGGCCGATTCCAGACAGCAGAGATGTTGGCCGCCCACATCGAGGCACGCTGGACTGGCGGAGCCGACCATCGCTTGGTGGTGTTCACCGGGGGCGAGCCCCTGCTGCAACTGGATGAGGCGCTGACGGCGGCGGTCCATGCCCGCGGCTTCCAGGTTGCGGTCGAGACCAACGGCACCCAACCGGTGCCCACCGGGGTCGATTGGCTGTGCGTCAGCCCAAAGGCCGGGGCGCCGTTGCGGATCCGGGCCGGGCAGGAAATCAAGCTGGTGTATCCACAGCCAGACCTCGACCCGGCGCAGTTCGCCGGCATGCCCTTCGAGCGCTTCTTCCTGCAGCCGCTGGACGGCGAGGCCGTCGCCACCAATATCCGTGCCGCCATCGGTTATTGCCTGCGCCACCCGCAATGGCGGCTGAGCTTGCAGACCCACAAGATCGTCGGGATCGACTGATGCATGAGTTGAGCAAGCAGTTCCGTTTCGAGGCTGCGCACACGCTGGACCGGGCGGTAGATATCGAGCCTAGCCGCCGCATCCATGGCCACAGCTACCGCGCCCGGATCACCATCCGCGGCGTGCCGGAGCTGCGCACCCGGATGGTGCTGGACTATGCGTTGTTTGACCGCGCGCTGGACCAGGTGCGTGATGGACTGGACCACCGTTTCCTGGACCACGTGCCAGATCTCGGCCCGGCGACGATGGAGGAGCTATGCAGCTGGATCTGGCGGCGCCTGGCGGCAGACTTGCCCGATCTGGCCCGCGTCACGCTCTACCGGGACAGCACCGGCGAGGAGTGCAGCTACGATGGCAGCTGATGCCTCCAAAGTCTGACCGCCGCCGTATCAGACAGCACCTACGATGGTGCGGGCTTGCGAATGCGGGTGTAGGCTATGCAGCTTTATGTTAACGATGTTCCATGCCCGTTTCCGCCCATTATCCCAGTCGTGACTGACGTCGCATGATCCAGGTCGCTTACGCCAGCCACTACGACATCACCATCGCAGTGAAGCGGTGCCGCGCATTGCTGGAGGATGTCCGGCCCGTGCTGCTCCTCGTGTTCTGCGGCGGTAAGCACGATCCAGCGGTTGCCTTTGCCGCTTTGCAGTCGGTGTTTGGCCCTATCCCGATCGTTGGCGGCTCGGCGGCAGGGGCGATCGGCTGCGGCGGCTTCGGCTGCAGCGGTCTGGAACTCGGCATCATCGCATTTGAAGCATCTGCGATCCTGCCGGAAATTCATGCCACGCACGACCTTCTCAGTGGCGAGAGCCAGGCCGGCGCGGCGCTCGCGCGCAAAGTGGCCAGCCAAGCCTCGGACGGGGCGGTGGTGCTGCTGTTCTTCGACAGTGTCGCCTCCACCACTCCGCGGCAGCTGCATTATGCAAGCGCGATCGTCGAAGGGTTTCATGCCGGGCTGGACGGAAAGAAGGTGAACTTGATCGGGGGTGGGTTGCTGACCGACCTGAACTTCTCTGATGGCTGGGTGTTTGACGGCGTGGGCGTGTGCAAGCATGCCGCGATCGCACTGGTGTTTCCACCCGCCGTCAAGGCCGAAACAACTGTGCTCCATGGTTGCCGCCCGGTCAGCAGCTTCATGAACATTACCCGCATCGACGGCGCCGAGGTGTTTGAGTTGGATGAACAGCCTGCGCTCGAGGTGATTGAGCGTATGCTGGGGCTGCGACTTGGCAGCACGGACGGAACCGACATTTCCCTTATCGCCACCCTGGGCGAGAAGCATGGTGACCCCTTCGCGCCTTATGACGAGAACACTTACGTCAACCGGCTGATCCTGGGCGCCAACCGGGCGAGTGGCTCCATTACTCTCTTCGAGCCAGATTTCCGCCAGGGCACGACTGTCCAAATCATGGCGCGGGACAACTCGCTGATGCTGCAATCTGTCCGTGATGGCACTGCTACGTTGCGTGACAGGTGCGTATCAAGTAAGCCGATCCTGGGCCTTTACATTGATTGTGCCGGCAGAGCCAGCGCTCGAAGTGGCGCGTTGCAGGAGGAGGCGGAACTCGTCATGCAGTCTTTAGACCTGTCCTTCCCCTTGCTGGGCTTTTACTCGGGCGTCGAGGTTGCCCCATTTGAAGGTTATAGCCGCCCATTGGACTGGACCGGTGTGCTTGCCCTGTTGCGGGTTGACTGAGCGTGGGCGATCGGCCTGGCATTGGCAACCCGCAAGACCGCGAGCTGCAGTATTACCGAAGTGAATGCAACGACCTGGGTGGCCGGCTGCTGCGCCTGCAAGAGGAACAGAGCCAGGCATTCCTGGAAGCGAGGCGCAGCCGCACGGTTGTGCGTCTCGTACGGGAGGCCTACCTCCTTGCAGAGCCTAGCCAGGCGATGCACGACGTGGGCGGGGCTGTATTGCAGGTCATCGTCGAAAACGCGCTTTGCGACCGTGCCGCTTTGTTGCGGGAAGAGCCGCTCGGCAGCAGCCGCTTTCTCGTGGCTCATGCCATAGGCGGGACGAGCGTCGAGGCTGACCAGGCGGTGATGGTCTCCGATCCACCAAACTTCTTCTTCACCAGTTCCCTCCGCTTCGACCGGCCGCCACCTGGGCTGCTCGATGTGTTGCACTTGCCGTTCGTGCTCTGGGCCTATGACAAGTCAAGCGGCCACGCACTCGTGATGGGCAACCGCTCCGAGGGAAATGTCACCCGCGCCTTCGTCTCCGGCGACCAGGAACTCATCGAAGCGGCGCTCACGGTTTACCTCGACGTGATGTACCGCAAATACGCCGAGGTGCAATTGCGCCAGGCCAAGCAGACCGCTGAGGAAGTGACCCGTAGCCAAGCCCGTTTCCTCAAGGCGCTGTCACAGCAGGTAAAAGCCCCAGCCGAGTCGATAGCCACTCTCGTGACTGCCATGGTGTCCCAACTGGACGGTGCATCCGGGATGGAGAATTTTCGCACCACAGCCCAGCAACTCGCCGCCTGTTCGCACGAACTTCTACACTTAGCCAACGACGCCGGCCGTCTTGCAACCCCAATCGAGCAGTTCGCTCTGCCGGACGTCCAATGGATTGACCTTGGCGAAGTTGTGCGGCGGGTGTTCCGGTCGAGCTACCCGATCAGTGTCAAAAGCGATGTTGAACTCGACGTCAGCTTGCCCCGGCGCAACGTGTCGATCTGTGCCGACCGCGAGAGCATGCATCGTGCGATACAGACGATCGTAAGCGACTCCCTGGCCCGGGCCCTGCCTCGATCGGCTGTGAAGCTGTCCGCGACCCGGCGGGGCGATGGTGCCGTTGAAATTTTAGTAAGCTGTGCGACTGAAATTGCGCCAGCGCATGTCGTCGATTCGATTGCATCAAGTGATCCCGTGCAGATGTCGCATTCGCCCCATGAGCTTGGGAGTGAACGGCTATCAGCTGCCCGCCGCATTGTGGAGGCCCACGACGGCGTTCTCGTTACCGAAGCCCGGCGAAGCGGTGGAACCCAGGCCCGCATCATCCTTCCTCCGCATATCGCCCGGGAATACGATGAGCCAGTCTGACCGCCTTCGGGCGTAAGCCCGAAGGCGGTCAGAAGACTTAAGCCGGCTTATTAGAACGGAGTGCCGGGTGGCAGGCGCGACAGGCTTGCCAGCGTCGCATCCACGGCCCTGAATAACCCCCAAATCTCTGAGTAGTCAGTCTGGAACGTCTTTGAACCAGCTTGCTTGTCGTTGTGGCGAGCCTGGATGTAGCTCGTCCAGCGCCGGCTTGCCGGCTTGCGGTGGTGATAGTCATGGCAAGGTGCGTCGCCTACCAGGACGACAACCCTCACGAACACCTGGACGGTGAGCATGTTGGCCCACCAGCCCAACCAAGCCAATGCGCCGGACACCGAGTTCGCCAGCGACGACGGGGGCATCATGCCAGGGAAAACGCCAGATGTCGCATGGCACGTGAGATCACGCCCTCGAGCGGTGATGATGTCGATGTCGGGAAAGCTGTGTTCGCATAGGATGCGCCCGACCGTCGCGGCCTGCAGTAGAACAGTCACCGGAACAACCCATGCCAGCACGAAGCTGAGCCAGTGTCCTGTCGCAAAGAACAGTGCCGTCAGCACGCCCCAACTCGCCATGCCAATCAAGTTGTGCCTTCGGTCCTGCGACCCCCAAGCTGCCCGCACTCGGCGGACTAAAAAGCGGGCATGGAATGAGGGTGACACCAGGCCTTGCAGCACCCGGCGGCGCAGCACCGGCAGCGCCACGCCTGCCTCAAGCTCACAGGTGTTGAAGACAAAGTCGGCAAACTCGTCCTCTTCTGTCAGCAATTTGTTGTTGCTGTGGTGCAGCATATGCTCGTGTTTGTAATGGTCGAAGTGCTTGAACAATAGAATGGCGGAGATGAACCGTCCGACCCCCACGTTGGTTTCACGATCCTTGAACACTGTGCCATGCGAGCAATGATGGAACACGACGACTTGCAGCAGACCCAGGCCTGCGGTGGTGAGCAACATGCCGAACGGTATCAGAACGATGCAGAGATGCAGCCCTGCCATGGTGAGCGCGACCCCTGCCAGAACCTGCAATGAAGCAGCTGCAACGTAGTGCAGCGGGGAGCGCTCTCGATTAGGCTCGTCCGGCCCAGGCTGGGCGGTGAGCCAGGTCAGGAAGGGCTGCGTCCATCGAGGCAGGCGGTCATGCATAGCGAGCCGTGGGTTGGCTGCCAGCGCGGTCGTCGTTGAACTGCTTTCTTCGGCCGCAATGGGACCGGGGAACCAGAAAGTCATGCTTGCTCTCCTGAGAACGTCGCATCGCGCACAATGCGATGCTGCTGCCGTTACAGTATGAGATCGCATCAACGGCTTGGAGGGCGAATAGTCCGACAGACATCAATAGTTACAAATAGAGACCAATAAAGCATATATTTAACGATTTATTAACGCCTAACGCGAGTTTGACAACTGGGTGACGATGAAACTGCATTCTTGCGCACGAGAGCGAAAATTCACGTTTGTATTGACGTCAAGTGCATGAAATGCGAGGAAGATTTTGCTAATCTGCTGCGACATAAACATCTGATTGTTCATGTCACAGCGCCGAAAAGATGATGACGTATCAGCGCCGCAATCCGGGGAGGCGTCACGACTGGGCCATGATATCTCGCTCGTCTCAGGTCGCGCGCGCTAAGCACGGCAAAACCATCCTGCCACTCTTCACGGTCCACGGACTCGAGCCAATCATCGCCGCGCCACAGCAGTGGCCGCAGGCCATCAGCATCCTCGACCCAATGCCAGGCCGTCCGCTCAGGATCATCTGGACGACCGTCCCATACTGTGAAGTTGGTCATTGCGTCGCATTCCCTGGATTATTGAATCAATAACAGTAATGGGCTGAAGCGAACTTCACGAGCATCCGGCGAAGGCTGTGATGTTTGCCCAAAGACGGTCTCTTCATATTCTGCCTATATGACAAGAATGGGGCTACGCTTTCGCGCAGCCTCATGGCAGCGGCTTGAAAGAATCTGAAGTGGTGACGGACAGCCTCCCACGCACAGTCCCGCGAGCATGATGCTATTTCATTCTGAGTGCTAACCCCGCCGAACTTGGTTGGCAGTCCAAATAACCCTCAATAGCCCGCTAAGCCAAGCGATAATGATACGCCGTTGTCTCTATCTGTAGCAATCTGTCTGCCACAGATTTCCCGTCGCTGTCTGAGATCGGGTCTATGCACCTGGCGGCACGGCCGCCCGTCTGATACGTGGCCATCGCTCACGACATTCAGTCGGCTGCATTTTTGGCTAAGGGCATGTCGGGTAAGTCTCGGCTCGTCCGGAGGACAAAGGTTTTGCAAGCGGCTGTAAGCTAGTCGCTGTCGTAGGCTTGACCTACCGCTTAGTCATAACATCAACCTTGGATTTAGGCTTAGGTCGGCTCCACACGGCTGGAGGGCTGCGCAGGGCTGGGCTTGGCAGCCGCCCGCCTTGACGGCTCGGCGCCGAAATGGGCAGAACGCCACGCGATTTGCGGCGGTCCCGCACGCTAGCATAGCGCCGGCACATTGGGGTTGATGGATCATGAGACTCAGTTCCTTCGTCAAGGCAAGCCGCCCCAGCTACGGCATAGTCAAGAACGGCGGCGTCATCGACCTCGGTCAGCGACTTGGCAATCGATACCCTACGCTGCGGGCGCTGCTTACCGCGGGCGGGTTGTCCCAGGCGGCGCGGATCGCCGAAGCCGAAGAGCCTGACGCCTTCCTGAATGAGCTGCAGTTCGCGCCCGTCATCCCAGACCCGGACAAGATCATCTGCGTCGGCCTGAACTACCGTGACCATGTGGAAGAAACCGGCCGCACTGTGACAGAGAAGCCGGCGCTGTTTGCCCGCTTCGCTGGCAGCCAAGTCGGCAACGGCCAGCCGTTGATCAAGCCCGCCGTCTCGGACGAATTCGACTTCGAAGGCGAGCTGGCGGTGGTGATCGGCACCGGCGGGCGGCGCATTCCGGCCTCGCAGGCGCTGAACCATGTGGCGGGGTATGCCTGCTATAATGAAGGCAGTGTCCGCGACTGGCAGCGCCATACCAGCCAATATCTTCCTGGCAAGAACTTCGCCGGCACCGGTGGGTTCGGCCCGTGGCTCGTCACAGCGGATGAAATTCCTGATCCGTCCGAACTGACTTTGGAAACACGGCTGAACGGGCAGGTGGTGCAGCACTCCACGACCAAACTGATGATCACGCCCATCCCGGAGCTGATCGCTTATATCTCCACCATCCTGCCATTGCTGCCCGGGGACGTCATCGTTTCAGGTACGCCGGGCGGGGTCGGCGCACGACGGACGCCGCCGCTGTTCATGCAGCCAGGCGATGTGGCCGAGGTCGAAATCACCCGCATCGGCGTGCTCCGCAACCCGGTCATGGCGGAGACGACCTGAGCAACCGCTGCAGCAAACCCGACAAGGCCGGAAGCCTGATCGCGACACATGGGCGCGAGCGTTCCCGCGTGTCAGCCGAGGCTGCGGGAGACCATCTCGAACGTGCCGCGGCTGAGGCCCGGCGCGTTGCGGACACGCTGCAACTGAGCCTGCATATGTGCCTGCCGCCCCGAATCGTAGCGCCGCCACGCACCGAGCGGCGTCACCATCCGCGCCGCGAGCTGGCTGTTGCGCGGATCGAGCACCAGGATCGTGTCGGCCAGGAATGCGTACCCAGCGCCGGAAGCGGCATGGAACTGCGCACGGTTTGCCGTGAAGCTGCCCACCAGCGCGCGCACTCGATTGGGGCCCCAATCGAAGTCCGGGTGCCGTGCTAAATCCTGCACCGCCACCAGAGTCCCTGGCAGCGTGGACCCGGCCTGGATGGCGAACCACTTGTCGAGCACCAGCTCGTCATGCCGCCATCGGGCATGGAACGCGGCCAGGGCTGCCTGGCGTTCGGCGGTGTTGGTCTGCGCGAGCATGCCGAGAGCTGCAAGCGTATCCGTCATGGTGCTGGCGGCCCGGAATTGCGCATCGGCGAGCTGGATAGCCTCCGATGCGCCGGCCGCTACCAACAGCGCAAGGCACGCATTCTTCAGCGAGCGCCGGCCCATGGCCGCGAGGTCGATGCTGGTTTCACCGGGCGCGTGCAGCCGGCTGTAAGTTGCGTGCAACGCGCCGCTGAGCGCGCCGCCGAGTTCGCGGCGGGCAGCCTGGCGCACGGCGTGAATGCCATCGACATCCACGATGGCCATCTGGTCGCCGAGGAACGCCTCGCCGGGGAGGGCCAGCGCGCAGGCGGCGAAGGCCGGGTCCGGGTCGGCGCCGGCCAGGGTAGCGGCGGCAGCCTCGATGATGCCGGGGTCGAGCGGCCCCGTGACGCCGGCCGCGACCAAGTCCAGCAGGGCGCCGGTGGCATATTGCTGCCCCGAGTCCCACCGCACGAACGGATCGGAGTCGAAGGTCGCCAGGAAACGCAGCTGCGCGGGCGTCAGGCCGGACAGCCTGACGGGCGCCGAGAAGCCGCGCAGCAGCGATGGCGTCGGGCGGGCGGGCACGTGGGTGAACACGAAGTCCTGCTCGGCCTGGGTGAAGGCGAGGGTGCGCGTGCCGTCCCGCCCGTCGGCCTCGCCGGCGAGCCAGGTCGGCAGCGCCGTGCCGTCCGGCGCCAGCAGGCCCATGGCGACCGGGATACTCAGCGGCGCGTGCCCCGGCAGCTTCGGCAGGCTCTGCCGCAGGGTGAGCGTGTATGCCTGGGCCGCCGGGTCATAGCTGTCGGCCACCGCAACCTCCGGCGTGCCCGGCGTGCTGTACCATAGGCTGAAATGCGCGAGGTCCGTGCCGGAGGCGTCCTGCATCGCGGCGACGAAATCCTCGATCGTCACAGCTTGGTTGTCATGGCGCGCGACGTAGAGGTCCATGCCGCGGCGGAATGCGGGCGCGCCGATGATCGTCTGGATCATCCGCACCAATTCGGCGCCTTTCTGGTATACGGTGGCGGTGTAGAAGTTGTTGATCTCGATGTAGCTCTCCGGACGGACCGGGTGCGCCAGCGGCCCGGCATCCTCGCGGAACTGCCCCGCCCGCAGCCCGGCCACGTCGCCGATGCGCTTGACCGCGCGGCTGCCCTGGTCCGCGGAGAACTCTTGGTCGCGGAAAACCGTCAGGCCCTCCTTCAATGAAAGCTGGAACCAGTCGCGGCAGGTGATGCGGTTGCCGGTCCAGTTGTGGAAGTACTCGTGGGCGATCACGCTCTCGACGCCCTGGTAGTCGCCATCCGTCGCCGTGTCCGGGCGCGCCAGCACGTATCGCGTGTTGAACACGTTGAGGCCCTTGTTCTCCATGGCGCCCATGTTGAAGTCCGACACGGCGGCGATGTTGAACACGTCCAAGTCGTATTCGAGGCCCCATGCTTCCTCGTCCCACGCCATGCTGAGCTTCAAGGAGCGCATCGCGTGGTCGCAGCTGTCCTCGTCGCCACGGCGCACATAGATGCCGAGCGCCACCGGGCGGCCGGAGCGGGTGGCAAAGCTGTCGGTGACGGCCACCAGGTCCCCGGCCACCACGGCGAACAGGTAGGCCGGCTTGGGATGCGGATCGACCCAGCGCGCCCAGCGCCGCCCGTTCGCCTCGCCGGCGCCGTCCGGGTTGCCGTTGGACAGCAGCACCGGGCAGGCGGCAGCGTCCGCGTGCAGCGTCACGGCATAGCGCGCCATCACGTCCGGGCGGTCGGGGAAGTAGGTGATGCGGCGGAAGCCCTCCGCCTCGCACTGGGTGAAGAAGTTGCCGCCGGAAAGGTACAGCCCGGACAGCTCCGTGTTGTCCTGCGGGGCGATGCGCACGGCGATCTCGATCGTGAACGCGTCCGGCACGTCGGCGACCGTGAGCGCGTCGTCCGTGCGGGCGTAGCGGTTTGGTCCCAACGGCGTGCCGTCCAACGCCACGGACAGCAACTCCAGCCGCTCGCCGTCCAGCCGCAAGGGGCCGCCCTGTCCCGCCGGGTTGCGCCGCACGCTGAGGCGGGAGGTGACGACAGTGGCCGCCGGGTCGAGCGCGAAGTCGAGTTCGACCTGGTCGATCAGGTAGTCGGGCACTCGGTAGTCGGCGAGGCGCACGGTGCGGGGGGCCGGCGCGGGCCCGGCGTCGCGCTGCATGTCGGCTGGGGTCATGGGCGGCATCCGTCCTGAATGAGTTAGGTAAGCCCTTTGTCGGCCAGGTCGCGCCGGGCTTTTTCGGTCTTGCGCAGGTCGAGCTTCATGCCGCGCAGCACCTGCTCCGCCTTGGTGAACTGCACGTCGCCATATTCAACCACCTCCACCCGGTTGCCCCATGGGTCGAGGAAGCCGAGCGACGGCCCGGGCAGCATCTCGGCGCCGGCGGCTTCGGCAAGCGCCCGCACGGCCGAGCGGTCATCGACGGCGAGGCCGAAATGGCGCTCGCCGGGCGCTGCGCGGACCGGCCCCTGCATGAGGGCGATGAATTGGTCGCCCATGTCGATGAAGGCCGCCCCTTCCGTCTTGCCGCGCAGGGTGATGGCGAAGATGCGCCCATAGAAGGCCAGCGCCGTATCCACGTCGCCGACTTCGAGCGCGATGTGGTTGAGGCCGACCAACTTCGGCAGCGTGCCGCCGGGTGCGCTCACAGCGCTTGCACCGCTTGGCGCACCTGACCGGCGTGTTCCGCCGGCTTCACCTTGCGCCACGCCTGCCGCACCACGCCATCGCCGTCCACCAGGAAGGAGCTGCGTTCCATGCCCATGTAGGTCTTGCCATACATGCTCTTCTCGACCCACGTGCCCCAGGCCTCGGCCACCACATGGTCCGCGTCGCTGGCCAGCGGGAAGGTCAGGACGTGCTTGGCGGCGAACTTGTCGATGGTGCGCAGCGCGTCCGGGCTGACTCCAATCACCGTGACGCCCACGAGCCCGGGCAGCGCCTCCTCCATGCCGGCAGCCTGCACGGTGCAGCCTGGAGTGTCGGCCTTCGGATAGAAATACAGCAAGTATGGCTGCCCCTTGAGCGCCGCGCTGCTGACGGTGCGGCCGCCGCTGGCGGGCAGGCTGAAGTCCGGGGCCTTGTCGCCCACCGCCACGCTCATCCGACTGCTCCCACCCGCGCCTCGAACACCGACCGCACCTGCGCGGCCATGGCCTGCATCCTGGCACGGAACGCGGCTTCGTCGCCATCGCCCGTGATGGCCAGCAGCGCCTCCGGCAGCGCCTCCGGCGGACGCGGCCCGGCGGTGATGCGCAGCAGGCCCTGCACGGTGCGCCACAGCTGGTCCGCCGCGACCAGCACCGCCTGGTCCGCCGCGTCCAGGGCGCCCAGCGTTCCAAGCCGGGCGATCGCCGTGCGGATCGTCTGGGCGGGCAGGGCAGCCGGGTGCAGCAGCAGCGCCGCCTGCACGACGAACTCCACCTCCACCTGGCCGCCCGGCATCAGTTTCACGTCCCACGGCCCGTGCGGCGGCAACTCGTGCAGGGTGCGCACCCGCATGGCCCTGGCGTCCGGGCGGACCCGCGCCGGGTCGGCGGACGCGATGGCCCCGGTGATCGCGGCCTCCAGGGCGCGGCACAGGGCGGGCGGGCCGGCCACCACGCGCGCCCGGGTCAGCGCCATGCGCTCCCACGTCCAGGCCTCGGCCGCGTGGTAGCGCCGGAACGAGGCGAGGCTGACCGCCACCGGACCTTTGTTGCCGGACGGGCGCAGCCGCATGTCCACCGCATACAGCGCGCCGTCCGCACCCGGCGCCGTGAGCGCCGCCACCACGGCGTGGGCGGCGCGGATATAGTACTGGCTGACCGGCAGACGGCGCGGGCCGTCGCTTTCCGCCGCGTCCGGCGCGTGGTCATAGACCAGCATCAAGTCCAGGTCGGACCCGGCCATCATCTCCTGCCCGCCCGCCTTGCCCAGCAGCACCACGGCCAGCCCGCCGCCCGGCACCGTGCCATACCGCGCGGCGTGGTCGGCCAGCACGCGGGGCAGCAGCACGCCGAGGGTGGCGTCCGCCAGCGCGGTGCGGGCCAACCCGGCGGCGTCCGCGTCCAGGCGACCCTCCATCTGCGCCACCGCGAGGCGGAACTCCTCCGCCCGCACCGTCCGGCGCACGATGGCCACGGCGTCGTCCAGGGCGCGGGCGTCGGCCAGTCGGCCGCCCAGCAGCACCGCCGGGTCCGGGCGGGATTCATCGGGCGCGAGCAGGCCCTCCAACGCCGCCGGCACCTGGGCCAGGTGGTCGGCCAGGGACGGGGCGGCTCCCAGCACGGAGGCGATGCGGTCGAGCAGCACCGGCTGGCGATGCAGCAGCGAAAGCAGCTGCACCCCCGCGGGCAGCCGGTTCAGCAGCGTGTCCGCGCGGTTGAACGCAGCGTCCGGCCGGGGTTGCGCCGCCAGCGCGTGCAGCAGGCCGGGCAGCACCCGCTCCAGCAGCGTGCGCGCCCGCTCGGAGCGGAACATGCGCGGCTGGCCGGCGCGCCAGGACTGGACGGCGGCCAGCACCCGGTCCGGTTCGGCGAAGCCGTCGGCGCGCAGGCTTTCCAGGGTGGTGGCCTCCCCCGGCAGCTCCGCCTGGTCGAACAGGTGCGCATCCAGCTCCTGCACCCGCTCCAGCTGCGTCAGCAGCGCGGCGGCGAAGGCCTCGCCGCTGCCGTAGCCCATGAAAGGGGCGAACCGCTCCACCCCGGCCGGGTCGGGCGGCAGGCAGTGGGTCTGGCGGTCCGCCACCATTTGCAGCCGGTGCTCGATCGTGCGGAGGAAGCGGTAGGCCGCCGCCATGGCGTCCGCCGCGTCGCGGGGCAGGTGGCCGGCTCGGGCCATGGCCTCCAGGGCCGCGAGCGTGCCGGGCACGCGCAACGCCGGGTCGCGCCCGCCCCACACCAGTTGCATGGTCTGGGCGGCGAACTCCACGCCGCGGATGCCGCCCTCGCCCAGCTTCACGTCATGGCCGGCCACGCGGGAGACGGGGCTGCCGGCGGTGCGCAGCGCGGCGCCGTGATGGTGGTCCATGCGGCGCTTCATGGCGCGGATGTCGGCGATGGCGGCGAAGTCCAGGTGGCGCCGCCAGACGAAGGGGCGAATCTCGCGCAGGAAGCGTGCGCCCAGGGCGCGGTCCCCGGCGACCGGCCGCGCCTTGATCATGGCGGCGCGCTCCCAGTTCTCCCCGGCCGTCTCGTAATAGGCGAGGGCGGCGGGCAGGGCGATGGCCGGCGGGGTGGCGCCCGGGTCCGGCCGCAGCCGCAGGTCGGTGCGGAAAACGTAGCCGTCCGCGTCCCGCGCCTCCATAAGGGTGCATAAGTCCCGCGTGAGCCGGGTGAAGGCCGCGCCCAGCCCCTCGCTGCGGGACGCGTGGCAGGCAGGGTCGTAGAGCAGGACGAGGTCGATATCGCTGGAATAGTTCAGCTCGCGCGCGCCCAGCTTGCCCATGCCCAGCACCGCCAGCCCGCACTCGGCCAGCAGCCGGCGGCCCGGCGGCAGCCGCAGCGCGCCTCTCGCTTGAGCCGCGCGCAGGCCGTGCGCCACCGCTGCGTCCAGAGCGGCCTCCGCCAGGTCGGACAGCGCGCCGGTCACCTGCTCCAGCGTCCACAGCCCGCCGATGTCGGCGACCGCGGTGGCCAGCGCCACCCGGCGCTTGGCCCGGCGCAGGGTGGCGGCCAGCGCCGGGCGGTCCGCGCCGGCGGGGCTGCGCGCCACGTCCCGCAGCGCGGACGCGACCACGGCCTCCGGCCCGTCGCGCCACAGCCGGAGCACGGCGGCGCTTTCCCGCACGGCGAGGTCCGCCAGGAACGGGCTGTTGCCGCCCAGCGCGCGCAGCATGGCCGCAGCCTCCGGCCGCCGCAGCAGCCTGACCTCCGCCGCCCCGACCGCGGCGAAGCGGTCCAGCAGGATGGCGGCGGCAGCGGGGTCGGCGGGGGTGGGCCAGGTAGCTGGGGGCATCATGGCGGCCACTCTGTCCGGATGCGCCGCCGGGTCAACCGATGTTGAGGCAGCACGCGTCCGGACTGGCCCACCAGCTGCTGAGCCTGGCCCTGGGTGCGGTGTTGCTGGCGCTGGCGGCGGCCGGCGGCCTGGTGTGGCGGCTGTCCGACCGGCCGCTCGACGTGACCGGTCTGGCACGGCGGCTGGCGCCGCTGGCCGCCCCGGGCTTCGCGGCCGGCCGCGTCACGCTGGCGTTGCGCCGGGCGGAGGGCGGCAGGGTGCTGGAGGTGGCCGTGGCGGACGGGGCGCTGCCGCCGCAATCCGTGCGATCCCTGACCGCGACCCTGGCGCTGCACCCGATGTTCCTGGGCCGGGTGGAGCCGGAGGACGTGACGGTGGACGGGCTGCGGCTGCGCGTGTTCCCGGCCGCCGGGCCATCCCACAGCCTGGACCCGCGGCTCCAGCGCGCGCTGGCCAGCCTGCGCCACCTCAGCGCCACGGACGTTCAGGTGGATGTGGCGGATTGGGGCCAGGTGCGGGACGGCGCCGTGCAGCTGCGACGGGACGCTGCGGGCGCCCTGGCCGGGGAGGCCACGGCTACGGCCACGGCCGGCCCCGTCTCGGCGCAGGTGGCGGCGCAAGGCAGCTATGGCGCGTCCGGCGCATCCGGGCAGGTCTCGCTGTCGCCCGTCTCGCCCGCCGCCCTGGCCGCCGCGGTTCCCGCCTTGCACGCCCTGTCCGCGCTGGACGCCCCGGTCGCGCTGCGGGGAGAGGCGGCGTTCGGCCCCGCCATGGAGTTGCGGCACGCCGCCGTGCACGCCGAGGCCGGACCCGGCCTGGTCAACCTGCCGACCAAGGGCGGCGGCACCAACGCCGCCCAGTTCGCCTCCCTGTCGCTCGACGCGGACGGCACGCCGGACGCGGCCACGTTGCGGGCGCTGCGCATCGTCGTGCAGCCGCCCTCCGGCGCGCCGCCCACGACCGCCGTGCTGTCCGGCACGGCCGAGCGCGCGGATGGCCGCATCAAGGCGCACCTGACCGCCACCGCGGACCGCCTCGCCCTGGCGGATTTGGGGTCCATCTGGCCGGAGCGCGTGGGCGGCGGCTCACGGCCATGGCTGGTGAAGAACCTGACGGACGGGACGGCGCATGACGCTCACTTCACCTTCACCGTGGAAGCCGCGCAGGACGGGACTGGCCTGGCCGTCACGGAGTCGGGCGGCTCCGTGGCCGGGGACGATCTGACCATCTGGTGGCTGCGGCCCATCCCGCCGGTGGAGCACGTCCACGCCGTCCTCGCCTGGCCGCGGCCGGACATCCTGACCATCACGGCCGCCTCCGGGCACGATGCCGGGTTGCAGCTGAAATCCGCCACCATGCGGATCGACGGCATGAACGTCCACGACCAGACCGGGCTGATCAACCTGGACCTCGCGGGGCCGCTCGCCGGCGTGTTCACCCTGATGAGCAGCTCGCCGCTCAAGCAGGCGCGCGACCGGTCGGCCGCGTTCAAGGCGCCGGCCGGAGCGCTGGCCGCGCATGTGACGGTGCAGCTGCCGCTGGAGTCCAAGCTGACGCCGGACCAGATCCTGATCCACGTGAGCGGCCAGGTGGCCAACGCCCATCTCGGCGACATCGCAGGCGGGCGCGACCTGGACGCCGGGCAGCTCGCCTTCGACGTGACCAACGCCGGCATGACCCTGAGCGGCCCGGCGCTGCTGGCCCACATCCCCGGCAGCCTGACGGCGCAGCTAGACTTTCGCGACGGCCCGGGCGCCGCCGTGATGGAACACGTCGCGGTCCGCCTCGGCCTCACGCCTGCGGACGCGAAGGCGGCCGGGCTGGGCGCCGCCGGGCTGACCGGCGGCAGCCTGGCGGCGGCGATCGACTATGCGGAACGGCGTGACGGCACCGCCACCCTCCGGCTCGATGCGGACCTGAAGGACGCGGCCTTCGTCACCCCGCTGGGCTGGTCCAAGGCCGCCGGCACGCCGGGCCGCATCGAGGGCGAGGCCTTGCTGGACCATGGCCGGGTGGTCGGCCTGGAGGGCTTGCAGGCGGAGGCGCCGGGCCTTGCGGTGCAGGCGCGCAGCACGGTGGCGAACGGGCGGCCGTCCGTGGTGCACCTGCTGCGCGGCGAAGTCGGCCGCACGAACGCCACCGGCACCGTCACGCTGCCGCAGAAGGAAGGCGAGCCCTACCGCGTCACGCTCGCCGGGCCGCGACTGGACCTGGAAGGGCAGCTATCCTCCAAGGATGCGCCGGCCGCCCCCGACGCCGAGGCCAAGCCGTCCGGCCCCGGTACGCCATACGTAATTGATCTGCGGTTCGATCACGTCTCGTTCGGCCCGGGTCGGGAGCTGGGCCCGGTGGTTGTGGCGGCGAGCGGCGTGAGCGGCCGGGTCAACGCGGCGCGGCTGGCAACGGATGGGCCGGAGCGGCTGCGGCTCACCCTCACGGACGCCGGCATGTCCCGCCGCCTAAGCCTGACAGTGGCTGACCTGGGATTGCTGCTGCGCGAAACCGACCTTGCGACGGAGGTGGATGGCGGCGCACTTACCCTGGACGGCGCATTCAATGACCAGCTGCCAGGAGACGCGTTCAACGGCAAGCTGGACTTGCAGGCGTTCAAGGTCCGCAGCGCTCCCGTGGTTGGCAAGATGCTGCAGGCGGTCACGCTTTACGGCCTAGTCGATGCGCTGCAAGGGCCGGGCCTGGTGTTCGACCGGATGACGACCTCGTTCCGGCTGCAAGGCCCGGTGCTGGCAGTGGAGAACGCCCGCGCTTTCAGCTCTTCGCTCGGCCTCACGGCGGAGGGCAATTTCGACTTCGGCCGCAAGCTGGTGAACCTGCACGGTACGGTGGTGCCGGCCTACTTCTTCAACGCGCTGCCGGGCCGCCTGCCGCTGCTGGGCAAGCTATTCAGTCCGGAGCAAGGCGGCGGCGTGTTCGCGGCCACCTACAGCCTGCACGGGCCGCTGTCGGACCCGGCGGTGTCCATCAACCCGCTCTCGGCCCTGACGCCGGGGTTCATGCGGCGGCTATTCAACCTGTTCTGACCCGTCTCAGGCCTGACGCGCGGCGGCCCCCAGGACCACCATGCCGAACCCGGCGGCCACGACCGTGACCACCAGCAGCTCCAGCCGCAGCCGTGCGCCGACCGCCTCCGCCTCGTGCTCCAGCTCCGCGTGCATGGCCGCCCGCGCCACGGCCACACGGTCCGTCAACGGCCCCCCGCCGTCGATCACGGCGGCGGCGCTGTCGTCCAGCCGGTCCCGCAACGGCTCCAGCGCGGCCTTGCCGCCGTCCGTGGCCAGCGCCGCGTCCAGCGCCGCGTCCCGTGCCAGGGCGCGTTGCAGCGGCAAGGGGGCGGCGTAGCTGGCAAATACGCCGATCAGCCCGACCACGGCGAACGCCATGGCCAGGAACGCCATCCAGGTCGCGCTGTTGCGCTTCATCGCCGGGTCCTTGCGGGAGGGTGCCGTCATCCGCTTGGCGGTTGGCGGCGTCAACGTCCTAGCGTCGGGTTGACAGGGGCAGGTGTCGCCGGTATCCGCACGCCTCCCGTTCCACTGAGCCCGAAGCCATGAAGATCCGCAACAGCCTGAAGTCGGCCAAGCTCCGCGACAAGAACTGCCGCGTGGTGCGCCGCCGTGGCCGGGTCTATGTGATCAACAAGAAGAACCCGCGCATGAAGGCCCGCCAGGGCTAGGCGCCGCGAGGTCGCCTTCGGCGGCCACCTTGCTTGACCTCCGTTCCGGCTGATCGGGCTGGCTGCAGGTCCCTCCCATGGCAGTGTGCATCGGACGGCATCGGTGCAGACAATGATTTCGGTGCTGGCGCTTGCCGCTTCCGAAATTAATCCTCATGTTCGGCGGATAAGAAACGCTGGAGGGTGCCATGCTCGCCTTGCCCGAACCGAAGCCGGACGTGCTCGCGCGGCGGGACGAGATCGTGGCCGGGTTGCGCGCCCTGTTGCCGGAGAGCGGCGTGATCGCCGAGGCGCTATTGCTGCGGCCTTATGAAACTGACGGGCTTTCCGCTTACCGTCAGGTGCCGCTCGCCGTGGCGCTGCCGGAAACCACCGAGCAGGTCGCGGC
This sequence comes from uncultured Acetobacteraceae bacterium, assembly GCA_964244655.1. Lineage (GTDB taxonomy): Bacteria > Pseudomonadota > Alphaproteobacteria > Acetobacterales > Acetobacteraceae > LMUY01. Next base: position 19,560 of record CAXTJU010000001.1, on the reverse strand, counting down.
CGTGCTGGCGCTGTGCCACGGCATGGGCGTGCGCGTGGTGCCCCGCGGCGCCGGCACTAGCCTGGCCGGCGGCGCCATGCCGCTGGCGGACGCCGTGGTGGTGGGCCTGATGCGGATGAACCGCATCCTGGACATCGACTACGGGGACCGCTGCGCCACCGTGCAGGCGGGCGTCACCAACATCGGCATCACCCAGGCAGTGGCAGGGCAGGGATTTTTCTACGCGCCGGACCCGTCCTCCCAGCTCGCCTGCATGATCGGCGGCAACGTCAACATGAACTCGGGCGGCGCGCACTGCCTGAAGTACGGCGTCACGGCCAACAACCTGCTCGGGCTGACCGCCGTGACCATGGAGGGTCACGTGCTGCGCATCGGCGGCGCGCACGTGGATGCGGCAGGCTATGACTGGCTTGGCTTGCTGACCGGCAGCGAGGGCCAGCTGGCAGTGGTGACGGAGGTGGTGGTGCGCATCCTGCGCGCGCCGGAGGGGGCGCGGGCGATGCTGGCCGCGTTCAGCTCCAACGAGGTCGCCGGCCAGTGCGTGGACGCCATCATCGGCTCCGGCATCATCCCCGTAGCGCTGGAGTTCATGGACCGCCCCGCCATCCATGCCTGCGAGGCGTTCGCCCATGCCGGCTACCCGCTGGACGCGGAGGCCATGCTCATCATCGAAGTGGAGGGCAGCGTGGCGGAGCAGGACGACCTGCTGGGCCGCATCAAGGCGCTGTGCGAGCCGTTCGCGCCGCTCAGCATGAAGGTATCTCAATCCGCCGAGGAGAGCCTGGCGATCTGGAAGGGCCGCAAGGGAGCGTTCGGGGCCGTGGGGCGGATCAGCCCGGACTACCTCTGCATGGACGGCACCATCCCCACCAGCCAGTTGCCGCACGTGCTGCACCGGATCGGCGAGATGAGCGACCAGTATGGGCTGAAGGTCGCCAACATCTTCCACGCCGGCGACGGCAACCTGCACCCGCTCATCATGTTCGACGCCAACGACGAGGCGAGCTTCCACGCGGCCGAGGCGTTCGGCGCGGACATCCTGAAGCTGTGCGTGCAGGTGGGCGGCTGCCTGACCGGCGAGCACGGCGTGGGGATCGAGAAGCGCGACCTGATGGGCGTGCAGTTCTCCGAGCTGGAGCTGGAGCGGCAGCGTGAGCTGAAGTCGGCGTTCGACCCCGACTGGCTGCTGAACCCCGCCAAGGTGTTCCCGCTCAAGGCGGAGACGCCGCGCCTAGCAGCTTAGGCCAAAGCCCGTGAACGTCGCGGTGGCCCTCCGCCCGTCCGAAGCCCCTGCCGACGAGGCCGGCGTCGCCCAGGCCGTGGCCGCCGCCCACGCCGCCCGCGAGCCGTTGCTCGTCGAGGGCGCGGGCACCAAGCGCGCCATGCTCCGTCCCGTGCAGGCCGCGCGGTCCCTGTCCACCCGCAACCTGACCGGCATCACCCTCTACGCCCCGAAGGAGCTGGTGATCTCCGCCCGCGCGGGCACGCCCGTCGGCGCCCTGGAAGCCGCCCTGGCCGAGCATGGCCAGCACCTCATCGCCGAGCCGCCCGACCTATCCGCCCTGCTCGGCGGCGAGGGCAGCCAGACGATCGGCGGCGTGGTCGCCACCAACCTGTCCGGCCCCCGCCGCATCGCATCCGGCGCCATGCGGGACCACCTTTTGGGCATCCGCGCCGTAGATGGCGCCGGCGACATGTTCCACTCCGGCGGCCGGGTGCTCAAGAACGTCACCGGGCTCGACCTCTGCAAGTTGCTGGCCGGTAGTCACGGCACGCTCGGCGTCATCACCGAAGTCACCCTGAAGGTGCTGCCCGCGCCGGAGGCCACAGGCACGCTGGTGCTGCCTGGGCTGGACGCCACAGCGGGTGTGGCGGCGCTCTCCGCGGCGCTGGGTTCGCCCTATGGCGTGTCGGGTGCAGCCTGGCTACCTGCTGAGGCTGCGGCGCGGGTGCCCAGCCTCGCCGGGTTCGCCGCGTCTGTGACGCTGGTGCGGATCGAGGATTTCACCGCCTCCGTTGCCTATCGCACCGGCCGCCTCGCCCTGGACCTGGAGCCGCATGGCCGCGCAGAACTGCTGGGCGACAGCCTCAGCCGTGTTGCCTGGCGTGCCGTGCGGGATGCAGTGCCGCTCCCAGTCGAATCCAGCCACGCCGTCTGGCGCGTGTCCGTACGCCCCTCCGCTGGGCCGCATGTGCTGGCAAGCACCGGGCTTCACGGCTTCCTCGATTGGGGCGGCGGCCTTGTCTGGCTTGCTGGCGACCCGGCGGCGCACGACGAGGTCATGACCGCCGCCTCGGCATCAGGCGGCACTTGGACGCTGATGCGCGGCCCCGAGGGCATGCGCGCCTCCGTCGCCGTGGTGCCGCCGGAGCCGCCGGCCCTTGCCGCCATCAGCCGCCGGGTCAAATCCGTGATGGACCCGGTTTCCATCCTCAATCCCGGGCGCATGGCCGCAGGAGTGTAGCGTGCAAACCAGTTTCACCGCCGAGCAGCTGCGCGACCCGGAGACGGCCTCCGCCAACAAGGTGCTGCGGACCTGCGTGCATTGCGGCATGTGCACCGCGACCTGCCCCACCTTCGTGCTGCTGAGCGACGAGCTGGACAGCCCACGCGGGCGCATCTACCTGATAAAGGACATGCTTGAGTCAGGCCGGCCTGCCACGGCCGAGGTGGTCAAGCACGTGGATCGCTGCCTTAGCTGCCTGTCCTGCATGACCACCTGCCCCTCCGGGGTGAACTACATGCACCTGGTGGATCACGGCCGCCGCTACATTGCCGAAACTTATCGCCGACCCTGGCACGAGCGCCTGTTGCGCGACGTGCTGGTGCGCGTACTGCCCCATCCCGGCCGGATGCGGCTGGCCATGCTGGGCGCGCGGCTGGCCAAGCCGTTCCGCGGCCTGATCCCTGGCGGCGTGCTCGGCGGGCGGCTGCGCGCCATGCTGGACCTCGCACCCGCCACCCTGCCGCCCCGCCGCGGGGTGAACGGCGTGCACCTAGCCGAAGGCGAGCGCCGCGGCCGGGTGGCGTTGCTGGCCGGCTGCGCGCAGCAAGTGTTGGCGCCTTCCATCAACGAGGCCACCATTCGCCTCGTCACCCGCATGGGCTATGACGTGGTAGTGCCGCCGGCCGCCGGCTGCTGCGGCGCGCTGACCCACCACATGGGCCAGCATGACCCAGCGATGGCCTCCGCTCGCGCCAACATCGCCGCCTGGACCGCCGAGGCGGATGGGAAGGGGCTGGATGCCATCCTGGTCAACACCTCCGGTTGCGGCACCACGCTCAAGGATTACGGCTACATGTTCCGCAACGAGCCGGAGCGGGAAGCGGCCGAGCGCGTGTCCTCCCTGGCGAAGGACGTGTCCGAGTTCCTGTTCAACGCCGGCTACATGCCGAGCCGGGAGCCGCCGGGGCTGGTGGTGGCCTACCATGCCGCCTGCTCCTTGCAGCATGGGCAGCAGGTGCTGACCCAGCCGAAGGGCCTGTTGCGCAACGCCGGGTTCACCGTGGCGGAGCCGGCGGAAGGGCACCTGTGCTGCGGCTCGGCGGGCACTTACAACCTGCTGCAGCCGGAGATCGCCGGACGCTTGCGAGAGCGCAAGCTGGATAACATCCGCCGCACCCAGCCAGACCTCATTGCGGCCGGCAACATCGGTTGCCTGACGCAGCTGGCCGGCGGCGGCCTACCAACCGTCCATACGGTCGAGCTGCTGGACTGGATGGCAGGCGGCCCGCGTCCCCAGGGCGTGCCTGACCCGACGGCGCAGGCCGCATGATCCGGCCGTCTGCCCTGGCGCTGTTGCTGGCGATGCCAGCCGCCGCCCAGGCGCCCGCGCAGCCGACGCGGGAGCAGATGTTGGACCGGCTGTTTGGCATGTTGGCAGTGGCGCCGGACGAGAGCGCCGCGACGACCATCGAGGGGGCAATCCAAGGGCAGTGGCTCGCACAGGCGACGCCTGCCACCAAGCTGCTGCTCATGCACGGCATGGATGGGGTAGAGGCCAACCCGTCCGAGGCGCTGGACGACTTTGACGCCGCGCTGGATTTGCAGCCGGACTTGCAAGAGGGATGGCATGGCCGCGCGATGGCCCGCTCCCGCCTGGGCGACCCGGCAGGCGCGGAGCGGGACATCGCCGAAGTCATCAAGCGCGAGCCGCGGCAGTTCATGGCGCTGGAGGATTTGTCCCACATCGCCGAGCAGCGCGGTGACTGGAAGGGCGCCTACGAGGCATGGGGCCGCGCCCTGGCGCTGGACCCAAAGACGTCCGGCGGCAATGATCGGCTGCAGGACCTCAAGCGGCGGGCGTTCGGAGACGTGACCTAGCCGGCTTCTTTCCGCTGGGCGCCACGTCATCATCTGCTGGGGTATCCTACCGGAGACCAACCATGGCCGAACCCACCCGCCTGCTCATCGCCTTCTACTCCCGCAGCGGCTCGATCGAGACGCTCGCCAAGGCAGTGGCCAAAGGCGCGCAGGAGGCCGGCGCCGATGTGCGGCTGCGCCGGGCCCGCGAGGTGGTGGGCGCCGAGATCATGTCCCAGGGCAAAGGCTGGATGGAGAACGCGCAGCGGCAAAACGCGCTGTACGACGCCCCAACCACGAAGGACGCCGACTGGGCCGATGCGATCCTGTTCGGCACGCCCTGCTATTTCGGCGCGATGGCCACGGAGCTGAAGGCATTCCTCGACCAACTCGGCCCGCAGTGGAAGAAGGGCACGCTGGCCGGCAAGGTGGGTGGCGCGTTTGCCACGGCGTCCTGGCCGCATGGCGGCACGGAGGTGGTCACCATGTCACTCTACCCGCCCATGGCCCATCTCGGCATGGTCATCGTGCCGACTGGCTACACGGACGAGGCGATGCTGGAAGCCGGGTCGCCTTACGGTGCGTCCGCCATCGTCGGCGCGGAAAACCGGCCGCCCCGGCAGGAGGACCTGGACGCCGCTTATCATCAAGGCCGCCGCATGGTCGCGATCACGGACGCGCTGATCGCGGCCGGGCAGATGCCCTGCCGCAAGCAGGACTGAGGGTTAGCCCGCCACCCGCTCCACGTCCGCGCCGCACGCCGCGAGTTTCTGCTCCAGCGCCTCGTAGCCGCGGTCCAGGTGATACACTCGGTTCACCACCGTCTCCCCGGCCGCTGCCAGCCCGGCAATGACCAGGGAGGCGCTGGCCCGCAGGTCGGTCGCCATGACGGGCGCACCGGACAGATTGGCCACCCCGCGCACGATGGCGGAGGAGCCGTGGACGTTGATGTGCGCGCCCATGCGGGTCAGCTCGCTCACGTGCATGAAGCGGTTCTCGAAGATGGTCTCCGTCACCATGGCAGCCCCTTGCGCCACCGACATCAGCACCAGGAACTGCGCCTGCATGTCGGTGGGAAAGCCGGGATAGGGTTCGGTCATCGCATCCGTGCCGTGCAGGCCGTTGCGCCGGGTCACCCGCACGCCGTCCGGTTCGGCTTCCAGCTCCACCCCGGCGGCGTGCATGACGGAGCGCACGGCGGCCAGGTGCGAGATGTCCGCCCCGCGCAGCAGCACGGTCCCGCCAGTGATGGCGGCGGCGCAGGCATAGGTGCCGGTCTCGATTCGGTCGGGGATGATCGGGTGGGTGGCGCCGTGCAGCGCCTTGACGCCCTCGATGGTGAGCGTGCCGCTGCCGATGCCGCCGATGCGCGCGCCCATGGCCGTCAGGCAGGCCACGAGGTCGTCGATCTCCGGCTCGCGCGCCGCGTTGGCGATGGTGGTCCGCCCGTCCGCGAGGCAGGCGGCCATCAGCAGGTTCTCGGTCGCGCCGACGGAGGCGAAGGGCAGCACGATGTCCGCCCCGCGCAGGCCGCCCGGCGCGGTCGCATGGATGTAGCCGGATGCCAGCTCGATCTGCGCGCCCATCTGCTCCAAGCCGCGCAGGTGCAGGTCCACCGGCCGGGTGCCGATGGCGCAGCCGCCCGGCAGCGACACGTTCGCCTCCCGGCAGCGCGCCAGCAGCGGCCCCAGCACCAGCACGGAGGCCCGCATCTTGCGCACGATGTCGTACGGCGCGGTCGTGGAGGCGATGGACCCGCCGAGGGAGAGGGCGCGGCCGTCATTGCCGACAGCTTCGACCGCGATGCCGTGCTGCGCCAGCAGGCTGCCCATGGTGTCGATGTCCGCCAGCCGGGGCACGTTGCGCAGCACCAGCCGCTCGTCCGTCAGCAGGCCGGCGACCATCAGCGGCAGCGCCGCGTTCTTGGCGCCGCAGATGGCGATCTCGCCGTGCAGCGGGCGGCCGCCGCGGATGCGTATCTGGTCCATGCTCATCTCCTCACATCCGCGGCAGGCTGGTGCCGCGCTGGCGCATGTACTTGCCGGCACGGTCGGCGTAGCTGGTCTCGCACGGCTCCGAGCCGGCCAGGAACAGGAACTGGCAGATGCCCTCGCCGGCATAGACGCGGGCGGGCAGGGGGGTGGTGTTGCTGATCTCGATGGTGACCTGGCCTTCCCATTCCGGTTCCAGCGGCGTCACGTTCACGATGATGCCGCAGCGCGCATAGGTCGATTTGCCGAGGCAGACGACCAGGATGTCGCGCGGGATGCGGAAGTATTCGATGGTGTGGGCCAGCGCGAAGCTGTTGGGCGGGATGGTGGCCACGGGGCCGCGGCGGTCCACGAAGCTGTCCGGGTTGAACGCCTTGGGGTCCACCACGGCGCTGTCCACGTTGGTGAAAATCTTGAACTCGTCTGCCACCCGGGCATCGTAGCCGTAGGAGGACAGGCCGTAACTGATCACCCCGTCCCGCTTCTGCGCCTCGGTGAACGGCTCGATCATGGCATGGTCCTGCGCCATGCGGCGTATCCAGCGGTCGGCCATCACGGGCATGGGCGGGCGTCTCCGGCTAAGAAGGGCCGGTCTAGCGCACGCGGGCGTGAAGGGGCAAACCCGCCGGGTCCCGGGCCTGCCAGGCATACACGCTTGCTTAGCGTGTTGCGCCTAGCGTGGGTTTGCACACGCAAGTCCGGCACGGGATCGAGCAAAGCAGCTATGACGGTGGCCCTCCTTAACCCTCATGCGCCATCCCGCCGAGACTACGCGATCTACGTCCTGGTCGCATTGACAATCCTCCTGCTGGCCAAGCCGCATAACCCTGCCCTGGTCATGCAGGGCACGCTGCAAGACCCTGACAGCTACATGACGCTGCTGCGCCTGCGGGACGCGTTGGACGCGGGGCACTGGTTTGGGAACGCGGTCGCACGCGACTCCTCCGGCGGCGGCGTGGCGCTGCCATGGTCGCATCTCATGGACGGCCTCATTCTCCTGTTGCGTGCGCCGCTGCGGCTGGCGTTGCCTCCTGCATCGGCGCTGTACTGGGCGGGCGTTCTCATCGGACCGCTCTCGGTGGCTGCGCTCGGCCTCCTGTGCGCGTGGGCCGCAGCGCCGCTCGCCTCGCGGGAGTGGCTGTGGACGGCCCCGGTCGCCGCAGCCCTGGCGCCGCCGATCCTGAACTACGGCCAGCTCGGCGACGTGACGCATCACGTGGCGCTGGTGGCCCTCGCTGTGGCCGCTTGGGGGGCAGCCGGCCGGGCGGCGTTCGGCAGCCTGCGGGCCGGCGGGCTGGCCGGCTGCTTCGTCGGCCTCGGCATCTGGCTCAGCCCGGAGGCGATGCCCTACGGCATGATGGCGTTCGGCGGCATTTTCGTCTCCTGGGCCGCCCGGCCGTCGCCTGCAGTCGCCAGGGCCCTCGCCGCCGCCGGAAGCTGCCTGCTCGCCGTCATCGCGTTCGGGCTCTTGCTCGACCCGCCGCTTGCCGGGCGTGGCGCGCCGGAACTGGACCGCCTCTCGGCTGCGTTCTTCGTCTTCAGTCTTCTCGTCTGCGCGGCGTGCTGGGTTCCGCACGCGCCGTGCCTCGCCCGCTTGACGCTGCCAAGGCGCTTCGCCGCCATCGGCATCGTCTGCGCCGCGGCCGCGGCCGTCTGGCTGGCCCTGTTCCCGGCCTACCTGCGAGGCCTCGCAGGCCTGATGACGCCCGATGAGGCGGCGGCCTTCTTCGGCAGCATCCAGGAAATGCAGCCGCTGCGGACGCCGGGCCTGTTCACGCTTTTCGCATTGAGCGGAGTCCTGGCCGTGCTGGCCGCGTTCGCCTTCGTCGCCACCGGGTTGCGTGCCGGGCGGGCGGATTCTTTGCCGCAGATGCTGTGGGGCTATGCGGGGCTCTGCGGGGTCGCGAGCCTCACGCTTGCCATCATGCACCTGCGCTTCTCGATCTACCCGGCGGCGGGCGCGGCGGTGATGCTGCCCATGTTGCTTGCCCGCGTCAGCCGCCCCGGGGCCAAGCGGTGGCGCGTGCTGCTGCGGCCCGGCTTGCTGGCCGGGTTCCTCTGCGTGCCCGGGCTCCTGGGCCAAATGCTCATCACCAAGGCTGAGGCCGAGCAGGCGGCGCCGCGCAAGGCCGGCGAGCTGCAATGCTCGTTGCCGGCGGCCTCTGCCCTCCTGTCGCCCTACGCGGGCCACGTGATCCTGGCGGACGTGAACGCCGGCCCTGAGCTGCTCTACCGGACCGGCGTGAAGATCGTAGGGTCGCTATATCATACAGGCATCGCCGGCTACATGCGGCTGCGGGCGGCGTGGCAGGCCAGCAGCCTGGACGCCGTCCCATCCGAGCTGGCGGCGGCCAAGGTGGACTACGTCCTGATCTGCCCCGACCCGTCCGAGGCCGCCGCGCTGGGTCACCCGCCCACAACCTTGTACGACCGGCTCAACGCGGGCGATCCGCCAGGCTGGCTGCACCCTGTCGCCCATGAGCCGGTTTCCGGCTGGACCCTGTACGGCCTGGCTCCAGAGGGCGCCGCCCCATCCTGATGGCCGCCTATCGGACCGCAAGGGCCACCTGGACGGGACCGCCGCCGAGCGTGTCCGTCACCTGCACGTGCCACGGGCCGGGCGGGTCCGAGAGGGCCAGGCGCAGCCGCCATGGGCTGACGCCGGGCGGCACGCGGATGGTTTCCGCCAACGCCGGCACGGCGCCGTCCGGCCCGGTGACGGCGATGTCCACCCAGTGCGCCGCCTCGCCCGCCAGCGACAGGCGGAACTCCACCAGGTCGCCCGGCGCGGCGTCCTCCGGGCCGTCCAGGACGACGGCCGGGATCGGCCTTGGCGACACTGCCAGCACCACCGGGTCCACCGGGCCGAGCTGAAGGGTGAGGTGGTCGGCTTGGACTGCCGCGCCGCCCAGCAGCGGTTGGACGAAGGCAGGCTGCGGCAGGCGGAGCAGGACGTCGCCGCCACTGCCGCCCGGCAGGCGCTGCAAGCCGATGAGCAGCACGCCGCCGGCATGGGCCAGGCGCACATCCAGGTCGCGCGCCGGTTCGCCGTCCGGGTCGAACAGCCGCAGCGGCGGCGGCGCTCCCGCAGCGGCCAGCAGCCCGGCCAACTCGCTCAGGTCCGCCCCGTCCGCACGCATCGCCTCCGGCACCTGCACAGCAAGCGGCACGCGCCGCGCCCGGCCCAGTTCGTCGTAGCGGCCGGCCGGCTCGTCGCCCAGCACCAGGCCGTCTCCCGCCGCGAACCGCCGGACCGCGGCCATCTCGGCATCCGAGAGGGCAATGCTGTGCGGCAGCACCAGGACGCGAACGCCCTCCATGCCAGCGGCGGCCAGCCCCTCCGGCGTGATCCAGCGGGCGGGCGTCCCCAGCCCCGCCAAAGCCTGGGCGGCGCGGCGGTTGGCGGCGTGCCAGGCGTCGTTGGCGGCGAACTCGGCCTCGGCGTCGCGGTCCGTCCAGGGCTTGCCGTCCGCCCGGCGGTCGAGCAGCCAGGTCATGCGGAAGCTGGGCTGCGAGTACAGGATCGCCACCTGGGCCGGCTCCGGCAGCGTATCCAGCCACTGCGACCCGGCGGCCCCTCGCAGCACCCGCAGCAGGGGCGCGAACTCCGCGGCGCGCGGCCCGGGCTGGCCGTCCGCGGCCATGAAGCTGGCCGGGTCGTCCCACAGCACCAGGCCCTGGCCGCCCAGCAGCCACTCGTGCCAGAGGCGCTGCCGTTCCGCCGGACCGCTGGCGCCGCTGGTGGTGAGCACGCGCAGCGCCGGGTTCAGGGAGCGGGCAATCTCGACCGCGTTGCCGGCGTCGTAGATTTCCATGACATCGGCCGCCCCGGCGAGCTGGCCGTAGTCGTAGCCGCCCCAGCCCGGCGGCTGCGCGCCTTCCAGCCCGGCCAGCGCCGCCGGGTCGCCGCGGCGGAAGGCGGCGGCCCCGGCGCGGACGGCGTGGGCATAGGCGGTGTCCATCCAGGCCTTGCCATCCATCCAGGCGGGGATGGCGGCGTCGCTGCGGATGGCGTCGTCGGTCAGGGTCGGCTGCACCGCATCCCACGCGGCAAAGCCTGTGCCCCAGGCCTGGTTCAACCCGGCCAGCGAGCCGTAACGCTGCTGCAGCCAGGCCCGCATGGCGGCCAGCGAGGGGGCGGAGCGGTCGAAGTCCCATGCGGCGGCCAGGTCGGCGATGCCGCCCTCGTCGGCAAGGTTGTGGAACAGGGGGCGGAAGGCCGCTTGCTGCCAAGCGATCCGTTCCAGCCGCACCGCGATGGCATCGAGCCAGGCCGGGTCGGATAGGCTGGGGACACGCTCGAACACCGTGGGGTCGGCGGGGTCGGCGCGGTGCTGCACGCGGGCGGCGTCAAACCGCCAGGTCACGGCGCGGCCTGGGGTGTAGCGGTGATAGGACGCGTAGAAGTCGGTCGCAAGGTTTTCGGTATACCAGCGCAGGCCTGCCGTCCGCCGCGCCTCCATTGCCCCGGGCGGATGCAGCAGGGCGGTGCCGGTCACGCCGGCTCCCCGCAGCGCTGCCAAGGCCGCCGGCGGCTGGTCCTGCCACATCAGCACCTGATAGCCCGGCCAGCCCGGCGGCGCGCGCAGGGTGAAGGACGCCTCCGCCTGCCGCTCCGCCCCGCCATCCTGCGGCTGGAAGCGCGTCGCCACGCGGTTGTCCGCGGCCACGGCGCGGCGCAGGTCCAGCGGCACGGCCGTCTCCAGGTCCGCCACCCCCACGGCCACCCGATGCCGCTCCACCAGGCGGCCCAGCGAGTCGGTCCAGTCCAGCTGCAGGGTGCCCGCGGCGGCCGGCGACGGCTTCCAGAGCGCCATCACCGGCCCTGCCGGGTCCAGGGCCGGGGCGGGCAGCGCCAGCTCGTCCGCGCCGGCCGGCCCGGCCAGCGCCAGGGCCGCGAGCAGCCACGGCCAGGTGCTCACCGGCCGTCGGCGAGGTCGAGCGCTTGCCGGGCCAGGTGGCGCGCCGCGCCGCGCAGCCCGTCATACGCCGCGTGGGCCGAGCGGCGCGCCCCGTACGACCAGGACCCGGCGCTGCTCTCCGCCACGCCGTCCGGCCCGAGCGCGTTCGCGGCCAGCGCCGCCGCCCGGCCCGACCAGTTCAGCAGCAGCGCCCCGCCGCCGCCCAGCGTGTTGCCACGCAGGGCGAGCGCCGCATCGCCATCGGCCTCCGGCAATGCCAGCACCGCCGCGCGACGGCCCCCGACGGAGCCGGATTGCAGGGTGGAGCCCTCCACGACCAGCCCGCCCGACGCCTGCACCGCCGGGCCGGCCGCCGTGCCGAGCCGGCTGTCCGTCACGGTGGTAAGCCGGGCGTCCGACACGATGGCGGACCCGGCGCGCCCCGCCGCGACGCTGCTGCCGCGCACCACCAGCTGGTCCATCGCCCCCACCAGCAGGGCCGCCGATGGGTGGGGGCTGCCGGGTGCGCCGATGCCGGCGAAGGTGCAGCCGATCACCTGCAACGTGCCGCTGGGCTGGGCGGCGGCGAGGATGCCATCCTGGTCGTCCTCGAAGCGGACGCGCTCGACCAACAGGTCCGGTGCTTCGGCGCGGATGCCGGCCCCGTTCTCGTCCGGCACGCGGATGCGGGCGAAGGTGAGGTCCCGTACTGTGACGCCGCGGCCGCGGATGACGAAGCTCGCCTTGCCCTCGCAGGCCGTGTCGGTCAGCACCGCGCCCGGCCCGGCGCCCTCGATCACCAGCCGGTCGGCGGTCCACACGGCGCAGTCGTAATAGGTTCCGGACGCAATGCGGATGTGGTCTCCAGGCGCTGCGGCGCGGGCGGCCTGGCTAGGCGCCGCGAACGCCTCGCCGGGTCCGACCGCGAGGTCCCGGGCGCGGGCGGCGGGCGCGCCCGCCAGGGCCAGCGCAAGCAGGGCGCGGTAGCCGATACTGCGGATTCCGGCTATCGCTGCGGCACGTACGGGAGGGTTTTGCATGGCATACCGTTGGGTTTTCGCGGCCTTGGCGCTGGCGGCGCATCCGGCCGCCGCCCGCACGCTGGAGGTCGGCCCCGGCAAGCCGTATGCCCAGCCGTCGCAGGCGGCCGCGGCGGCGCAGGACGGCGACCGCATCCTGATCGCGGACGGCGAGTATTTCGACTGCGCGACGCTGCCGCAGAACAACCTGACCATCGAGGGCGCCTCCGAAGCCGGCGCCGTTCTCACCGACAAGGCGTGCGGCGGCAAGGCGTCGCTGGTGATCCCGGGGGCGAACGTGACGGTGCGCACCCTGACGCTGACCCGCGTGCGCGTGCCGGACGGCAACGGCGCCGGCATCCGCGCGGAGGGCAAGGGGCTCGTGGTGGACCACGTGCGGTTCGTCAACAACCAGGAGGGCATCCTGGCCGGCGACATCCCCGGCGGCACCATGGTCGTGCGCAACAGCGAGTTCATCCACAACGGAGCCTGCGAGCACAGCTGCGCGCACGGCATCTACGTGGGGAACATGGCGCTGCTGCGGGTGGAGGGCAGCACCTTCCGCGACACGCGCGAGGCGCACGACATCAAGTCCCGCGCCGCGCGGACGGAGGTGGTCGGCAACGACATCGCCGACGGCCCGGAGGGCACGGCGAGCTACGAGGTCGATATCCCGAACGGCGGCAGCGTGGTGGTGAGCGGCAACCAGATCGAGAAGGGGCCGAAGGCGGGCAACCACACGGCCATCGTCATGATCGGCGAGGAGGGCATCACCCAGGCGACCCGGGAGATCACGGTGGAGGGCAACACGGTGCGCAACGACGGCAATTACGCCACGGTGCTGGTGTTCAACGGGACGGCGACGGAAGCCCAGGTGAAGGGCAACCATCTGGCGGGGCAGGTGACGGCGCTGCATGGGGATGGGACGGCGGGGTGAGGCGATGCTGACGGCATCCTGCCATTGCGGTGCGGTTCGCCTCGCACTCGAGTCGCCACCGGACCACCTCAACGAGTGCCGATGTTCCATATGCCGGCGCTACGGGGTCCGATGGGCGTATTACCGGCCGGATCAGGTGCGCCTGGCATGCGACCCTGACGCGACGGAAGCCTATTCATGGGGCGACCGCATGTTGGACTTCCACCGTTGCCGCGGTTGCGGGTGCGTGACGCATTGGACAGACACCGACAAGAGTGAGCCGCTCATGGCAATCAACGGGCGCTTGCTGGAGCCGTCCGACATCGCCACGGTTCCGGTTCGGCAGTCCGCCGGTCCCCCTTGAGCGAAGCTGGTTATGCCGGAGTAAGCTGCTTCTCCATAAAGATGCTCAACGGGTCCAGACGGTGGGAGCCGAAAGGGCCGCGTTCGGTGTAGCCGAGCCGATGGTACAACCCGATTGCCTCGACCGACTTGACGCCCGTTTCGAGGAGCATGTCGCCCAGGCCCTGCGCTGCGGCGGCCTGCTCGATCGCGATGACGACCTGCCGACCGATACCCTGTCCTCGCGCTTCTGGCACAACGAAAATCCGTTTCAGTTCACCCATACAGTCCGCAACGGGGACATAGCCTCCGCAACCAACTGCTCGGCCGTCCTGGCGGGCGACGAAAAGCTGAATCCCTTGCGACAGAAGGTCAGTCACGGTCGATCCGAAACGGCTCTTTGTTGCATAGAGGGAGGCAGACCGCGCATCGGCCTGGTCAAGCAGATGCCGCACGTCCGGTTGGTCCAGTGTTTCTCGTTTGATCACGGCCATTCCGGTCGTCAGTTTTCCTGAAACCAGTATGGCGTGCGCTGCGCCCACTCGGTCTGCGGGTAAAGGTGATGAAGGGCCTGCCAGGCTTCGCGGGAGGAGGGACCCAGCGGGTCTGCCCGCCGGCACCCGTACCGCGTGGCCCGAACGGCCAGGGCCAGCGTCTCAGGCAGGTCGCGATCCCAGCCCAGCCAACGGGTCAACCAATTCGACTCCTTTGCCCAAGTAACCGCCTCGGCTGACAGCCTTGCGGGGCCGCTGGCAACCTTGGACAAACGGTCGAGTTCGCCCGGGTCGCTGTCCTTGAACAGGGGATGCCACGACAGCCAGCTGCTTGCGAGTTCATCCACAGACTCGCTTCCCGCAGGCAAGCTGCCACTTGGCCACAAGCTTGCAAAGCTGCTCGCCACTGGCCAAAAGTCGCGGGAGAGCTGGCTGGCAAAGCTCTGGGCGAAAGCGTCCCGGCGTGCCCGGGCAGGATCGATGGGGCACCACCAATTGCCATCGTTCGGATCAAAGCTGTTGATCGAGAACAAGTCAGTCGGCCTGTTCTGGGACTCAAAGCCTCCAGGAGGGCCGCGTGCCCAGATGACCCGCGGCGACAGCCCCGGCAGGCGAAGCAGAAGCCGGGTGACCAGATGCCGCCGCGTCGAGGCAAGCCATGCACGATCTATGGCATCGAGGTCGGCGACGATTTCCGGAAAGGCGGCGCGGACATCGGGGAAAAGGGCGTAAAAGGCTGCACTGTGGCCAAGCATGTAATAACGCACCCAAGCCGACGAGAGCAGTGGGCGGCGCCATGCAGCCGACAGCCCGGGCGTTCGCGCCAACGCTGCAAGGCGATCCGCGGAAAGCAGGTCCAGCGCGCTCGCAGAAGCGTCAGGCAGAGCTTCTGAGGCTTTCCCAGGCTGGCTTGCCCCAGCTTTCAGGACCTCGGCCCAGCTGGTCGCCAAGGCTGGGATGAATGTGCTGAGCGAACTGCCTGCGTAAGGGTTGTCAAGGTAGGCAAGTTGAGCCCAACGCCGCGCTCCTGCCAGACCACGGTGGGCCAGAAGATAGCGTATGCCGCCGTCACTCAAGAAACCGCGGATGTCGGCAGGCCCGAAAGACGACCCACCCCTTCTTGCCAAGTCGTCATGGCCCAACGCAAAGGCTTCGTCCCCACGCCCGGCCATCAGCAGCATGCGCGCTTCCTGCGCCGCGATCCCTTTGTCCAACGTGGCTTCCGCACCATCAAGATTCGTGGACTCCAATGCGAGCCGCGCCGCCTGGATCGTCGGCAGATCGGTCATCTCGGTTGTCCGCGACGCGAGGGCGTAGGCCCATAACGGGCTGCCAGTCGTCACAGCCATCTCTCGCGCGTGGGCAGTCAAGGCCGCCGCATCGGCGTTGGCGCTTGCCACATCGGGCTGGTCGTCGATCCGGAACCCGGGCAGCAGAACAGCTTGCGGGTAAAACGGCTCAGTCCAGGCTCGCTCTCCGATGAAGGAAGTTGGCGCGGCGAGCGTGCGGGCCAGGTCAATCACGGGATCGAGCTTGGCAACGGTCGTGAACACGGCACGCCGATGCGGGCTCCAGGTCGGCCCATTGTCCCAGCGGTTTGTCGGGTAGGCGAATCGGAGCAAGAACTGCAAATCGTCACCGGCTTCGAATGCGAGGCTTCTCAGAGCAAAATCACCGCAACGGAGGCGCTGGGGCGCCATCAACAGATGCGAGATCTCCAGCAGGCGCGCGGCGAGCAGAGGGGAAGCGTCCGTGATGCCGGCCAAGGTGCCGATCAGGTGATGGGCAGCCTGATGCATTTGTTGCTTGCCAGGGTCGGCCAGGATCGCTGCGACACGCTGGATGCCTTGGGGGAATGCACCATCATTCAGCGCCGCACGGGCGGCGGAATAAGCGGCGGCGGCGGCATAGGGCGATGGGCTGGATGCAATGGCGTCGAAACTGCGCACGGCATCAGCCCAGAGTCCGCCGTGGTAGTATGACGCCGCCTGGCGGTAGGCCATCTCCTGTTCCGGTGTGGCGGGCCAGAGCGGTTCAAAGGGTGTGCTTCGTTCGTTGCGGCCGTAACCAGTGTCGAGCGGCGTGCCCGACGCCGCTGCAGTCATGGCATCCGTGTCGAACCACCCGGGCTGTCGGAGTTGCCCCGCGGTCCAGTCCTGCTTCAGCAAGACACGCCAAGCATCCCAAGAAACGCCAGGAATTAGAGAGGGGTTCGTTGGCTGATCAGGGCATTGGGAGAAGCCGTCGCCTGCCCAAGAGGACGCACTTGTCGAAATGGCCACAAAGGCGGCAAGCAAAACAGCGAGTGCGTGCGAACAAAGTTTTGGCATGGAAATCCGGGAGCGGCTACGGCATGGCACTAGCCAGGTTAGCAGAAATCGGTTGCTGACGCCTCAACAATCCGCAAACCTGGGCCGCCTGCTTCCGCGATCCGTGGCGAGAACAGTAAGCCGCCCTCACAGCGTTCGCGGCGGCCCGAGGTGGTAGTTGCACGTCGCTGGGAAGTGCCACTCGCCCGGCAGGTCGGCGAGCGAGGGGCCGCCCGGGTTCTGCGCCGCCTGATAGGCGCGGATGTCCGGCGGCCAGGTGCTCCTGATGTAGGCGAGGCTGGCCGTGATCTCGCGCTCGCTCAGCCGGCCCGCGTAGGCCGGCATGGCGCTGCGGTAGCCCGGGGCGGCGAACGCCGCCACGCCGTGCGCCACCAGCTCGTGCAGCTCGGCGTCCGAGTGCTGCCAGGTGTGGCCGCTCGGGTCGTGCGGGGGCGCGGGCAGCATCCCGTCCGCGCCGGGTTGCCACCACACCGGCTGGCCTTGCAACTGCCCGCCGTGGCAGGACGCGCAGGTGGCGGCATAGACGCGCCGGCCTAGCGCCACCTGCGCCGGGTCATCGATCCCCCAGGCGGCCGGGCGCGGCGGCGGCCAGGACGAGGCGGCCGCGAACCCGGCGGCGGCGGCCAGCAGCACCCCGCCCAGCAGCGCCGCGCGCCGCGCGCTCATGCGCCCAGCTGCCTCAGCTTGTCCGCCATGTCCTTGGGGCTGCTCTCATGGGTGAAGTTGGCCACGAAGCGGCCCTGCGGGTCCATCAGGTAGATCACCGAGGAGTGGTCCATCTCGTAGTCGCCGTCCTGCGTCGGGTGCTTAGCGGCATAGACGCGGTATTGCTGCTCGACCCGGGTGATCGCGTCCTGGCTGCCGGACAGCGGCACGATGGCGGGGCCGAAGGCGGCGGCGTAGTCCTTCATCACGGCGGGGGTGTCGCGCGCCGGGTCCACCGTGATGAACAGCGGCACCACCCCGGCGCGCCCGGCCGGGGGCAACAGGTCGAGCGTGTCGGCGATGTCCTGCAAGGCGGTGGGGCAGGCGTCGGGGCAGTGGGTGTAGCCGAAATACACCAGCATCCACTTGCCGCGGAAGCTCGCCTCGCTGACGCTGCGGCCGTCGCCGTCGGTCAGCTGGAACGGGCCGCCGATGCGCGCGGCCGCCTGGGTGGGGGCGAGCAGGCGCGGCACGACCACAGCGCCGGCGCCGCCGAGCACCGCCGCCAGCATCACGGACGCCGTCAGGACTAGGTGGCGGTCCATGCTACTGCTCCATGCCCGGCATCGCGTCGCCGGCGGCCTTGGCGCCGGCGGGGCGGATGCGCGCCTGGATGTCGAGCGGCGGCGCGGTCTGGAAGGTGAGGTGGACCGGCACGCTCTCGCCCAGCCGCAGCGGCGCCTTCAGCCCCTCCAGCATGATGTGAGTGCCGCCGGGCGCCAGCGCCACGGCCTGGCCGGGCGGCAGGGCGAGGCCGCCCGGCACCGCCGCCATGCGCATGACGGCGCCGTCCATCCGCATCTCGTGCACCGACGCCCGGCCGGCCGCGGGCGACGACGCGCCGGTCAGCCGGTCGCCGGCTGGGCTGGTCAGCGTCAGGTAAACGACGCCGGTCGAGGCGTGCGGCGGCGTGGCGCGCGCCCAGGCGTCCTGCGCCTGCACCGCGGCCGGCTGCGCCGAAGCGGCCGGCGCCAGCACTGCCAAGGCGGCGGCCAGGACGAGGCTGGCGAGCAGGGCGCGGCTCATGGCGTGAGCGTGAAGCCGTAGCTTCCCTCCGTCTTGTGGGTGTCCACCGTCGTCGCATGCCACCGCACGGCGTATGCGCCGGGCGGCAGGGCCTGGGGCAGGTGCACGACCAGGGTCTTGGCGTCGGCCGGGTCGGTGGCGGGCTGGGCGGCCTCGACCGGCTTGCCGCCCGGCCCCGTGACCGCGACCTGGCAGAGTCGCGGCTCGACCCCCTGGCTGTAGGTGATGCGGAGGTCCTGCACGCCGGCGGGGGCGCTGCCGCCCACCGGGGGCTGCGCCGAGCGCAGCTGGGCGTGGGCGAAGGCGGGGATGGGCGCCAGGAGGGCGGCGGCCAGCAGGGCGGCGCGCGCCCGCGCGGTGGTCATGGTCGGCATGGGATGCTCCGGCAGTCGGGACAGGGCAGGGGCAGGCAGGATCAGGCGGCCCCCTCGGCGGCGCGGCGGACCGGCGGGCTCAAGCCGCCTCCGCCCGGATCGCCTCGCCCAGCGTCTCCACCATGCGGTCCACGTGCGCCCGCTCCGCGATCAGCGGCGGGGACAGCACCACGATGTCGCCCGTGGTGCGCACCAGCAGGCCCGCGTCGAAGCAGCGGCCGAACACCCGCACGGCGCGGTCGGTCGGCTGGCCCGCGCGCGGCGTCAGCTCGAACCCGGCGATCAGCCCGCAATCGCGGATGTCGGCCACGTTGGGCAGGCCGCGCAGCCCGTGCACCGCGCGCTGCCAATAGGGCTCGATCGCCCGCACCCGGCCGGGCAGGTCCTCCGCCCGGTGCAGGTCCATGGCCGCGATCGCCGCCGCACAAGCCAGCGGGTGGCCGGAATAGGTGTAGCCGTGGAACAGCTCGATGCCGTCCGGCGCGCCGTGCACCACCGCGTCGTAGATGCCGTTCGCCACGGCCACCGCCCCCATCGGCACCGCCGCGTTGGTCAGGCCCTTGGCCATGGTCATGATGTCCGGGACCACGCCCAGCCGCTCGGCGCCGAAATTGGTGCCGAGGCGGCCGAAGCCGGTGATCACCTCGTCGTAGATCAGCAGGATGCCGTGCCGGGTGCAGAGGTCGCGCAGCCGGCGCAGGTAGCCCTCGGGCGGCGGCAGCACCCCGGTGGAGCCGGCCACCGGCTCCACCATCACCGCCGCGATGGTTTCCGCGCCGTGCAGCGCCACCAGGGCCTCCAGCGCGTCGGCGCGCTCCGCCCCGTGCGCGGGCAGCCCCGGGCTGAAGGCGTTGCGGGCCAGGTCCAGCGTGTGGGGCAGGTGGTCCACGTAGGGCAGCATGGCGCCGAACTGCTTGCGGTTGGTGCCGATGCCGCCCACCGACATGCCGCCGAAGCCGACGCCGTGGTAGCCGCGCTCCCGCCCGACCAGCCGCACCCGGCCGGCCTCGCCGCGCGCCCGGTGGTAGGCCAGCGCGATCTTCAGCGCCGTGTCTGCCGCCTCGCTGCCGGAGTTGGTGAAGAACACCCGGTCCATGCCGTCGGGCGTGATCTCGGCCAGGCGGGCGGCGGCCTGGAAGGCGATCGGGTGGCCCATCT